>JBCNOA010000007.1:0-49025 GCA_039594095.1 Dyella sp.
CGCTCGCCTGGGCGCGCCACTGATCGATGCGGCGAGCTTGGCAGCCTTGGTGGGCGGCATTTCATCGCGCAGGATGGCGAAGATCCGGCGCCCCTCCGCCACGCGAGCATCGGCTTGCTCGGGACGGCCATGCACCAGGACCACGCACTCGCCTCGCTGTTGGTCCGGATCGGCCGCCACGCGCGCGGCCAACGACACCAAAGGCTCGCCCAACACGGTTTCGAACAGCTTGGTCAGCTCCCGGGCCAGCACCGCTTCGCGCTCGGCACCGAAGACATCGCGCATGTCCGACAGGCTCTCGGCGACCCGATGGGAAGACTCATAGAAGATGAGTGTTCGGCTGTCTTCCGCTAACTCCTGCAAGCGTGCACGCCGCGCCGCCGACTTGGGCGGCAGAAAGCCTTCGAAGACAAACCGGTCGCTCGGCAATCCCGACACCGACAGCGCCGCAATGGCCGCGCACGCGCCCGGCACAGGAGCGCAGCGCACGCCGGCCGCGCGGGCCGCTCGCACCAGGCGGAAACCCGGATCGGAGATCAGCGGCGTACCCGCATCGGAGATCAGCGCAACGGACTGGCCATCCAGCAGACGACGCACCAGCGCCTCCACGGCGTCGCGCTCGTTGTGCTCGTGCAAGGCGGTGAGCGGCGTGGTGACATTGTGATGTATCAGCAATGGCCGGCTGTGCCGCGTGTCCTCGCAAGCAATCACGTCGACCGTGCGCAGGATGTCGACGGCGCGCACGGACATATCGTCGCGATGACCGATCGGCGTGGCGACCACCCAGAGGCAACCGGGCTGAACGTGAGACATGGGCGGCGTTCCTCGAGCATGAGCCGGCGATACGATCGGCTATCATCGCCCAACTGCTCATCGTGTCGACAGATCCAAGGACGTCCCCATGCGCCTGATTCGCGCCGCAGGCTTCGGCCTGATGATCTCGCTGGCGCTCAGCGGTTGCGTACCGCCGAGCGCGACGCGCACTCCCGCCGAGGTTTCGGCTGAGGAAAACGCCGCCGCCATGGCGCGCGAAGGCCGCTTCGACCAAGCCGCACAGGCCTATCTCGCCCTGGCGCAGAACTCCCCCGCCTATGCCGATCATTACCGCCTGCTTGCCGCCGAGGCCTATCGCCAGGAAGGCCGTCTCGAGCAGGCCGCGCCCTTTCTTTCCTCCGTCAAGCGCACGCGCCTGGCGGGCGACGAACCCGTCCGCCTCGACCTGCTGCAGGCCGAGTCCGCACTGAAACAGAACGATCCGCACCGCGCACTGCAGCTGGTGACGCAACCGGGCGTCGCTGTGCCTGGCCGCCTGCAGCTGCGCATGCTCGAGCTGCGCGCCAATGCGATGGATGCCACCGGAGACGTCTGGGGCGCGGCTCGCAGCCGCGTGGAAATGGACGATAGGCTGACGGGACTGGACCAGACCCAGAACCGCAAGCAGATCCTGACCCAGCTCACCAAGCTTGGAGTCGAGCCCCTGAAGCAGCGCGCTTCGGCCATGCAGCAGGGCGATCGCATGCTGCCCTGGATCAACGAGGCACTCAGCCAGTTGGGCGTCGCCGTCGCACGGCCGCAACCCACGTTGGAACAGCAGGTCGGCACCATGATGCCGGGCCAGGACGCCAATGTCCGCGAGGGCTACAAGATGCCCGAGCGCGTCGCGCTCCTGCTGCCGGCGAGCGGCAGTTTCGCCGCAGCCGGCATGGCGATTCGCGAAGGCTTCTTCGCGGCCTATGCCGACGCGGCCCGCAACCGCGCGCCTCGCCCACCGATCAAGGTGTATGACAGCGGCGGCACGGCTGCCGGCGCCGTCAAGGCATACCAGCAGGCGGTCAGCGACGGCGCCAAGCTGATCGTCGGTCCGCTCACCCGCGGAGAGGTCTCCGCATTGTTCGGGCAAGCCCAACTGCCGGTACCGTTGCTTGCCCTCAATCACCCTGACGACAAGAGCCTGCCCGCCAGCGGCGTCGCGGAATTCGGCCTGCTTCCTGAAACCGAAGGAGCCCAGGCGGCCGATCATATGGTCGAACGCGGGTTGCACGCGGCCTACGTAGTGGTGACCAGCGAAGACTACGGACAGCGCGCCGCCAATGCCTTCAAGGCAGAGCTGGAAGCCCGGGGCGGCAAAGTCGCCGGCATGGCGACGCTCAATGGGAACAGCGTCAACTACGCCTCGCTGATCACCGGACTCAACGCCACCGATGCCGGCCAGGACGCGGGCGTCTTCATCAGCATGCGCCCACAGCAGGCCCGCCTGCTGCTGCCCCAGCTGCGGCTGGCTCGCGTGAATCTGCCGGTGTTCGCCACGTCGCACGTTTACGCGGGCGTCGACGACGCAGGAGCGAACCACGACCTGGAAGGGGTCGAGTTCTGCGATGCCCCCTGGCTGTTCGACGCCCAGCCCGGCCTACCGGAACACGGCGAGATCGCCACCCAGCTCCCCGCCGCGCGCGGTCCCGCCGCGCGGCTGTTCGCCTTCGGCATGGACGCCTGGAATCTGGTGCCCTACGTCGATTGGCTGCGCGAACACACCGGCAGCTATCTGCCGGGCGCCAGCGGCCAGCTCACCGCCGACCAGTTCGGGCGGGTGCGACGAGTGCTGGTCTGGGCGAAGTTCCAGGACGGCGTAGCCCATCCGCTCAACGGCAGCCTGCAGATGGACAGCGCACCGGTGCAATCCCCACCCGCATCCAGCGAGCCAAGCCAGGGCTGATGCGCGCGACCGGCGCCCTGTTCGAAGAGCGCGCTTGCGAGGCTTTGCAGCGAGCCGGACTTTCCTTGCTCGCGCGCAACTTCTATACCCGCCACGGCGAGCTCGATCTGGTCATGCGCCAGGGCGAGACCGTCGTGTTCGTGGAAGTGAGACATCGCGTGCGTGCGACGCATGGCGACGCGGCGAGCTCCGTCACGGCATCCAAACAGGCCAAGCTGGTGAGCGCCGCTCAATTATGGCTATCCGCACACCCCCAGCATGCGCATCGACCATGCCGATTCGACGTGGTCTGCTATGACGGCCCGGTTGACGACGCGCGCATGTCCTGGTGGCGGAATGCATTCGAGGCCAGTTGACATTTCCGGGATGGTTGTCAACCTTTAACCCGATTCGGCATCATTTTTTGCAATGCAAAATTTAGACGTCTAAACGCTCAACTCCATGTTTTATGACTGGTTTGCGACATCGTTTCAAACGATTAGCAAAAGCCGTACCTACACATGGCGTTGGCAAATTTAGGCGCACTGCGTCACAATCTGTCGCTCGGGGTCTGGCCCCCGGTGTTTCATGTGCGGTTTACTGCAAGTACGAGCGCTTGCCGCACATAAACCGCCCACAGCAAAGGTTTTAAGGGACGGTCGCAAGAAGCCAGACTAGACAGGGAGTCTGAATGGAATCGATGCACATCACTTCGCGGGCGCTCACGTCGCCCGCCATCGCCGCAGCGCGACAGGGGAACAAAGGCGGGATCACCGCCAGCCTCCGCACCGGACCTTCGGGGACCCCGGCGCGTTCTCGCGCACCAATGCTTCTTCGCTTGCTCTGACCTCCGACGCCGGCTGGCGCCGGCGCACCGGTGCGTCCGCTCACGGGCCGTGTCATGCCCGGGAAACGGATCTCCGCTCCGACATCGGCTGTTTTCCATACAACTTGTGGGTACGACGTGAAAAAGGATTTCTTCAAACGGGCCCTGATGGGCACCTCGCTGATAGCCACCCTGGCGCTCGCCGGATGCGGCACGCCACCCGCCAAGGACTTCGGCGGACGCTGGAAACCCGTCAACCGCTTTCAGGATGCGCCGACGGAGATTCCACTCGCTAAGAACTACGCCTACTACGCATCTCCGATGGACGGGACGCTCAAGAGCATGCTGACTCGTTGGGCGAAGGATTCCGGTGTGCTTCTCACGTACGAGCTGCCGTCCGATTTCACGCTGTATAAGGCTGTATCGCAGGTGCAGACCACGGACATACAGGACGCGGTGACGAGGCTTAATACGATCTATGCATCGCAAGACGTCTTCATCACGGCCGATAACCGCCAGATTCTGGTGCGCTCCGCTAGTGCCGTGCACGCGGAGACGGCGCAGTCCCCGGTCCCGGCGGATGCAACCGGTGCGGCATCGGCGGAACCCTCGGGCAGCGCCAAATGAAAACGACAAGGACCCACGTTGTGATCAATCATCCGGGCTCGCACTAATGCTCAAGCGAACTTCTAGCAAGAAAATCGACGAGGCCGTCGCCAAGTCGGTCAACTATGAGGTGACTGTCGCGGATCTCGCCAGACGTAGCGAACGGCGCGCGTGGTGGATTGCTTTCGCGGCGGTTCTGATGTCTCTCATCCTCGCCGGCGGCTACTTCTACATGCTGCCGCTGAAGGAAAAAGTCCCATACATCGTCATGGCTGATGCCTATACAGGCACGAGTACTGTCGCACGCCTCAATCAAGACTTTCTCGACAACCGCATCAGCAGCAGCGAGGCACTCAATCGCAGCAACATCGCTCATTTCGTGCTCGCTCGCGAATCGTACGATGTCGCCATGATGAACCTGCGGGACTGGACCACAGTCCTTACGATGTCGTCTCCAAATGTGGCGGCCGCTTATACCTCGCTCTACGCGGGCAACAATCCGAGCAGCCCTTACAAGCTTTATGGCCGCAATACGGCCATCCGCGTGAAGATCCTCAGCACCGTACTAATTGGCGGCGGCCCCAATACCGCACCTAAGGGCGCGACCGTACGCTTTCAGCGCAGCCTTTTCGACAAAGTAAACGGCATCAGCCGTCCACTGGACAGCAAGATCGCGACACTCGAATTTACTTACAAGCCAAACCTTAAGATGGATGAGAAGTATCGCATCGAGAATCCGCTTGGCTTCCAGGTCACAAGCTACCGTGTAGATAACGACTACGCCACCGCACCACCGGAAGAAATTCCCGCCCCGTCCCAACAAGGCGAAGGTGAAGCCACGACACAGCCCACTGAGGCAATGCCACCTTCCGAAACGGGTACCGGTGAAACCACGCAACCAAGTTTGCCGTCTCAGCCTCCCATGTCCGAAACCGGTGTGCCGATATCCGTGCCGACGCAGTCGCGAGCCGCTCCTTCACAAGTTCAACCTTCCGCGCAGATGCCAGCGCGCGCGCCGGCAGCCGCCGCTGCGCCGAGCAACTACGCGCCGCAAGGAGGGCGCCGCTAATGAACCGCATCAGTCAAATCACGCTGGGCCTTGTGCTGTGCCTTGCAGCCGTTGCCCCACGCGGCGCCTTCGCACAGGCAGTGCAGCAATACGAGTACCAGCCGGATCGCGTATATCAGGTACGGACGGGCCTAGGCATCACTACGCAGATCGAGCTAAGTCCTAACGAAAAGATCCTCGACTACAGCACGGGCTTCAGCAATGGCTGGGACCTGTCTCGCCGCGACAATGTGTTCTACATCAAACCGAAAAATGTTGATGTGGATACGAATCTTATGATCCGCACGGCGACCCACTCTTACATCTTTGAACTAAAAGTGGTTGCGACCGACTGGAAAACTTTGGAGCAGGCGCGAACCAAGGGCGTTCAGTACAAAATCGCATTCAACTATCCGGCAGACACATCCTTCACGAGCCAAGCGACCAAAATCGCCGATACGCCGGAACTCAGTACCGATCTGGTCAAAGGCCGCAGCTACAATTTCAACTACGACTTCGCCATGCGCGGCCGCACAGCGCCATGGCTTGTTCCCGTCAACGTCTACGACGACGGGCAGTTCACATATATCAAGATGAGCGATCTGACCAAGTTCCCCACTGGGAACTTTCCCGCCGTGTACATGCGGGAGAAGGAGCACGGCGAGGATGCCGTGGTCAACACAACCGTGGAAGGCAACACCATCGTAGTCCACGGCACTTACCCCTTCTTGGTCATCCGCCATGGCGACAACGTCGTGGGCTTGCGCAGGAACACCGCCAAATGAACTCGTACGAGAATCAACAGCCCGGTAACGGCGGCCCCGGACAGGGCGTCCCCCCCAAAGAAGAAGGTGGCGCGAATCCCTATGCCGCCCAACACTATCAACAACAGACCGCACCCGATCTGGATGCGGGTGCCCCGCAACTCAAGTCGGGCGATGCACGTCGCGCCAACCGCAACGCAATGATGATGCTCGTAGCGCTCGCCGCGCTGCTGGTATTCGGTGTGCTATGGGTGTTCTTCTCTGCCGGTTCGCGCAACGCCAATCAGCCCAAACCGCAGAAGGAAGAAACCGTCAGCGTGCCAGAGGCGCCGAACGCGCCGCCACCGCTGCCACCTCCGCCGCGTCAGGTCCAGCCTGTAGTCCAGCAAGCGCAACCGATCCCGCTGGCGCCACTGCCGAGGCCCACGTCCCAACAGCAGAATGTGCGCCAGGAACCGCACGCGCCCTCGCTGGTGGACCGCCGAATCGCCGCCGCTAATGGATCGGCCAGCACCGGCGCCGATGGCGCCATCGCCGCCCCCGGCGGCATGGGTGGCATGGGTGGCGGAGCGATGCCTGCTCCCTTCGGCCCCCCAGGCATGCCGGGGTACGGGATGGACGATGGAACTAACCAGTACCGGATGCCGGCGAATACCGCGTATTCGGGCCGGAAGGAACTCCCGGATGTCTCCAACGCACAGCCGCTGATTCATCCAGACCACCTGATGCTGCGCGGCACCTATATCCGATGCGTACTAGAAACCCACATCATCACTGACATTCCCGGGTTCACCTCCTGCATCGTCACCGAGCCGGTGTATTCGTTCAACGGCAAGCATCTATTGCTGCCCAAGGGCTCGAAAGTGCTCGGCAAGTACGACCAGGAACCCAACGGTCCGCGCGTCGCTGTAATCTGGGACCGTATCGTCACACCCACTGGCATCGACGTGACCATGGCCAGCCCCGGAATCGACAACCTCGGTGGTGCCGGCCATCCCGGCTACTACAACGCCCATTGGGCAAGCCGCATCAGCTCCGCACTGCTGATCAGCCTGCTCAGCGATGCGTTCAAGTACGAAGCCGCAGAGCACGGCCCTAAATCTAATCAGGTATCCGCCAACGGCACCACGGTACAGGAGCCGTTCGAGAGCAACACCGCGCAGACCATCCAGAATCTCGCCAACCAAGCTGTGCGCCGTTCTGCCAACCGGCCAGCCACCGTCACGATCAACCAGGGCACCGTGGTAACGATCTATGTTGCCAAGGACGTGGACTTCACCGGCGTGCTTGCTCGCTACTGATACGGACGAAGAAACAATCATGCTCGATGACGCGATCGCCGATATCTCCAACGACTTCCTGGATTACCAGTACACGGTGCTGGGAATCCGCGAGTTCATGGCCTCTCCGGATGTCACGGAAATCTGCGTCAACCGCCCAGGCGAACTGTATCTGGAGTCCGGCGGGCGCTGGCAGAAGGTAGAGTTGCCCTCGCTCACCTTCGACCGTGCGCGGCAGTTCTGCACCGCGGTAGTGAATGAGAGCAACACTGGCCAGCGCATCACCGACGTCGATCCGGTGGTGTCGCTGACCTTTCCGACCGGACAGCGCGCGCAGTTCGTCATCCCGCCTGCAGTTGAAGCGGGCAGTATCTCGATTACCATCCGCCTGCCGTCTAAGCAAACCAAGACTCTGGCGCAGTACCAGGAGGACGGCTTCTTCGAGCAGATCCTCGAGGACACCGCCGGTATCAGTGAACCTGACCGCCAACTGCTTCAGCTGCGCTCAGAACGCCGTTACGCGGATTTCTTCCGTCAGGCCGTGCTCAACAAGAAGAACATCGTGGTCTCCGGCGCTACCGGCAGCGGCAAGACCACCTTCATGAAGTCGCTGGTGCACCATATCCCGCACAATGAGCGGCTAGTAACTATCGAGGATGCGCGCGAACTTTTCATAGAGCAGCCGAACGTGGTGCATCTGCTCTATTCCAAGGGCGGGCAGAGCGCAAGCAATGTCACAGCGAAGAGCTGTATGGAAGCATGCCTGCGAATGAAGCCCGATCGGATCATCCTGGCCGAGTTGCGCGGCGATGAATCGTTTTACTTCATTCGTAATTGCGCTTCAGGCCACCCTGGCTCCATCACCAGCTGCCACGCCGGAAGCACGGAGCAGACCTGGGACCAATTGGCGCTGATGGTCAAAGCGTCAAGCGAGGGTTCGGGGCTCGAGTTCTCAACTATCAAACGCCTGCTGATGATGACCATCGACATTGTGGTCCATATCAAGGCCCACGCAGGGCGTCGCTACATCACGGGCATCGACTTCAATCCGAGCCGCCATCTCGATGGCGGCGGGAACTGAGGGGACACGTATGCCTTTCGTACCCGACATGCCAAGTTGCCCTAACCTCGCCGTACCAGCCGAGGTCATGCAGCATGTGGTCAATGTGGAATCAGGCAGCAACCCCTACGCCATTGGTGTAGTCGGCGCCCGCTTGGAAAGGCAGCCGCAGAACCTCGACGAGGCCGTCGCCACCGTGCGTATGCTGGAAAGCCAGGGCTACAACTTTTCCCTGGGCGTAGCACAAGTCAATCGATACAACTTGGCAAAATACGGTCTGGATTCTTACGACAAGGCGTTCGACACGTGCTCCAATCTCGTCGCAGGATCGCGCATTCTCGCGCAGTGCTATGCGCAATCCGGCGGCGACTGGGGCAAGTCTTTCAGCTGCTACTACTCGGGTAACTTTACAAAGGGTTACGACGACGGTTACGTGCAGAAGATCTACGACTCGATCAATCGCTCCGCGTCATCGTCAGCCCTTCCAGCGCAACCCATTCCCGTGCAAATGGTACGGGCCTCCAAGCCCGTCCCCATGAGCTCGGAACAGTACCGAGTCAGCATGCGCAGCCAGGTTCTCGACGCCGTGGGCAGCGCGCTGGTGACGAACATCGCGCAGAGCTTCACCCCGAGCGAGTCGGCCCAGCCCCGGGTGTCTACCTCGATGCCCGCCGCGCCATCCATAACTACGCAAGCATCTCCTGCTGCTGCAGCGCTCGCTTTGGCCGGCAACCAATCGGCAGCGTCGCAGGCGTCCAACGAGGTTTTCGTCCCACAGGTACGCGGGCCGAACGACAGCATATCCACCGCGCAACAAAGTACTGCAGCAGCCCGCCCCACCTCTGACCAGGCCGATTTGCGGCTACAGGGACGGGACGACGCATTCGTGTTCTGACACTGGCCCGCGCCGATGAGATGAGGGAGGAGCGTTATCGCACGAATTACACCGTTTCTTCGACCGAGCCGCCGGAACCGTTCCGGCATGCACCCAAGCACCACCGCAAACTGGGCGATGTGACAGAAGCAGCACGCAACTGAACCACAGGCCCATTACTTCAACGCTCAATCGTCCGAAAAGGAAGTCCATCATGGCAATCAAACCCTTTGTCACCTCCGCCGATCAGCGCAAGCAGATGTTCAACCGCGCCATCGTCATGGCCATGACGGCCGCCGTCGTTCTTCCTGGCGTCGCTGGCGCCGAAGATGCCACGTCCAACATCTGCGGTGTGCTGAATACGGTCAATACGCTGCTCAACGCGGCTTCTATCATCGTCGTCACCATTGCCATCATCTTCTCCGGTTACCAGATCGCCTTCGCGCACAAGCGCATTTCCGAAGTGGCCCCCGCCCTGATCGGCGGTGTGCTCATCGGCGCTGCGGCACAGATTGCCAAGATGGTCATCGGTGGCTCGGGCAGCAGCAGCTCTTGCACGCCCACCTCGCTCAACACCACCATGTTGATGGATCACCTGCACTCCGCCGCGCAGTTCCTGCAGCACTATGCATAAAAACGCGCTCTTTCGCGGTTGCACTCGCCCCCCCATGTTCATGGGGGTGCCTTATGTGCCCTTCTTCATGGGCGCTGGCGGCTGCATGCTGATGGCAATGTACTTCCACATCCTTTTCCTGCTGCTGATCCCGCCGGTCATCATGGTGATGCGGCACATGGCCAAGCGCGACGAAATGATCTTTCGTCTGCTCGGCCTACGGCTGCAGTTCCGCACACGTATCAGGAACCAGCAGATGCATGACGGCATGTGGGCGTTCACCCCCAACAGCTACCGCGAACCTGGCGCAAAGAGGAAGTAACGGCGGTGCGCACTCGTGCGACGTACCGAGTACGTCGCGCGAGCATTGCCAGGTAAGGCGCTTGACTATTAGTACCGGCACCAATTCATCGATCGACGGATCCACGCTTTCAGCTGTACCACCAACTGGCCACGACCATGTTCACGCCCGACGCACCTATCAGCGCTTTCATCCCACTCTCAAGCCATGTCTCACCCACTGTGGTCAAGACCACGGGGGGCGACTTCATGATGACGTGGCGCCTGGAAGGCCTACCCTTTGTCGGACGTGAGGAGTGGGATCTGGAGCACCGGCACAACAGCTTCAATCGCCTTCTGCAAACCCTGCGCGCGCCCGATTTCACCAACGTAGCCTTTTGGGTGCACGACGTGCGCCGTCGCCGACGGCTCGGTGACCACAGCAAGTTCAGCCAGATCTTCAACCAGCAGATGTCCGACGCATACTTCAATGCGCTTTCATCGCAGAAGCTGATGCAGAACGAGCTGTACCTGACCCTCATCTACCGCCCCGTGGCTGAGGGCAAGCGACTGGCGGAAAAGAGCTCCGACATCAGTCAGCTCGAAGCCGAACAGGCCCACGCCGTAGCCACGGTCAACGAATTGGCCAGCAACGTTGAAGCTGTACTGAAAGACTATGCACCTAGCCGCCTCGGCATGTATGAGGCCAAGAACGGGCAGGTGTTCTCCGAAACGCTGGAGCTGTTCGGTTATCTACTCAATCGCATCGACGAACCCGTGCCCGTGCTCGCCGCGCCGGTGCCGGCCTACCTGCCGGTCAGCCGCCAGCGTTTCTCTGCCAAAAGCGGCGATTTTGTGCTGACCACGCCAAACGGCGTTAATCACTTCGGGGCCATTCTCAACGTCAAGGAATACCCCGACGGTACCTATCCAGGCATCCTCAATGGCCTGAAATATCTGGATTTCGAATACGTCATCACGCACTCGTTCAGCCCCATGGGACGCCAGGCTGCGCTGAAAGCATTGGAGCGCACCAAAGGCATGATGATTTCCTCTGGCGACAAGGCAGTCAGCCAGATTATCGAAATGGACCATGCGATGGACCAGCTCGCCTCCGGCAATTTCGTGCTGGGCGAGTACCATTTCTCTCTGGCTGTGTACGCCCCGAGCCAGGAGCAGCTCTCGCAGCAGTTGGCCGCCACTCGCGCCGAGCTGTCCAACGCCGGCTTTGTATCCGTCAAGGAGGACCTGGCGGTAACCGCTGCCTTCTATGCGCAATTCCCTGGCAACTGGAAGTACCGCACCCGCCTGGCCAATGTTAGCTCGCTTAATTTCTTGGGTCTGGCACCGCTCCACAACTTCGCCACAGGCAAGAAGGCCAACAACCCGTGGGGCGATGCCGTTACCACGCTACAGACGACCAATGGCCAGCCCTATTATTTCAACTTCCATGCCACCCATCCGGGCGAGAATTCGCTGGGAGAGAAAGCCATCGCCAACACCATGGTGATCGGCAAATCAGGTACGGGTAAGACTGCATTGATCAATTTCCTGCTCAGCCAGGTGCAGAAACTCAAGCCCACGCCAACCATCTTCTTCTTCGACAAGGATCGGGGCGCCGAGATCTTCGTGCGCGCCTGTGGCGGCAACTACCTCGCACTGGAGAATGGCCAGCCGACGGGCTTCAACCCGTTCCAGTGCGAGCGCAACGAAGCCAACGTGCAGTTCCTCGCCGATCTGGTCAAAGTGCTGGCGGGCAAAGGTGTCTATAGTTCGCGCGAGGAGGAGGACATCCACCGCGCGGTCGAGAATATTCTCGACACTCCGCCACACCTGCGTAGCATGACCAACTTCCAGAAGAGCCTTCCGAACATGGGCGACGATGGTCTGTTCATCCGTATGCGCAAGTGGACCGCCGGCCACTCTCTGGGCTGGGTGTTCGACAACCCGGTGGACACGATCGATCTTAAGAAAGCGCCAATCATCGGCTTTGACTACACGGACCTGATCGATAACCCAGAAGTGCGCGCGCCGGTGATCAACTACCTGCTGCATCGCCTGGAGGAACTGATCGACGGTCGCCCGCTCATCTACGTAATGGATGAGTTCTGGAAAATTCTGGACGGTGCCGGCGGCCTTAAAGAATTCGCTAAGAACAAACAGAAGACCATCCGTAAGCAGAACGGCCTGGGCATCTTCGCCACGCAGAGCCCGGAAGATGCACTCGCTAGCGATATCGCTGCAGCCCTGATCGAGCAGACCGCCACCATGATTCTCTTGCCGAATCCCAATGCGAGCCGTGAGGATTACGTCGAAGGCCTGAAGCTGACCGACGCCGAGTATCGCGTCGTGGTGAGCCTGGATGAGCGCTCGCGTTGCTTCCTGGTCAAACAGGGACACGCTTCGGCGGTATGCCAATTGAACTTGCGTGGCCTGGACGACGCACTCTCGGTGATCTCCGCATCGACCGACAATATCGACATCATGCACCGCGTCCTAGAAGAACGTGCCCAGGCAGAGGGAGTGTCGATCGATGCGCTCAAGCCGGAGCAGTGGCTGGCCACGTTTTATGAACAGCGCAAGGGCAGCGGTAAGCAGAAGCAAGAATCCTCCCCGACGCTACGCCGGGCAGCTAGCTAACCGGATCGCGCCAAGGAAATATCCATCTTTAGGGAATAAGGAGTCCAACATGAGCCACACGAACTTTCGTCGCATGCTGCACAGGCTCGCTGGAGCATGCGCTGCTTTCGTTGTCCTATTCTTCGCGACCGGCCAGGCCCATGCACAGGTGCTGGTCACCGATACCACGCTGCTCACAAGCAATGAGAAAGGCCAGGCCAGTCAGCTGGCGCAGCTGCTGCAGCAGTACACGCAGATGGTGACCCAGTATGAGTCAATGCTGACGACGCTCAAGAGCCTCAACCTCAACGTGCTGCAGGTCAACAATCAGCTTCCATTAATAACCGACGTCGCCGGGCAGGTGGCGCAAGCATGCCCCGGCTCGAGTTCGATCATAGGCTCGGCCATGAACATGCTCGGCATGGACAGCTCGATTATCGATGGTCAGATCGTGACCCAGCAGCGAACCATCTGCGCCAAGATCACGGCGCTTCAAGTGGATAAGTACAACACGGTCGCGAAGATGCTCAATCACATGAATGACTACTTCGCCGGCCTCAAGCAGCTGAACGATACGGCCGACCAATTGATTGGCGCTGTCAGCAATGCGATCGGCAACCGCGAAGCATTGCAGAATCAGACCAGCCAGACCCAGACCGCACTTTCCGCTGAAATGGCCAATGTCGAGCAGCACCTGCGGGCCGTCGATGCGACCATTACTGCGTTGCAGAATCAGCAATCGTTGCTCGCCAACATTGCACTGAAGGGCAGCAATGCCACCGGTCCCGCAGCCCTAGCCGGCCAGATCATCCAAGCCGGTGCATTTGCCGCCGCCTTCCCGCAGCCCTGATGTCGACCGGATCGTCGATGAACGCAGATCGCTATAACGCCCCTTGCTCGGCCACGGGCTTGGGGTTACTCCGTACCGGAGCACGGATGCCATGAGCCCTACCAATCTTGCTGACTACGCTTATTTCCGGCTGATCTACGGCTGGATGCGCGGACAAATCGACCAGCTGAGCCAGAACATGGTGCAGAACACCGTGCAATGGATCAGCTACTTCGCGCTGATGTTGGTCACGCTATGGGTGTTCCTCCAGGGCTACCGACTGGTCACGGGCCAGTCGCGCGAGCCGGCCATGACCATGGTCAGCCATATGATCCGGATCTCGCTCGTGGTGTTCTTCGCGACTACGGTATCTCTGGTCAACAACGACGTGCGTACGTTCATCACGACGGACATGAGCAACGCCATCAATTACATGGTTAATGGCTCGTCCTCCTCGATGACTGAGACCATCGACACGAACCTTGCTTATACGCAGCTGGCGAATGCAGCGATCGATTCGGTGCAGGTTCCCTATGGGGATGCCAATACAGCCAACGAGAAAGCGCGTTCCCTGCTAGTGGCCACGCTTGGCACCGCAGGTCCTGCCATGACGGCCGGCGCGATGCTTCTGCTCTATCAGGTAGCGATGGCGCTGATCGTAGGCTTAGCACCACTGTTCATACTTTGCCTGATCTTTGACCAGACGAAGGACTTGTTCAAGCGATGGGTCATGTTCGCCATAAGCACCCTATTCTCGATGGCGGTACTCAATGCTGTCGTGGCCATAGCACTTAAGGCCACGATCAACACGGCTATGGCGCTGTGGTCATCACAAGCCATTCTGACCATCACCAACCTGTCGTCGGAAGGCTTCAATAGCCAGGCTTTGCAGCAGGGGGGAGTGGGTCTCCTGATGACAGTATTAATTATTTCCAGTCCGCCGATGGCCGGCATGATGTTCAACGGCACGCTAGGTAACTTTATGTTCCAACCAGCGGTCAGCGGTGGATATAGCGGACGCATGAATCCACAAGGGCAGCTGATGCAAGGTGGATATGGCGGGTATAGCCCCCCCCCTCCCTTAAATCATTCAGGCGGCGGTTCCAATAGTGGCCAACAAAGCGGTACAGGCGGATTCGGTAGCGCGAACGCCGGGACTCGCACGTATGCCGCAGCATTACCCACTCAGGTGCAGCAAGACATAGTCAAGAGGCAAGACACATGATCGAATCCAAGAGTAGGGAGCACCTCAAATACACCCTAGCGCTGCTGGCTCTCTTCATGCTGCCTTGCCTCATAACTGCGCACGCGCAGATGGCTTGTCCACCCGGCACAATTCCTTACGGAACTGGTACAGACTTGAGCGTTTGTGGTGCCGATCCGAGCTACCAGCCACCACCCGGACCACCTCCTCCCCAGGTGAAGTGGGCCGAAAGGTGGGGCGCCGTGGCTACCTACGAGCCTGCCGGCATTTTCGGTACCGCAACCGGCATGGCAAGTAAGGACGCCGCTGTGAATGCTGCAATGGCCGAGTGCAAGCAGCGAGGAGGAGGTTCAAACTGCAAGCTCGACATTTGGTACAGCAATCAGTGCGTGGCGATGGTAGTAAGCGATAAGGGCTACAACCTGTCCACAGGCATGACGACGGAAATTGCCGCTCAGAAAGGCATGAAAACCTGTGTCAGCTCCGGAGACCCGAATTGCCATGTGTACTACACCGCCTGCAGCATGGCGGAGCAGATTAAGTAACAAGCCTTCAGTAGCAACGACTCAGAACGCCCTATTAATAAGCACCTCGTCATTGCGAAATAACCAAACTAATGCTGCGAGATCAACTTGTTTCGCCCAGAAGAAACCTCACTTGGGATGCTTGTACTAATGCTGCAAGTTACGAGCATAGTGCATGCCCAGGGCTGTCCAGCCGGAACCTATGCCTGGAGCGGCAATGGGGTGTTTACATGCCTGCCAGATCCCAGCTATCAGCAGCCAAACCAACAGCAGCAGCAAGCCGCACAAACCATGAAATGGGCTGATCGATGGGAAGCGCTGGCAACGGACGCGAATACAGGGACCTTGGGCGCGTCGTCAGGAATGGTCAGTCGGTCTGCTGCGGAAAAACAGGCGTTGGATGATTGCAGAGCCAAAGGCGGAAGTGACTGCAAGATCCAGATATCCAACGCCAATGGATGCATGGCGATGGTATTGGGCGACAATTTATTTAATGTTCAAGACGGCAACTCAGAAAGTGAGGCGGTCGAGAAGAGCATGAAGCAGTGCAAATCGGCGGATAAAAACTGCAAGGTTTTTTACTCCAACTGCAGCCCGCCCGAGCTTATTCGCTAATTTATGGGGCGCCATCCGTCCGGCAGTCATGTGTTCTAGCGCTGCGAATCTCGGCGTTCATTATGCAAGTCCAGGGCCGCCCAGCAGGAGGATACCCCTGGGGCAAAAATGGGGTTTTTGCGTGCTTACCAGATCCGAGCTACCGGCAATCGATCTCATAACAGCTGCAAGCTCCCCAAGCCAGGAAATTTGCTGATCGACAAGGAGGAGCTGTCACAGATGCGGATACCGGTATGCTAACTGCAATCCCCCGAACCACCCATTGATTTACGTCATGCAATCCAATCAGTGGCTTCGCTGATTCCCTCTGTGCCTATCAGTTAGCACATGAGCAATGGATAAAACGGATAAAAGACGCAGTGATCTAGCCTTTTCCGCAAGGATCAAACCAATGAAGAAGTCATGGACGGTCTTGCTTCTCCTGGGCTTCACCCTGCCTGCCAGTGCCCAGACATCGGTCGCGCCATACCGCGAAATGACCCCTTCGTGTTCTGCACCTATGGCTATCAGGTCGGTCCAGCACGCGCATGCTGGTTGCCGTTGCCTCCTTTTGCAGGGGCCTGGACCATGACCAGCGTATGTCCAAGCAGCTCTCACGTGCTGACCGTTTGATCGAGCTTTTTCTTCCAAGCCTTTCAGTAATACACCCACGGATACGACAGGAGTCACGCCATGAACCCACGCACACTACTCGCCGCCCTTGCCATCAGCACAACCGGACTAGCTGTTGCTCCCGTGCACGCTCAAGCTACCGACCCGTGCTCGGTCTATGTATGCATGGCCGGCATCTCCGGCGTGGGCGCTACCGGAGGGCCTGCATGCGCCGCCCCGATCGCAGCCTTCCACGCCATCCAAATATGGGACCCGGAATTCGATAGCGGGGCTACCGCTGCCGCGCGCAGGGCTTTCCTGATGACGTGCCCCGGGGCTCAGGTGGCTACCAACCTCGCCATCCTCAACACCATTATCACGGAGTGGGGCTATTTCCCCTGATGGGGACATGCGCGTCGGCCGCGTGCACGTTTAGGGGGCATGCTCTGAATCCTGACTCAGGGGTTACCACATTGCGGCCGGCCAGTCGCGCGAGCCGATGATGCATCTGGCACCGGCAAGGGCCACTCCCTGCGCCTCCTATCCTGGCCGGCCACGCCGGCCAGGACGACCTCTTCGCTTTTTTCTTTGTAGGCGATCGCCTACTTACACCAGGATCGTCTCGCCGTAATCTTGAAAGGGCCTTGCCAACTGCACTTGCCCTGGCATCTCGAAGCGGCTCCAATACGCCGCTGACTCTTGCATGGGGCCGGGAACGGCCTGGGCCAGGAAAAGGCCTTCGAATGGATCACGCCGCGGCTTTCGCGACTGGATGAGAAAGGACACAACACCATGAGCCGCCGCAAGCTCCTGTTGACCGCCCTGCTCGCCTCGCTGAGCGCATGCGGCTCGCCCCAGCCTTCCGACGTATCCACCGCGTCGTCGGTCCCGAAAGCCGCGGCAACGGCTGCCGCGCCGCCCGTCCAAGCCGAAACTCAAGGAAAGAGTGACATGTCTCCCCTGCAGAACCTTCTAGGCGTGTTCGCCGCGCCTACCGCCGCCGCGTGGCAGGCTTTCGATGCCGTGCATGGCGTGACGTGGCGCGACGCGCAGCCGCTGGACAACCCCGACGCGACGGGTCCCGACATGTCGCGCTCCCGCAGCGGCAGCCTGCTGCTATCGGGTTTCGGCATGGTCGACGTACCGGATGGCAAGGTCGGCGAGGAGGCCGGCACCAAGCGAGACAATGAGGGCCATGTCGGCGTCACGCTCAATGGCGATGCCAAGACGGTGCAGTCAATCGCGCTGGTGAAGTTCTATCCCAGCGAAAACTATCAGGAAATCCTGCAGCGTCAGTTCACCGGCGACACCGTGATCAGGCCCATTGGCGGGTCCTGCGAGCTCGACTTCGGCACCACCTCCGCCAACACCCAGCAGAACGCCTTCTATCAGATCACGCTCGGGCCCCATATGGCGCCGATCTTCGCCGAGGCTTATGTCGACGACGACGGCGGCAACCAAGGCCCCGGCAACACCACGTTCGTGTTCTATCGGAACAAACCAGCGCAGCGGATGGAGGCCATGCGCTGTAAGGAAACTTAAACCTCCACCCAAAACCCGACCAGCATCGTCATCCACTAAGGAGTAAGCAATGGCTGATAGACGAGAGCACGCAGTGGCCACTGCGCAGGCATACCACCAGGGCAACATCGCCGGCTTGGACGACGCGATGACCCGCCGACTGATTGCTTCCGTCACCATGACGGAAAGTGGCGGCGGCAATCTCAGCGTGGCCAACAAGCAAGGCTATGTCGGCCGTTACCAGGCCGGAGCAGGCTGGCTGGCGGACGCCGGATATATCGACAAGGAAAAGCTGCAAGAAGCCATGAAGGGCTACCGCAGCGAATGGGCATGGGCATCGAAGGGCCACATGACCGAATTCCTCAACGACCCTTCGAACTGGAAGCACGGACTGAGCCTGGAGAAGTACAAGGCCTCCGCCGAGCTGCAGGACGACGCCTTCCGGATCAACAGCAGCAAGGCTTACCAGCAAGCGGTTAAGAACGGCGTGCTACATGAGGAAGACAAGCCGGAGAAAATTGCCGGCTTCCTCAAGGCGCGCCATATCGCAGGCTACGGCGGCGCCGTCGCGGCCGCCACCGGCGGCCGCGTGATGCGCGACAGCAATGGCACCAGCAACTACGACTACATGCACGACATCACGCGCAACCGTGATGGACTGGATCAACTGATGCAGCGTGCGCCCAGCAAGCACACGCCGGACCTCATGCAAGACACCGCAGCGGATGTGCTAAAGCAGGGCGCTCACGGCAAGGCCGTCGGCAAGTTGCAGGAAGAGCTTCACAGGCTCGGCTACGACGTGAGCGCGGACAAGCAATTCGGTCCGCAGACTGAGGCGGTGATCAAGGCTTTTCAACAGGATCATGGCCTCAAGCTCGATGGCCAGGTGGGCCCACAGACGCAGGCCGCGCTCAATCGCGAGCTGAAAATGCAGGCGCAGCATGCCGCACAACATCTTGGCGATGCGGAGCACCCTGCGCATGGCGTGTTCAAGCAGGCGCTCGACGGCGTGCACAAGATCGATGTGGAGCGGCAGCGCACGCCTGACCAGATCAGCCAGAACGTTGCCGGCTCCGTGGCCGTCGCAGCCCAGCGCGCCGGCCTCACTCGCATCGACCACGTAGTGATGAGTGAGGATGGTAGCCGCATCTATGCCGTGCAAGGCGATCTGAACTCGCCGCACAAACGGATGGCGGAGGTGCCGACGCAACAAGCTGTGAATACGTCGCTGGAGCAGAGCAGCCTCGAGATGCAGCGGCTCGGGCAGCAGCAGCCCGCGGGCGGGCTCTCGCCAGAGGCACCACAACAGCAGGCTCAGGTGACACCGCAACGGTGATGCATCCCATCCCGGCCGGCCAATGTCTTGCCGGGATATTTCATCGACTGCGCAAAGTCCCCTGGAAATTACCGTTGGAGCGGAGTGGCTCCCGAAACCGCCGCCCTTATCTACTACTCAGTCCAAACCACTGCACCGTCGTTCGTCCGATCGCCAGGAGTACGCCACATGGTTCGCATCCGCCATCTCCTTCGCCTTCTGCCGTGCTTGCTGCTGACCGCATGCAGCAGTCCGGCATCGAATGACAAATTGCCCGCACCCTCCGGAAAGGCCAAGCCCGCCCAGACAGCTTCGACAAGTGCTGCAGACAGCGTTCCTCCTCACATAGGGATAGCGGCACCCGCGGCGAGTTCGATGGTTAACGCGGATCCTGCCATGGCGTCTTCGACAGGCTTCGCCATGCATGCCGCCCTACCCCTCTCCGTCGCCGATCTACCGGGCATTGCCTGTACTCAGAAGCGAAAGGATTGGTCGCCGGAATGCACCGCGGGGGAGTACCAGATCAGCGTCTACACGCAAGGTTGCAGCGGCGAAGGCTTCTACGGCCGTGTCTACAGCGATGACGAGAAGGGTGTGACGCTGCGGAGCGCCTTCGAGCCCTTCCCCGCCAAGCCGGTGGCGAAACTTCGCGAGGCGCAGCTCGTCTGCCTGGCGGCCGACGCACGCAAGGCAAAGGTGGATGAGGCTGTCTGGTACTACGTTACGGCCATTCCTGCGGAATCCGTCAAAGCCTGCAAAGGCAAGGAGATCTGCGGTAATCCGGGAACGCCGCAGGTGGAATGGGCGGGGCCGGTCCCTCAAGGGAAATGCCGGCTGGAGAAAGGGCAATACGTGGATTGTGCTGCCGGCTGGGTGAGCGCTTCACAACTGGAAGAATTTTCCAACGGACTTTGAGCAGCCTTTTCTGTAACGACCACACGGAGGCTTTTATATGGGTCGCGAAATCCTAGATGAGGCTTATCGCCATTTTGAGCTGGAGGGCCGCAAGTACGAGTATGGCCGCGGCGACATGCGTTTGGACAATCAATCCCCGAACCGACATACCGACAGCAGCCGCACGGAACAGGATCTGGACAAAGACGGCTTGTACGGCGTCGACTGCTCGTCGCTCGTCTGGCGGGGATTGAAAAACGCCGGTTATGACGTCGGCGATAGTCCGTTCTCGACATCCCAGCTGTTCGAGGGATCGAAGGTCACCAACTACGCCAAACAGCACTTCGACGTCGTGCCGGCGGAAGAAGCGCGCAAAACGCCCGGCCCCCTGCAACCCGGCGACATCCTCATGTTCAACAGCAGCCACGGCCGGCACGTTGGCATCTTCAAAGGCTACGACGACAAAGGGAACATCGAGTTCTATGGCTCCCAGGTCAGCACCGGACCTGCGCTGACCAAGGCCATGGGCGAGATCGGCGGTCAGAAGGGCTACTGGAACGGGGGCGACTTCCAGATCGTCGGTGCTCTTCGCGCCAAACCCGAGTTCCAGGTCCACCAACCCTTGCACGGACATGAAAAGGTAGACATTCCGGAGGCGCCGACGCCCGGGCACCGTCGCCACCCTCAACCCACGCATCACGCCACCGCGCCGGCTGTTCAACAACATGATTCGCACCGCGAAGAGCACCTCTACAAAGGCGCCCGCGGCGGCGACGTGATGAGTCTCCAGCAAGACCTCGCCAAGCTAGGCTACCCATCCCGCGAAGCTCCGCTGCATCCCGACGGAAAGTTCGGCGGCCTCACCGACGACGCATTGCGCAAGTTCCAGCGCGACAACCATCTGGAACCCGACGGCGTCGCCGGTCCCAAGACTATGGAAGCCGTCCGCCATCAGCTGCAGCAGCAGAAGCACACTGGGCATGCGCCGGACCAGGTCAGGACACCCATGCTTCTGGATAGCCCTTCGCATCCCGAGCACGCCCTTTACAAGCAAGCTCTCGACGCCGTTCACCGCCTCGACGCCGCCCATCAGCGGGTACCGAACCATCAGAGCGGCCAGCTCGCCGGCTCGTTGGCGGTGCGTGCGCGCGAGGAAGGGTTGCAACGCATTGACCACGCGGTCCTTAGCGACGACGCCAAGCGTGCTTATGCCGTGCAGGGCGATCTCAACTCACCCTTCAAGCGCGTGGCCGATGTCGACACAGCACAGGCCGTGAACACACCGCTGGAGAAAAGCACAGCCGCTCTGGAACAGGCCACTAGGCCGGCCCAGCACGCGCAGGATCAACAACAGAAGCAGCAGCAACCGGCACCCGTGCAGACGGGCCCCAGCATCTCCATCTAACGGAAGTTCCGGGCCTGTCTGCGCAATGGGCAGGCCCGAACCCTTCCGCAGGGACATGCCATGTCGACCAGAACCAGGATGGGCTTCTCCTTGCTCCTGGCGCTAACGTCCACCACTGCCTTCGGTTCGCCCATGAAGACCCCAGACGTCAAGCAGAATCCCCATCCGCAAAGGCGCTACGAGCTCACGCTGAGCATCGACGGCGCACCAGGACCGTTCGACTCCATTACCGGAACGGTGCATTACAAGGTACAGAACGAGCGATGCGTGCCGGCGACGCCGATCAGCGGCGCCACGCTCACGCCAGAACGAAACGTCCCGATCGAGTTCGTCCGCGTGAACGACCATGAATACAAAGGCACGCTCTACATCGACCTGCTGCAGGACGAAGACTATTACGGCATGGGCGTCTGTCACTGGTCGGTCAACACCGTCTGGGCCACGCTGCGCATCAAAGGCGTAGAGTTTTCACCAGCCATGGATTCCCGCGAGCTGCTGGCACAGAAACCCGTGCCCACCTATTTCGTGCGCAGCGACTACTTCAACAGCAGCGAGGAACGCACTGCCTTCGGCACGCCCAATCGTGCGCTATTCAAGCCCATCACGCGCACCGACATCTTCTCGATGACGCTGACGGCCAGGGAGACGGCCCCATGAGTACGAACAGCACTACCGATTACGCGTTGCTTGCGCGCGACGCCTACCAAGATCGGCAGGTCAATCAGACGATCGAGCTCGGCGGCGTCACCTACCGCATTTTCGATCACACTGACGATCCGAAGACCGGCTACCAGGGCACGGCGTATCAGCGAGTGGATACCGGGGAAATCGTGGTTGCCCATCGCGGCTCGGAGTTTGACCGCGAACTGCTGCAAGATGGCGGCACCGATGCAGGCATGGTGCTGACCGGCCTTAATGCTCAGGCGCCGGATGCTACGGCGTTCACGCAACGAGTCATGGAGAAAGCGCGTCAGCAGTCGGAACAGCTGGGCGTACCCTATGACGTCACCGTCACAGGGCATTCGCTCGGCGGTACCTTGGCCGAACTGACCGCCGCCCGACTGAACCTCAAGGGTGAGACCTTCAATGCCTACGGTGCCGCGGGACTACTCTACGGCCTACCGGAAGGCGGTCATCAGGTCATCGACCATATCCGTGCCGGCGACATAGTCAGCGCTGGCAGCCCGCACTTCGGAGAAGTGCGTATCTATGCCGCGCCGCAGGACATCGAGACCTTGAGCAAGGCGGGCTATCGCGACGACAGCGGCCTGCTCAGCCCACGCAATCCGATCGAAGCCACCGACTTCAGCGCGCACGCTATCGACAATTTCGTACCCGACAACAAACTTCTCGGCCACTCCATCGTCAGCCCCGAGAACGTGGCCCTGTATCAGGAACACAAGGGCATGATCGACCGCTACAGGGAGGATGTGCGCGACATTCGCACGGTACTTTCCGCGCCATGGGAAGTGCCGCGCGCCATCGTACACGGCACCGAGACCGTAGCGCATGAGGTGGGTGAAAAGGTCTCCGAAGGCGCGCATGCGATCGGCGGCGCGGTGAGCCATATGGTCCAGGACGTGGAAGAAAAGCTGGAAGCCTTCGGCGATCGCGCCTCCCACGCTATCCATACGCTCACCCATCCCAGTGAATGGCATCGTACGCGGCCGAATGCTCCCACTCATCTGGACCAGCCCGGGCATCCGGATCATGCCCTGTTCGAGCAGGCGCGTAATGCGATCCATACCCTCGATGCCTCGCGCCAACGCGCGCCTGATCAACACAGCGATAACTTGGCGGGCGCGCTGGTGGTGGCCGCACGTAAGGCCGGGCTGGAGCGGATTGATCAAGTGGTTCTCAGTGAGGATGGCAGCAAGGCTTATGCGGTGCAGGGGGACATTCGATCCCCTTTCAAGCGCGTGGCCGAAGTCCCGACGCAGGAGGCGGCAAATACGCCGGTCGAGCACAGCAGCGCCCACTGGGAGACCGTGGCCATGCAGAAGCAGCAGGCGACGCCGCCCAACCAGCAGCCGAACATCCAGTCGGGCCAAACGCCCTACCTCGGTGCCTAAATCCCGCTCCTCCGTTCACGCCAACGAGGTCATCCGATCTGTCGCCGAAACCCGTTTACACTAGGCGGACGACCGCAGGAATGGAGGTCGCGGCAGGCCAGGAATGGCCCGGTGCTCGCACTGGGTCGGCTCGTCGCGGCCAGGTGAGAAAACAGGGGCCGAAGCACCGCGCTTCGGAGCAATGGATGCAAGTAGGGTTCTCATGAGTAAGACAAAATGGTTCTGGGCCGTCAGTTTGCTGCTGGTCGCCATCGTCGGCGGCGTGTTCCTTTCCGGCTGGCTGGTGCGGTTGCTGTTGAGGGTGGATTTTCCGCTGTCATGGGATAGCTACTACCACTATGTGATGGCGCTGCACCTCCCGCAGTACCAACCCTACGCCGATCGCATCAAGTTGGCGGGCTATATCGGCCTTGGCCTGCCGATCCTGCTATGGCTGGTGCCGCTCTATCTCATCGCCAGAAACAAAAAACCCTCCATGCACGGCGACGCCCGCTTCGCCACGGGCGGCGATCTGCGTCAGGCGGGCATGCTCAAGTCGTCCCCGAACGGCATTCTGGTGGGCAAGTACAAAGGCGACCTCGTACGGCTGAGCGGCCAGCAGTTCGTGATCCTGGCTGCGCCGACTCGCTCGGGCAAGGGCGTGGGCGTGGTGATTCCCAACCTGCTCGACTACCAGGAATCGATGGTGGTGCTGGACATCAAGCAGGAGAACTATGAGCTGACGTCCGGTTGGCGCGCGGGCCAGGGGCACGAGATCTACCTGTTCAATCCGTTCGCCGAGGACCGCCGTTCGCATCGCTGGAATCCCCTGAGCTACGTGTCGAAGGATCCGGCTTTCCGCGTGTCCGACCTGATGAGCATCGCGGCGATGCTTTACCCCGACGGTTCGGACGACCAGAAGTTCTGGGTGAGCCAGGCGCGCAATGCGTTCATGGCCTTCACTTTGTACCTCTTCGAGAAGTGGGACCACGACGAGCAGAAGGGACTGCCGGTGGTGTTGCGCGACAAGCCGACGCTGGGCGCGGTGTACCGCCTCTCTTCCGGCGACGGCTCGGACATCCGCCAGCTCTACCAGTGGATGTCGCAGCAGCCGTTCCTCAGCAGCAACGCGCAATCGGCCTTCGCCAACCTGCTGTCGCAGGCGAACGAGACCTTCGCGTCCATCCTGGGCAGCTTCAAGGAACCGTTGAACGCCTGGATCAATCCGGTGCTGGACGCAGCTACCAGCGACGACGATTTCCTGCTCACCGATGTGCGCAAGAAGCGCATGACCATCTACATCGGCATCCAGCCGAACAAGCTGGCGGAGAGCCGGCTGATCGTGAACCTGTTCTTCAGTCAGCTCATCAACCAGAACACCAAGGAGCTGCCGCAGAACAACAAGGCACTCAAGCACCAGTGCCTGCTGCTGATGGACGAATTCACCTCCATCGGCAGGGTGGACATCATCGCCTCGGCGGTCTCCTACATGGCCGGCTACAACATCCGGTTGCTTCCGATCATCCAGAGCGTGGCGCAGCTGGATGCCGTCTATGGCAAGGAAGTAGCCCGCACGCTCATTACCAACCACGCACTGCAGATCGTCTACGCGCCGCGCGAGCAGCAGGACGCGAATGACTACTCGGAAATGCTCGGCTATACCACCGTGCGCAAGGAGAATGTCACGCGCGGCAAGGGCGGCGACCGGTCGCGCAGCGAGTCGGAGGAACGTCGGGCGCTGATGCTTCCGCAGGAGCTGAAGGCGATGGGCATGGAGAAGGAAGTGTTCCTTTACGAGGGCATCCCGCATCCGGTGATGTGCGAGAAGATCCGCTATTACAAGGATGGCTACTTCACCTCTCGCCTGTTGCCCAAAGTGGACATTCCCACCCTCAAGGTCTGAGGACCTCGGGGCCTGGGGCCTGGGGCCTGGGGGCAGCGTCGGCGCTAGACTGGGCGCATGACGCTGCCCGCCGCCCTCTCCGATACCCTGCGCGCCACCTTTCCCGGCGACGCTCTCTCGCTGGGTGAGGCCGAACGCCTTGCCTACGCCTACGACAACTCCCGCCGCAACGCATTGCCCGATGCCGTGGTGTTTCCCACCGCGCACGAGCAGGTGGAAGCGCTGGTCCAAGCTTGCCGTGAGCATCGCGTCCCGCTCATCGCGCGTGGGCGCGGCACCAACACCACGGGCGCCACCGTGCCGGTCGCCGGCGGCGTGGTGGCCAGCTTCGAGCGGATGAACCGCATCCTGCGCATCGATCCCGACAATCGCCTAGCCGTGGTCGAGCCCGGCGTGCTCAATGGCGATCTGCAGCAGGCACTGAAGCCGCATGGCTTTTTTTGGCCACCCGATCCCACGTCGTCGCCCTGGTGCAGCATCGGCGGCAATCTTGCCTGTAACTCCGCCGGCCCACGCACCGTGAAATACGGTAGCCCTCGCGAAAACACTCTGGGGCTACGCGCGGTAGCCGGAACCGGCGAAGGCTTCCGCTGCGGCACCTATACCAGCAAGGGTTCCACCGGCTATGACCTCACCCGCCTGCTGATCGGCTCGGAAGGCACGTTGGCGTTGATCACCGAGGCCACGCTCAAGCTCACCCCGAAACCCAGCGGCCTGCGCACCTTGCGCGCCACGTATCGGAACGTCAGCGCTGCCGCGCATGCGGTGGCGCGCATCATGGCCCAGCCGGTGACGCCATGCGCGCTGGAGTTCATCGACGACGTCGCGTTGAAACTCGCCCGCGACCACGGCGGAGACAGCGTGCCCGTCGCCGGCGCCATGCTGATGATCGAAGTGGACGGCGAGCCGGACACTCTGCCCGGCGCCGTCGAAGCGGTATGGCGCGCTGCGCGGGGCGACGGCCTGGAAAGCCTGGAAGTGGCGCAGACCGCCGAGGAAACCCAGGCGCTGTGGTCCGCCCGCAAGGCGCTGTCACCGGCTCAGCGCACCATCTCACCGAACAAGATCAACGAGGACGTGGTCGTCCCGGTCAGCCGTCTGCCAGAGCTGGTGGATGGTATTAAGGCGCTGGCCGCGAAGCACGATGTGCTGATCGTCAGCTTCGGCCACGCCGGCAACGGCAACCTGCACGTGAATCTGCTGCCCCGCGACGATGCCGAGCGCGAGCGCGCCCATGCCTGCCTCGCCGAAGTATTCGCTTTGGTGATACGGCTGGAGGGGACACTGTCCGGCGAGCATGGCATCGGCCTGGTAAAACGCGAGTTCATGCCTCTGGCGCTGGAACCGGCCACGCTGGGGCTGATGCGCGGCGTGAAGGCCGCTTTCGATCCTGACGGTATTCTCAATCCGGGCAAATTATTGCCGTAGACAGAAGACACTCGTGACCGTCCACTGTCGGCAGACGGCCATGGGCTGATATATAAAACCCTTCATGCCGCGGCCAGCGCCGCGATCGACAGGGGAAAAACCATGCGCTTCCGGCTTCTACTGCTGGCCTTGGCCGGTTTCTTATTGGCCGCCTGCGACCAGCAGGCCTTGATCGACAAATTCACGCCTAAGGCCGAATCAGCCTACGCGCAGAAGGTGATCGCCGAACTGCGCGCCGGCGAATACGCCTCGGTCAAGGAGGCCATGGCTCCAGCGCTCCGGACGCCGGAGATCGACAAGCAGCTGGCAGAGCTGGCGGCGCAATTCCCCAAGGGTGATCCCAAATCGGTAAAGGTGGTCGGTGCCTACACGCGGAGCATGAGCCGCAACGGCAGCCCGTTAAAGACGCAGTACGAACTCACCTACGAGTACGAATTCCCGAGTTCGTGGGTGGTCGCCAATATCGTGCTGATGAAACAGCCGGACCGCCTCGAAGTCGCGGGCATCCATGCCCGGCCGCTTACCCACTCGTTGGAGGAAACCAACGCGTTCACCCTGTCCGGGAAGGGATTCCGGCACTGGGCATTCCTGCTCATGGCCATCGCCGTGCCGCTGTTCTGCGTGTACGCCTTCGTCGCCTGCATACGCATGGCGTCCCTCAAACGCAAATGGTTGTGGGCCCTCTTCACCCTGATCGGTGTCTTCACGGTGAGCATCAATTGGAGCACGGGCGAACTGAGCGTTCAGCCACTCTCGTTCCTGCTTCTCAGCGCTTCTACGTTCGGCAGCGCCTACAGCTCCTGGTTCGTCAACGTCGCATTTCCTATCGGAGCCGTGTGCTTCCTGTGGCGGCGCCACGTGCTGCTGCGCGAGGCAGGCACGGTTCCCGCGACGCCGCCGACCCCGCCGGCCCTATAGGCAGCCCGCTCAGTGACCGCGCCGGCCAAACACCAGATGCAAGCCGAACAGCACGAACACCGCGCCGGCCAGGCCGTCGATCCACCGCGAGAGCCGCAGATAGCCGCGCCGCATCGCCGGCAGCGCGAAGAACGCGGCCACCATCGAGAACCACAAGAAGGTTAGCGCGATGATCATGCCCCACAGGCCCCAGCGTGCGGCGGCGCTGACGCCGTCGCCCACGAAAGCCGAGAACACCGAGCCGAAGTAGACCACCGCCTTCGGATTGGCCAGATTGGTCAGCAGGCCGGTACGTAGCGTGGCCAAGTCGCTGCGCTCCACCACGGTTGCTTGCGTACCGCCGCCGGAGGGCGCGTTCCAGGCGCCCCGCAGCATCTTCACGCCCATCCAGGCCAGGTAGACGCCGCCCGCCACCGCGATCAGCCGGGAAAGCCAGGCGAGCTTGTGCAGCAGGAGCTGCAGCCCCAACAGAGCCAGCGCCGACCACACCACCACGCCCAGGGTGATGCCGATGACGCCGAACAGCGCCTGCCGGCGCGTGCGGCTGACCGCGGTCTGCGAGACGAAGAAGAAATCCGGCCCGGGGCTGGCCAGGGCGATCAGATGAATGGCGGCGATGGTGAGGAACAGGCTCATGGGGATGCTCCCGATCAGGGCAGGACACCGTTTTTTTGCGGCTGCGCAACTTGTCCCGGCTGCGCCGATTCCTCTACGCTGACAGACGTTTGGCCGGATCTGCAAGCAGTCCATGGCCGCCCGCGGGGGATCACCGAGCTTGCCGAACGGGCAGCGCCAGCGCCGCTGGCTGCCCCGCCGGCCGTGCGCCCGATGCACGGCGCCGCGACATCCACGATTACAGGACCCAAGAACGCCCGATGAGCATCAAACTCCGCCTCGTCATCATGTACTTCCTGCAGTTCTTCGTGTGGGGGTCCTGGCTGCTGACCATCGGCGCGTACTGGTTCCAGAACAAGCATTGGCCGGGTACGCAGTTCGGCGCGATCTTTTCCACCATGGGCATCGCCTCGCTGTTCATGCCGTCCATCGCCGGCGTGATCGCCGACAAGTGGATCAACGCGGAAAAGCTCTACGGCCTGATGCACATCGGCGGCGCGATCATGCTGTTCGTCGTGCCGACCATCCAATCGCCCGGCCTCATGTTCTGGGTGATGCTGGTGAACATGATGTTCTACATGCCCACCATCTCGCTCTCGATCGCGGTGGCCTACAACGCGCTCAAGAGCGGCGGCGAGGACATCGTCACCGTGTTTCCACCCATCCGCGTATGGGGGACGGTGGGGTTCATCGCCGCGCTGTGGACGGTGAGCCTGCTGCACCTGGAGACCACCGAGGGCCAGTTCCACGTCGCCGGCGGCGCCGCGCTGCTGCTGGGGCTGTACGCATTTAGCCTGCCCAAGTGCCCGCCGCGATTCGAACGCCGGGAGAACCAGTCGCTGCTGGACACGCTGGGGCTAACTTCGTTCGCGCTGTTCCGCAACGCGCAGATGGCGATCTTTTTCATCTTCGCCATGCTGCTCGGCGCGGCCTTGCAGCTGACCAACGCCTACGGCGATACCTTCCTGCACGACTTCGCCAAGATGGATGCGTACAAGGACCTGGTGGCAGTGCGCTACCCGGCCATCATCATGTCCATCTCGCAGATCTCCGAGACCTTGTTCATTCTGGCCATTCCTTTCTTCCTCAAGCGCTTCGGCATCAAGACAGTGATGCTGATCAGCATGCTGGCCTGGACACTGCGCTTCGGCCTGTTCGCCTATGGCGACCCGGGCGCGGGGCTGTGGATGATCGTGCTCTCGTGCATCGTGTACGGCATGGCCTTCGACTTCTTCAATATTTCGGGCTCGCTGTTCGTGGAAGGCCAGGCCGATCCGTCCATCCGGGCCAGTGCGCAGGGCCTGTTCATGCTGATGACCAACGGCATCGGCGCGGTGCTCGGCAGCTCGGTCAGCGGCTGGATGATCGATGCCTTCTTTACCCATGCCGACGGCGGCAAGAACTGGCAGGGCATCTGGACAGCCTTCTCGCTCTACTCGCTGGTGGTGGCGGTGCTGTTCGTCTTCCTGTTCAAGCACAAGCACGATCCCGCGGCCGTCAACGCGGCGGCCTCGCGCGCCGCGCACTGACGGTCCGCATCCCGGCGAAACCAAAGCCGCGCGGGCAACCGCGCGGCTTTTTCTATGGCGCAACGCCACTCCCGAGCTGGCGACCGCTCCTGGATCGCCGCCTGCATTCGGAACCCTCAGGTGGACCGTAAGAATTTGTGGTGAGAATTATTCTCATTTAAGATGCCCGCTTTTGACGGCCGCCACAGTCCCATGCCCCGCCTTTCCCACGCCATCGCCCTGGCCCTCCTGGCCGGCGCCGCTTCCGCTCACGCCAGCGACGCCGCGGCGGACGAGAAACAAGCCAAGAATCTCGACGCCGTCCGCGTGACCGGCGACTGGCTGGGCGACGCCACGGCACAGGACGTGCAGAACCATCCCGGCGCTCGCACGACGATCCGCCGGGAGCAGATCGCGGAAGCAGCCCCCACCCAGGTACGCGACATCCTGCGCCGGATTCCCGGCGTGCAGGTCCAGGAAAGCAACGGTACCGGCGGCAGCGACGTTTCGCTGAACGTCGGCGTCCGCGGACTGGCCGCACGCCTCTCGCCGCGCTCGACCATCCTGCTGGACGGCGTGCCCGTCGCCGTAGCGCCTTATGGCCAACCGCAGGTATCGATGATGCCGATGGCAGTGGCCAACCTCGAGGCCGTGGACGTCGTGCGCGGCGGCGGCTCGGTGCGCTTCGGGCCCCAGAACGTGGGCGGCATCATCAACTTCGTCACGCGCGAGATCCCGGAGCACTTCGGCGGCAGCGCTGGCGTGATGTTGCAGGGCAGCGCGCACGGCGGTATCCAGACCCAGAGCCATGCCTTCGTCGGCGGCACCAGCGCCCAGGGGCTGGGCGTGGCCCTGCTCTACTCGGGCACCAAGGGCCCGGGCTACCGAGCGCACCAGAACAACACCAGCATCGACGACGTCATGCTCAAAGCACGCTACCGCTTCAGCGACACCGACACGCTCAGCGGCAGCCTGCACTACTACCGCGGTCAGGCCGGTATGCCGGGCGGCCTCAGCCAGGCGGACTACGATGCCGATCCATTCCAGTCGCGCCGTCCGTTCGACGACTTCCGCGGCCTGCGCAAGGATGCGGTGCTGAAGTACAGCCACGCCGACGATACCCGCAGTTTCGAAGTGCAGACGTACTACACGGACAGCTTCCGCGGCAGTCACATCGAGACGATCACACAGAACGCCAAGACCGGCGTTTATACGCACCAGCTCAACGCTTACCCGCGCAACTACCACACCTTCGCGATCGAGCCGCGCTACTCGCAGCTGTTCGATCTGGGCGATTGGACGCACGAGATCGGCGTGGGTTACCGCTATCTCGACGAGGCCATGCACGAGCGCACGCTGCGCAACAACAAGTACGACTCGCCGCTGTACTACACACCGTTCGACAGCGCGCCGTACAACGGCGCGTACGTGCGCACCGGCAACAACGTCGGTAGCACCCAGGCGCATGCGCTCTACCTGGACGACACCATCCATGCAGGATCGTGGACCGTCACGCCAGGGCTGCGCTACGAGCGGATCGACACCTGGTGGCGCGCGCTGCCGGACGCCACGGTGGTCGTGAAGGGCCCGACTTACCGCCGCGAGAAGTACTCCAAGCCGCTGCCCTCGCTCAATGTGATCTATCACCTGTCCGAGCGCTGGAAACTCTATGCCAATGCCGAAACTTCCTTCGGCAGCCTGCAGTATTTCCAAATCGGCCAGAAGAATGCCGACAACCAGTTCGCCACCGGCCTAGCGCCCGAAACCGCGCGCACCTACGAAGCCGGCACGCGCTATGACGATGGAGCCTGGGGCGCCGAAGCCACGGTATTCCGGATCAACTTCGATCGCGAGTTGCAGCTGGTGGGCAAGATTCCCGGCGTCGCCGATTCGCACGACGGCTGGACCAATCTCGGCGCCACTACCCATCGCGGCCTGGAAACCGCCATGCATCTGGACGCCGGCGCATTCGCGCCGGGCCTGCGCGGGTTCACCCTCTGGGGCACCTTCACGTATACCAAGGCCACCTACGATTACGGCTCGTTTGCCGGCCGCGACCTGCCGTTCTATTCCCGCCGAACCGCCAACGCCGGCGTGCGCTACGAGCGTGGCCCGTGGACGGTGAACCTCGACGCGTTCACGCAATCGCGCCAGCACTCCCCCGGCTCGCCCAGTTTCGACCCCACCCGACCCGCCCGGTACATCACCGTCGGCACGCCCGCCGGCGACTACGGCGACATCCCCGGCTGGACCACCTGGAACCTGCGCGGGGAATACCGCTTCGGACCGGCGCTGTCTTATCTGAAGCTCGGCCTGGGCGTGAAGAACCTATTCGACCGGCGCTATTTCACCCGTTCCACCGACAACAACAATGGCCTGTACGTCGGCCAGCCGCGCACGTTCTTTGTGCAGGCGTCGGTGGATTTCTGACCGCCGGGGCCTCTCCCGGCTAAAATGGCCGGATGCAGATCGGCCCCTACCGCATCGACCCGCCCGTGGTGCTCGCGCCCATGGCAGGGGTCACCGACAAGCCTTTCCGCCTGCTGTGCAAACGGTTGGGCGCGGGCTTGGCCGTGTCCGAGATGACCACCGCCGATCCGCGCTTGTGGCAGACGCGCAAGTCGCTGCGCCGCATGGATCACGCCGGCGAGCCGGAGCCGGTCAGCGTGCAGATTGCCGGCTACGACCCGGGCATGCTGGCCGAGGCCGCCCGCTACAACGCGGACAACGGCGCGCAGATCGTCGACATCAACATGGGCTGCCCCGCAAAGAAGGTGTGCAACGTCTGGTCCGGCTCGGCCCTGTTGCAGGACGAACCGCTCGTGGCGCGCATCGTCAAGGCGGTGGTGGATGCGGTGGACGTCCCGGTCACCCTGAAGATCCGCACCGGCTGGGACCGCCAGAACCGCAACGCGCTCACCATCGCGCGCATCGCCGAAGACGCCGGCATCGCCGCGCTGGCGGTGCACGGCCGCACGCGCGCCGACAAGTACGAAGGCGAAGCGGAGTACGAGACCATCGCTGCGGTGAAAGCCGCGGTGCGCATTCCCGTATTCGCCAACGGCGACGTGACCACGCCCGAGCGAGCGAAACACGTGCTCGACGCGACCGGCGCGGACGCGGTGATGGTTGGCCGCGGCGCCCAGGGACGCCCGTGGATTTTCCGCGAGATCGCCCATTACCTGGCCACGGGCGAACGCCTGCCCGAGCCGGGACCGGCCGAGGTCGCCACGATTCTGCTCTCCCATCTGGAACACCTGTACGCCTTCTATGGCGAGCAGTCCGGCGTGCGCATCGCGCGCAAGCACCTAGGCTGGTATGCCAAGGATCGCCCGGAGAACGCAGCCTTCCGCGACGTGGTGAACCGGGCCGAGAGCGCGCAGGACCAGCTCAGGCTGACGCGCGAGTACTTCCAGGCGTTGGAAAGCGGCCTCGAACTGGCGGCCTGAAGGCCGGCAGCCCGATGTCGGGCTTTACGCGGCGCTCCACCGAGATGGCCGTCGCCGCCGTAATGAATACTTGCGTCATCCGCGCGCTTCCCATCGGCTGATTGAGCCAGTGGCGAGCGAAGCCTAAGCTGTTCTCCCGTCCCCGACGCGAAGGCCTCGCCATGGCCACCGACACCACCGGCGACTTTCCGTATATCCATGGCTTCTCGACCGAGGAGCAGGCCCGCCTCATGCGGCAGGCGCGGATGTTCGAGACCAGCCTGTTCAGCCGGATCGATCTGAGCGACGCGACGCGGCTGCTCGAGGTTGGCTGCGGTGTCGGTGCACAGACCGAGATTCTGCTGCGGCGTTTTCCGCAATTGCATGTAACCGGCGTGGACCGTTCGCCGGCCCAACTGGCCGCGGCCGAACGCAATCTGGCCGCCACGGCCTGGTGCGCCTCGCGTTATGCGCTCAGGCAGGCGGACGCCACCGACCTGCCCTTCGGCGAGCGCAGCTTCGACGCGGCCTACCTGTGCTGGGTGCTCGAACACATGCCCAGTCCGGCGCGCGTCCTGAGCGAAGTGCGGCGCGTACTGAGCCCCGGCGCGACGATCTACGTGACCGAAGTACTGAATTCGTCATTCTTTCTCGATCCGTACTCGCCCCACCTGCTGCGCTACTGGATGGCGTTCAACGACCACCAGTACGACTCCGGTGGCGATCCCTTCATCGGCGCGAAGCTCGGCAATCTGCTGCTCGCCGGCGGCTACCACGACGTGCAGACCGAGGTGAAAACCTTCCACCTGGACAACCGCCAGCCCGGCCGGCGCAAGCACATGATCGAATTCTGGGAGGAACTGCTGCTGTCGGCCGCCGAACCCCTGCTGGCCGGCGGCAAGGTGGATGAAACCACCGTGGCGGGCATGCGCCGGGAACTGCAGGCCGTGCGCAACGACCCGGATGCCGTGTTCTTCTTCGCCTTCGTGCAGGCCCGCGCCAACGTGTACTGAGCACGCGGGTCGGGGTTCGCTCCGGCTCACCCCGACCCGGGCGCCTCAAGGAGCGGCCGCGGCCGGCTCCTTCACGGGAAAGCCATAAGAAGCCAGCACCGGCTTCAGCGCGCGAATCCACAACGCATATCCGGCCGGCTGCATGTGCAGCCCATCGTCGCGGAACAGCTCGGGGCGCGGCTTGCCCTGGGCGTCCAGCATCGGTGGCGCGATGTCGACGAAGCGGACGCCGCGTTGCGTCGCCACCCAGTCGCGGATCAGGCCGTTCGCGTCCTGCATCGCCGGCCACAGCGACCAGCGCGCCACGCTGGGCTTGATCGAGATGTACACGATCGGCACCTCGGGCAGATCCTTGCGCACGCGCGCCACGAAGGCCTTGAAGTCATCCGCCACCCGTGTAGCCGAATGGCCTTCGTAGATGTCGTTGTCCCCCGCGTACATCACGATCAGGCGCGGGTGGTACGGCGTCACGATGCGGTCGACGTAATACGTACTGTCTTCGATGGCCGAGCCGCCGAAGCCTCGATTGATCACCGGCACGCCGGGAAAATCCTCGGCGAGCGAATGCCAGAAGTTGATCGACGAGCTGCCGATGAACAGCACGCCGTGCTGCGGCGGCGGATGAGCCTGGTCCTGCGCGGCGAAGGCATTCATCGCATCGCGCCACTCCAGCGGGCCAGTCTCCTTCGCTGCCGCGGCGGTCGTCGCCACCAGCAGCAACCACATCAATACGCCTGTCGCTCGCTTAGCTGTGCTGCTGAACCATCGCACTGTCGTCACCTCGTCGGCTTCTGTGGACTCGCCGATTATGCCCCGATGCCATCGCCGGTTCGCATGGAGCAAACACCTCGCTCGCCTGAGGGAGGCGATAGCGAGCGCCTCGGTCCGCGAGGCGCTCGCGTGCGAGGGGTTACTGGCCCCAATACCTCGTCACGTAGTCGTTGAACTTGCCGACGTCGAGGCTGCCCCAGCCGGAGCACGCATTCCAGCCGGGCGTCGGGCAGTTGTAGTTGTAATACGGGTTGCTGTACGGGGCGAAGTCGTGCAGCGGACCGCGATCGTTGGCGAAGTTCGCATACATCTGCGGCGTGGGCAGGCCCAGCCGGTTGCCGTGCGCCGACTCGACGCGTGCGAACAGGCCGGCGAACACCGAAGAGGCCAGTTCCGTGCCGTTGAAGAGATGATGTTCCACCCCGCCTACGATGATGCGGGCGCCACTAGTAGGGCCAGCAGGTGTGTTGCTGTCGGGCCAGTTCCCGGGAATGCCCATGTGCGCGTCGAAGGCCAGATCGGGCACGTAACGCTGCGTCGTCGGCAGGGTCGTGCCATACACAGGCGTCGTGACGGTGAGCGCCTGGGCCGCCTGCCAGGGCGGCACGTTCTCGTGCAAGCTGTAGCCCGCGTTGGCGTACCAGTAATCGAGCCCGGTGTTGGCCGGGCCATCGTAAACGGACAGCTCCGACCACAGCGTCTCGCCGGTCCAGCGCTTGGCGCTATCGGTACTCACCTGCGATCCGCCGATCGCGACGACGTACGGAGACGTCGCCGGCTCCGGCGGGAACTCGTACACGTCGGTGATCTGCCAGCCCCCTTCGTGGCCGTCGCCGATCGGCGCGACGACCACTTGGCCCTGCGCCTGCGCCGCCATGAAGATCGCATCGTCCTGCTGCTGCGCACCGCTGAGGTACGCCATCGGCTCCCACACCTGCCATGAGCTCTGGATGATCTTGGCCGTGTCGTCTGAGACGGCGCGGTTGTAGGCCCAGGTCAGGTCGGCGGTGGAAGGCGCCTGGCCCGTGTTTGGCATGGTGTAGAAACTCAGGCTGGCCAGTCCACCCGCGGCGCCGACGATGGCCTGGCTTTCGTCGTGCGCGCTGCCCTCGCCCAGCGATGCCGTCCCGGTGGGTATGACGGTGGTCGGCACGGTGGGCAGCTGATGATTCGTGGTGAAAGTGTTGAGGTCGCTGATGGTCTGGCTCATGTCGCCCTGGGCGATGATGGCGACCGACGTGCCGGTGCCGGGACCGACACCCGCAGCGTTGTAGATGGTGGCGTAGTCGAGCGGGCTGTAACCGTTCTCGGAGACCGGCGTCGAAGGCGGCAGCAATGCCGCGTGATACTTACTGCCGCTGCCCAACCCCGGCAGGCCCTGCACGACGTCTACGATATCGCCGAGGATCGCCGGCACTTGGACCGGGCTGGCGGCACCGTAGCCGCTGGAGCCGTAGAGCTTCCACTGCATCATCGTCGTGTTGAAGGCCTTGCTGGCCTGGCCCACCGTGCCGTCCGCGGCGATCAGCAAGCGGTTCGGCGCCACCTGGATGTGCGTGAAACCGGTCTTCAGCAGGTAGGCCACTACCGCCAGTGCCTGCACCGTGGTTGGAGCATAGGTTGCCTGGAACTGGGCCCGGCTGAGGTACTGCCCGTAGACGGGCGTGCCCGGCTGCGTAACGTCCTGCAGGAAGCTCTTCAGCTCCGGCAGGTGCCGCAGTTTCAGCGAGACCAGCAGATGCAGCGGCTTGCCCGGATCGAGCGGCGCGAGGCCGCTGGGATCCACGCAATAAGGAAGCGTGCCGCCGAAGAAGACGTTGCCGTAGAACGCGCTGTTGACGGACCAGGTGTTGCTGCCGGCGTCATCGCAACCTTCCACCGGCGGAGGAATCAACGCCTGTGGCGTGGCGGTGGTCACCCAGCCGCTGCCGGCCTGTACTGGCAGCGACGCCAGCGCCAGCCCCAATACAGCGGGCAGACATGCAAAGCGGAAACAACGGTGGACGCGCGTGCGGATCGTGGGGGACATAGCGGGCTCCATAGCGAGAGGCCGCCCGCGAGTCGCTCAAGAGGCGCCTTCCCGTCGTACCGCCCGGGATGCGCTGCGGTGCAGCCTAGGACCTGGCGTCCCCCTGCCTGCGGTGGGCGAGTCTATGCCCGCGACTTCGCGTTTTCTCGCGTCAGGCGAAAGAAAACGCACGGACGCTAGGAACTGTGATTGGCGTCGTGAAGCGTCGCAGGCCTCGCGCAGACGAGCGTTATCACAGCACGGGCTCGCGTTTGGACGTCCGCATGAGTTCGCTTTCCAGCCGCCCGATATCGGCGCCGCCTAGCCGACTCGGCGACCGGGCGCCGATCGGACCAGGGTTGCCGCGGAATGGTCGCGGGCCGCCCCGTATGTCCCCAGACTCCGGCCTAGATTTTTCGCAGCCTCGCTGGGATTCGCCTGAGCTATCCTTTTTCGCTTTCAGGGGTCGCCGGGCACGCCGCCAGGGGCGCCGCGAACGGCCTCCTGGCCGTCCAAACGGCTGAATCGGCACGAAATCGTCACCTGCCGGGGTCATGCTGTAGCTGCAAAACCGGGGGCGGGCATGTATCATGCCGCACCCTCTTTCATCTCTTTATCCGTAAGGAAGGATATAAACCGCGATGAGCAACTTCCTCTTCACCTCCGAATCGGTTTCCGAAGGCCATCCGGACAAGGTCGCCGACCAGATCTCCGATGCCGTCCTCGACGCCATCCTGGCCCAGGACCCCCGCGCTCGCGTGGCCTGCGAGACCCTGGTGAAGACCGGCGTGGCCATCGTGGCCGGCGAGATCACCACCAGCGCCTGGATCGACCTGGAAGCGCTCACCCGCAAGGTGATCGTGGACATCGGCTATGACTCCTCCGAGGTCGGCTTCGACGGCGAGACCTGCGGCGTGCTCAACCTGATCGGCAAGCAGTCGCCGGACATCAACCAGGGCGTGGACCGCAAGAAGCCGGAAGAACAGGGCGCGGGCGACCAGGGCCTGATGTTCGGCTATGCCACCAACGAGACCAAGGACTACATGCCGGCGGCGATCTACTACTCGCACCGCCTGGTCGAGCAGCAGGCCAAGGTCCGCAAGAAGAAGAACTCGCCCCTGCCGTGGCTGCGCCCGGACGCCAAGAGCCAGGTCACCCTGCGCTATGAAGACGGCGTGGCGACCGCGATCGACGCCGTGGTGCTGTCCACCCAGCACGATCCGGACGTCAAGCAGAAGGACCTGGTCGAGGCCGTGCGCGAGCACATCCTCAAGCCCGTGCTGCCGGCCAAGCTGCTGCACAAGGGCACCAAGTTCCACATCAATCCGACCGGCAAATTCGTGATCGGCGGCCCGGTGGGCGATTGCGGCCTGACCGGCCGCAAGATCATCGTCGACACCTACGGCGGCTGGGCCCGTCACGGCGGCGGCGCGTTCTCGGGCAAGGATCCGTCCAAGGTGGACCGTTCGGCCGCCTATGCGGCGCGCTACGTGGCCAAGAACATCGTGGCCGCCGGCATCGCCGACCGTTGCGAGGTGCAGGTCTCCTACGCCATCGGCGTGGCCGAGCCGACCTCGATCTCGGTGACCACCTTCGGCACCGGCAAGATCAGCGACGAGAAGATCGAGAAACTCATCCGCAAGCATTTCGACCTGCGTCCTTACGGCATCATCAAGATGCTGGATCTGATCCACCCGATGTACCAGCAGACCGCCAGCTACGGTCACTTCGGCCGCACCCCTTACGAAGTGAAGGGTCCGGACGGCAAGACCTACACCGCTTTCTCCTGGGAGAAGACGGACAAGGCCGAGGCGCTGCGCGCCGATGCCAAGCTGAAGTAAGTCGTCGCTTCGACGGCGGATACGAGAACGGGCCGCGCGAGCGGCCCGTTTCTTTTGCGCCATTCAAAGCCGTGCCGACACGCGCACCTCCGCATCGCCGCCCGTGCGGTCGACCAGCACACGCTCGCCCGCCCGCTCGAAGGCCAGGCTCACGCTCTTGCCGCCGATCTCGATGCCTTGCACCTGCACGCGGTCCACGCCTACCGGCAAGCGCGGCTGTTCGACGGTGATCTCCCGCCGCCAAGCGTCCACGTTGAGGCCCAGGCAGGCACGCAGCAGCATGAACACCGAGCCGGCCGCCCAGGCTTGGGGCAGGCAAGCCACCGGATACGCCACCGGCGGAGCGCCAGGCACGCGGGGAAAACCGCAGAACAGCTCCGGCAGACGCATGCCGAAGTGCGTCGCTGCCTCGAACGTTTCCGCCAGCAGGCGGACGGCTGGCCCGCGCGCTCCGTAGCGAGCCATGCCTGCGGCACAGATGGCCACGTCGTGCGGCCACACCGAGCCGTTGTGGTACGACATGGGATCGAAGCGCGGCTGGTCGGCACCCAGCGTGCGGATGCCCCAGCCGCCATTGAACGTATGGCCGTCCAATTGTTCGATCACCTGCTGAGCCTTTTCCTCGTGCGGCAGGCCGACATAGAGCAGATGGCCCGCATTGGACGCGCGCACGCGGCAGTTGTCGCCGCGGCCGTCGCGAGCGATCGCATAGAACCGCAACTCCTCGTCCCACAGCCGCGCCTCGACCGCGGCGCGCAGACGCCGCGCATGGCGGCGCCAATGGAGCGCGGCCTCGGTCTCGCCGCGATGCCGCGCCATCGCCGCCATGGCGCGGAGCGCGGCGTAGACGTAGCCCTGCACCTCGATCAGTGCGATCGGTGTCTCGGGCATCCGTCCGTCGGCGTGGAACACCGAGTCGCCGCTGTCTTTCCAGCCCTGGTTGATCAGGCCACCCGACTCGCCTCGCTGATAAGTCAGGAAGCCGTCGGGATCGGTCTCGCATTGCCGTTCGATCCAGGCCATGGCGGACAGCAGCGCCGGCCACAGGTCTTCCAGTAAGCCGACATCGGCGGTGCGCTGCACGTAAGCACCGGCCAGCATCACGAACAGCGGCGTGGTGTCGACGCCACCGTAGTAGAGGCCGAAAGGCAGTTCGCCCAGCGCGACCATTTCGCCTTTGCGCGTCTCGTGCATGATCTTGCCTGGCGCCGAGTCGCGGAACGCGGAGGTCTCCGTCGCCTGGCTGCCCGCGAGAAACGCCAATACGCCGCGCGCCAGACGCGGATCCAGCCATAGCGTCTGCAAGGCCGTGATGATGGCGTCGCGCCCGAACGGCGTGGAGAACCAGGGAATGCCCGCGTAGGGGTAAGGCCCCGTGGCCAGATCGCTGGTCAGCAGCGCGATGTCGGCGCGCGAACGTTCCAGCCAGGCGTTGAACACGCGGCCGCTACTGCGCACGCGCGCACCGGAACGCACGCGCAGGCGCATCGCGCACCGCGCTTTCGCCGCGGCTGCACGGAAACGCTCGCGCGTCGGCTCGCCCGCTTCCTCGCCGACCTCCAGGTAAAGCTCGCGCCGCGCGCGCGGTGGAACGCGCAACTGGAAACGCGCCTGTGAGGCGCTCAGCTCCACCGGCCGTTCGGAGAACGCGAGCACGGTGCGCCGCACGACCTGATCCAATCCTTCGTAGCGCAGACTCACTTGCGTATCGCTCACCTCGGGCTCGCACTCATGGCCACGACGGGCACGCGTCGCGCCGCGGATCTCGAACATGTCGCGGAAGTCAGCGGCGAATTCCATGCGCAGCGGCAGCACCGCCTCGGCCTGGGCGTAGTTGGTGCAGGCGATCCGCTCGTGGAGCCGGCCCCGCCAGAGGAAGCGCGTTCGCTCGATGTGGATGCCGCTGAAAGGCGGCCCGCCCTCCAGCATGGCGGTGCGCTGATTAGTGAGGTGGGCGACGAAATACACATTGTCCTGGCTCGCCGCCGCGCTCAGCAACGAGAGCGCACCCTCGCCGAGACAGAGGAACCAGCGCGACAGCACACGGGTACCGTCGCGATACATGCCGTCGGCTTCGTCGAGCAGGTCGCCGGTGTCGGTGCACACCAGGAAGGTGTCGCCGTCTTTCAGGGCGTAGCGGTTGATGCCGGAACCGGGCAAGGAAGCCATCGCGACTCTCTCCTCACGCCATGGCCAGCGTGGCGCCGCCCGCCGCCGCGGCGCCGGGCATACCCAGGCGGCGGTACAGGTCCAGGTAGCGCTCGGCCATCACCCGCGCGGAAAACCGCGTTTCGAACGCGCGGCGGATGCGTGCGCGATTCAGCTCCGGCAGACGCGCCACCGCGGCCACCGCTTCGTCCTCGGAGTGCACCACGAAGCCGGTGACGCCGTCCTCGATGACTTCGCGCACGGAGCCGCAATCCCACGCGATCACCGGCGTACCGCAGGCCATCGCCTCGATCATCACCAGACCGAACGGCTCCGGCCAGTCGATCGGGAACAGCAGTGCGCGTGCGTTGCCGAGGAAGTCCTGCTTGCCGCTGTCGCTGATCTCGCCGGTGAAGCGGGCGTCGCTGCCATCGAGCAATGGCTCGACGTGGCGATGGAAATAGCTCGCATCGGCCGCGTCCACCTTGGCCGCCATGCGCAAAGGCACGCCGGCGCGCCGCGCGATGGCGATGGCGCGGTCGGGCCGCTTCTCCGGCGACATGCGACCGAGGAAGGCCAGGTAGTTTCCCGCAGGCGCGGGTATCGGCCGGTAGAGGTCCGCGGGAAGCCCATGCGGCACCGTGCCCACCCAGTGCGCGAACGGCAGCGGCTGGCGCTGCTGGTCGGAGATCGACACCAGCGGAAACTGTGGCCATGCGAGGTAGGCGCCGGGCAGGTCCTTGAGATCCAGGCGCCCATGCAGTGTCGTGACAGTGCGCGTCGCCATGTTCTCGAAGAATGGGAAATGGACCAGGTCGACGTGGAAATGCAGGACGTCGAATTCGTCGGCGCGGCGCCGCACTTCGTGCAGCATCGCCAGGTGCGCGGCGAGGTCCGACTTCAGCGGCTCCGGGTCCAGGCGGATGGCTTGGTCGCGGGCCGGAAAAAGGTGGGCGCGCGTACAGGCGTCGGCGCTGGCGAACACGGTGACGTCGTGCCCCAGAGCGACCAGCGCGTCGGCCAGGTACGCGACCACGCGCTCGGTGCCGCCGTACAGCTTGGGCGGCACGGCTTCGTAAAGCGGAGCGATGTGTGCGATTCGCATGCAAACCCCCGAACCATGGGTGAACCTCGGCGGACCTCGCCTCGGCGTCACGGCAACTGGAAACCAGGCGGCACCGGCGGTCCTGCCGGCGTCGATGACGATCGGCGCTCGGGAAGACGCGTGCCGGTTCCGCCATGGCGGCCGGGAGGCGTGTCTTGTCTTTCGTTCATCGAGCCCTCCTGAATCGGATCGTGCGAAAGGCGGACAGGCGCCGGCCGTGCCGTGAAACGGCCGGCCGCGCCGGAGCGAGGTGTCTCGGGCGTACCTTGGCGTCGAAAGCAGGCGCCGGAAAGCACGCCTCGCCGGTGTCCTCACGGCGGATTCCGCGTCGCCACGGAGGGGTTGCCCACCTGCCTCCGGGGGCTTCGCCTTGCGCGGCGCACTTCGGATTAGCTAACTCCTGGCGCCGTCGCGGGGCGGTGAAACCCCGCCCCGGCTACAATGCGCGGATGTCCCTGATCCAACTCCAGCGTGTCGACTTCAGCGTCGGCGGCCCTCTCCTGCTCGAACACGTCGATCTGTCGATCGATGCGAACGAGCGCGTGTGCATCGTCGGTCGTAACGGCGAAGGCAAATCCACCTTGCTCAAGCTGATCGCCGGCGACCTGAAGCCGGACGACGGCGAAGTGCGCGTACAGAACGGCGTGGTCGTCGCTCGCATGGCGCAGGAGGTGCCGCAGGACACCTCCGGCAGCGTGTTCGACGTCGTCGCCGCGGGCCTGGGCGACCTGGGCCAACTGCTCGCCCGGTACCACCATCTGCTCGCCGAGCAGGACATGGACGCACTGGGCGAGGTCCAGGCGCAGATCGAAGCCCGCCACGGCTGGGACCTGGACCGTCGCGTCGCCGATGTGCTGGTGCGTCTGGATCTGCCTTCCGAGACCGACTTCGCCGCCTTGTCCGGCGGCATGAAGCGCCGCGTCCTGCTGGCTCAGGCCCTGGTGCGCAAGCCCGACGTGCTGCTGCTGGACGAGCCGACCAACCATCTGGATATCGAAGCCATCGGCTGGCTGGAGGGGTTCCTCAAGTCCTTCGCCGGCAGCATCGTATTCATCACCCACGACCGTTCCTTCTTGCGCGCGCTCGCCACGCGCATCGTCGAGATCGACCGCGGCCAGCTCACCAGCTGGCCCGGCGACTACGACAATTACCTGCGCCGCCGCGAAGAGCGCCTGCATGCCGAGGCGCAGGCCGCCGCGCTGTTCGACAAGAAGCTGGCGCAAGAAGAAGTATGGATACGCCAGGGCATCAAGGCCCGGCGCACCCGCAACGAAGGCCGGGTGCGTGCGCTGAAGGCGTTGCGCCGCGAACGCGCCGAGCGCCGCGAGCTCGCCGGCAACGCGAAGATGACGCTGGCCAACGCGCAGGCCTCGGGCAAGAAGGTAATCGAGGCGCGCCACGTGCACCAGGCCTACGGCGGGCGCGTGCTGATCGACGACCTGGACACCACGATCATGCGCGGCGATCGCGTCGGCATCGTCGGGCCGAATGGCGCGGGCAAGAGCACACTGCTGAAGATCCTGCTCGGCGAGCTGAAGCCGCAACGCGGCGAGGTGATCATGGGCACCGGGTTGCAGATCGCCTATTTCGACCAGCACCGCAGCCAGCTCAACGACACTCTCAATGCACTGGACAACGTCGCCGAAGGCCGCGAGTACATCGAGCTCAACGGCCAGCGCAAGCACATCATCGGGTACCTGCAGGACTTCCTATTCTCGCCGGAGCGCGCCCGCGCGCCGATCACCCGCCTCTCCGGCGGCGAACGCAACCGCCTATTGCTCGCCAAGCTGTTCGCCCAGCCGTCCAACCTGCTGGTGATGGACGAACCCACGAACGATCTGGACGTCGAGACGCTGGAGCTGTTGGAAGAATTGCTGACCGAATACCAGGGCACGCTGCTGCTCGTCTCGCACGACCGAGAGTTCCTGGACAACGTCGTCAGCAGCACGCTGGTGCTGGAAGGCGGCGGCAGGGTCGGCGAGTACGTGGGCGGCTACAGCGACTGGCTGCGGCAGCGGCCGGCGACGCGCGTGGCCGAGCCGGCGCCAACTCCCGCTGCCGCAAAGCCCGGCGAAGCGTCGCGCGCACCGGAGCCGGAAAAGGCCAAGCGCAAACTCAGCTACAAGGACCAGCGGGAGCTGGAACAGCTGCCGGCGCGCATCGAGCAGTTGGAAACGGAGATCGCCGAGCGCTCCGCCGCCATGAACGACCCCGCGTTCTTCCAGCAGGACAACGCCGCGATCCAGCGCCACAACGACGCGTTGGCGAAGGCGCAGGCGGAGCTGGATGGAGCGTATGCGCGGTGGGCCGAGCTGGAAGGATAAGAACCTTCCAGTACAGAACTCTTCTCCCCGTCGGGGGAGAAGATGGCAGTCCCACGGGGATTCCCTACGATCACAGCCAGATGAGAGACCGGTGCTGAAGAAGGCGGCGCTAGAGCGAGCTTCTGGCTTCGATCTTCATCGAGCGATGACGACCCCGCTCCTTAGGGCCCCTCACCCCAGCCCTCTCCCCGGAGGGGAGAGGGCGCCATAAGGACGGGCTCAGTGATGCTCGTCTTTCTTGCCGTTCTGCATCAGACGGTCCGTCCAGGCGATGCCAATCGCCGACACGATGAAGACCAAGTGGATGATGGTCTGCCACATCACACCCACCGGCGTGAGCGTGGCGCACTTGAGCGCAGTGCCGGTGCCCACGTTCTCGGCGATGGTCGCCAGCACTTCCGCCGAGCAGAACGGCAGGCCGGTCAGCGAGCCGGCGGCGATGAAGGTCTTCAGCAGGTGAATCGAGGAGATGCCGATGATCGCCATCGCCAACTTCACCTTCAGCACCGAAGCGTTGACGTGCGACAACCACTCCGGCTGGTCCGGGTGGTTCTCCAGCCGCAGGCGCGAGACAAAGGTCTCGTAACCGCCGACGATCACCATCACCAGCAGGTTGGAAATCATCACCACGTCGATCAGGCCGAGCACGATCAGCATGATCTCCTGCTCGCCCAGCGACGGCGCTTCGTGGATCAGGTGCCACAGTTCCTTGGCGAACAGGAACACGTAGACGCATTGCGCCACGATCAGGCCCAGGTACAGCGGCAACTGCAGCCAGCGGGAACCGAAGATCAGCCAGGGCAAGGGGCCGAGACGTTGGGGGGAACCATGCATGGGAAGGCGCTCGCGTGAGAAAAGCGGTCAGCCTAGCGAGGTCGCAAGAATTTGCGCAAGCGCTGCACGGACCCTTCAACCGGTGTTCTGGAGCCCCTGCGAAACGCCGTTGACGCAGGCGACCAGTGCGCGCAGCAAGGTGTCGTCCTCGCTGCCGCCCGCGCGCCAGCGGCGCAGCAGATCGACCTGCAGCAGACTCATCGGATCGATATACGGATTGCGCAGGCGGATCGACACCGCCAGCCGCGGGCTGTCGCGCAGCAGTTCGTCGCTGCCCTTGAGGCGCAGCACCCAGCGCGTCGTGCGCTCGTATTCCTCGCGGATCGCGCCGAAGAACGGCCCGTGCAGATCGCCCGACAGGCGCGAAAAGGCTTCGGCGATGTCCAGATCGCTCTTGGCCAGCACCATCTCCACGTCGTCCAGCATGTTGGCGAAGAACGGCCAGTCGCGGGCCATCTCGACCAGCGCGGCCTCGCCGAATTCCTCCGCGCCCCGCTCCAGCGCGGTGCCGAGCCCGTACCAGCCGGTGATGATCGAGCGGCATTGCGTCCAGGCGAACACCCACGGAATCGCGCGCAGATCCTGCACGCCACGCATGCTGCGCCGGCGCGACGGACGGGAGCCCAGCGTCATGCGCTCGATCACGTCGATGGGGGTGGCGCTGCGGAAGTACTCGATGAAACCTTCGCGATCGACGAAGGCGCGATACGTCTGCCGGCTGATCGCCGCCAACCGGCCCATGTATTCGCGCCACGCCTCTTCGCGCGCTTCCTGCTCGCGCGGGCGCAGGCTGGCGCGCAGCACCGCGCCCACGGTCTGTTCCAGATTGCGCAGCGCCAGCGCGCGGATGCCGTACTTGCGATGGATCACCTCGCCCTGCTCGGTCACCCGCAGCACGCCGGCGACCGAGCCGCGCGGCGAGGACATCAGCGCCGGCGCGATGCGCGCGCCACCGCGGCTGGCCGAGCCGCCTCGACCGTGGAAAAACGACAGGCGCACGCCGGCCGCGTTCGCCACTTCCAGCAGTTCCACCTGCGCGCGCTGCAGGCCCCAGCGCGAGGCGAGCGTGCCGCCGTCCTTTCCGCTGTCCGAGTAACCCAGCATCACCCACTGGCGGCCGCCGCGCTGCTCCAGGTGCGCGCGGTAGACCGGATCGTCGAACAACGCCCGCAGGGTGGCCGGTGCATTGGCCAGGTCGTCCACCGTTTCGAACAGGGGCGCCACGTCCAGCGGCACGCAGCCGCCCGTCTCGGCGACCAGCCCGCCGTAGCGGGCCAGGGCGAGCACCGCGAGCACGTCGGCGGCGGAGCGGGCCATGCTGATGATGTAAAGCCCGGTCGCGTCCGTGCCGTAGCGCCGGCGCGCCGTGCGCAGCGTCGCGAACACGGCTTTGAGCGAACGCGCGCCGTCGTCGTCGCAGTCGCCGAAGCTGCGCTCGCCGCTGGCGAACGGCTGCAGGTCGGCAGCGCGCGCCGCATCGTCGCGCTCGGGCCAGTCAGGTTGGCCGAGCATGGCCGCCAGCGCATCGTCGTGCACGCGCGAATCCTGGCGGACGTCCAGGCGCGCGAGGTGGAAGCCGAAGGTGCGCACGCGCCAGATCAGCCGTTGCACGGCGTAAGCGCCGGCATGCAGGCCACGGTGATCGATCAGGCTATCGGCGATCAGTTGCAGGTCGGCCAGCAGGTCCTGCGGCGATGCGTAGGCCTCCGGGTGATCGTCGTCGTGCGTGGCCTGCAGGCGCGCCTGCACCACGGTGAGGAAGCTGCGGTACGGCATGTCCGCGTGGCGCGGCCGCACCTGGGCGGCCGCCTCGGGAAAACGCTCGCGGTAGTCGGCAAGGCGGCGCGCCAGGCCGTCGTCCACGCCGACCCTGCCCTCGGTCTGGCTGAGCAACCGCGCCAGGCCGGCAATGTCGGCGATGTAATGCTCCAGCACGTGCGCGCGCTGAGTGGCGAGGCTGGCGGCGATGGTGTCCGCGCCCACGTTCGGGTTGCCGTCCATGTCGCCGCCCACCCAGGTGGCGAACGACAGCAGCCGCGGCAGCGCCACTGCCACGCCATAGACCTGTTGCAGCGCATCGGCCAGCGACTCGTACAAGGCCGGCACGATGCGATAGATCGGATTGGCGAGATAGAAGCCGACGTGGTGATGCTCGTCCTGCACGCTGGGCCGGACCGGCGATGCCTCCGCGGTCTGCCAGGCGGACGACAGCGCCATGAAGATGCGGTCGTCGTCTTCCTTGCGCTCCTGCGGCGTGCGCGTCGGGTCGAAATTGTCGATGAGCGCGCGTACGACCGCCTGCTCCTTCTCCAGCAGCGAGCGGCGCATCGCCTCGGTAGGATGGGCGGTGAACACCGGCTCCACGCGCAGGCGCGCCAGCCACTCCAGCAGCTCGCCTGCGCCGACGCCCTGTTCTTTCAGGTGGCCCAGCACGTCGAGCAGCGACTCGGGCTGGGGCGCGCGATCCTCGCGCTGGTAATCGCGGCGCCGCCGGATGCGATGCACGCGTTCGGCGATATTCACGGCCTGGAAATAGGTCGCGAAGGCTCGCGCCAGCGCCTCGGCGTGAGCGACATCCACGCCGGTCAGCAGCTCCGCCAGCGGGGCCAGTGCGGCCCCTTCGTGCCGGCGCGCGATGGCGGCGGTGCGTACCCGCTCGACTTCATCGAGAAAAGCCGGCGAGACCTGCTCTCCCAGCATGTTGCCCACCAGCGTGCCGAGCCGTCTGACGTCTTCGCGCAAGGGTGCGTCGTGCGGGGCGAACTCGGGACTGCGCTGCTGCTGGGTCATCGGAGCCACGTCTGCGGATGTCTGGACGGCCAAGACTACCTGAACGTCCACGCCTTGGTGCGCCGCCGCATGAGCTCGCAAAAGTTGCGTCTGTAACGTATCGGGCTCGTCGCCGCGGGCCTCGCTCCGGCCGCAGCTGGAGCCTCGCCCAAGTGGATCGCCCCGCCCCCCAATGCCCGGCCGTGACGAATCCGGAACGCGCCTGCGGCTATACTTGCGCGCTCCCGTCGAGGGGCGCTGCGACCGCGGCTGCTCGGCCCGCCACCCGGCAGGCCCCGCAGGACCACGGCCAGGCTCGGCGGCCTTTTCTGCAAAACGGCGCCCGGTCAACCGATGCGGTACCCACCGCACAAACTTCCGGAGCGACACCATGAACGCAGTCAGCAAAGAAGCCGCCCATCAGGACTACAAAGTCCGCGACATCGCCCTCGCCGAGCTCGGCCGCCGCCGCATCCGCATGGCGGAAGAGGAAATGCCCGGTCTGATGCAGATCCGCGCCCGCTACGCCAAGGAGCAGCCGCTCAAGGGCGTGCGCCTGTCGGGCTCGCTGCACATGACCAAGGAAACCGCGGTCCTGATCGAAACCCTGAGCACCCTGGGCGCCTCGGTGCGCTGGGCCTCCTGCAACATCTTCTCCACCCAGGACGACTGCGCCGCGGCCATCGCCGCCGCCGGCATCCCGGTGTTCGCCTGGAAGGGCGAGACGCTGGAGGAGTACTGGGATTGCACGCTGGACATGCTCACCCACCCGGGCATGCAAGGTCCCGAGCTGATCGTCGAC
>JBCNOA010000070.1:0-17838 GCA_039594095.1 Dyella sp.
GGTGGTAGACCTCCGAACCCTGCTCGCGGAACTCGGCGGCCTTCTCGGCCATGCCTTCGCCCAGCGCGGCCGCCTCGTCCACGCCGTGCTCGGCGGCGTAGTCGCGTACGTCCTGGGTGATCTTCATCGAGCAGAATTTCGGGCCGCACATCGAGCAGAAGTGCGCCGACTTGTGGGCGTCCTTGGGCAGCGTCTCGTCGTGGAACTCCTTGGCCTTCTCCGGATCGAGGCCAAGGTTGAACTGGTCGTCCCAGCGGAACTCGAAGCGCGCCTTCGACAGCGCGTTGTCGCGCACCTGCGCGCCAGGGTGGCCCTTGGCCAGGTCGGCTGCGTGGGCGGCGATCTTGTAGGCGATGATGCCGTCGCGCACGTCCTGCTTGTTCGGCAGGCCCAGGTGTTCCTTGGGCGTGACGTAGCAGAGCATCGCGGTGCCGAACCAGCCGATCATCGCCGCGCCGATGGCCGAGGTGATGTGGTCGTAGCCCGGCGCGATGTCGGTGGTCAGCGGCCCCAGCGTGTAGAACGGCGCCTCGTGGCACTTCTCCAGCTGGCGCTCCATGTTTTCCTTGATCAGCTGCATCGGCACGTGGCCGGGACCTTCGATCATGGTCTGCACGTCGTGCTTCCACGCGATCTGGGTCAGTTCGCCCAAGGTGTCCAGCTCGCCGAACTGCGCGGCATCGTTGGCGTCGGCCACGCAGCCCGGGCGCAAGCCGTCGCCGAGGCTGAAGGACACGTCGTACGCCTTCATGATTTCGCAGATTTCCTCGAAGTGCGTGTAGAGGAAATTCTCGCGGTGATGCGCAAGACACCACTTGGCCATGATCGAGCCGCCGCGCGAGACGATGCCGGTAACGCGCCGCGCCGTCAGCGGCACGAAGCGCAGCAGCACGCCAGCGTGGATGGTGAAGTAATCCACGCCCTGCTCGGCCTGTTCGATCAGCGTGTCGCGGAACAGCTCCCAGGTGAGTTCTTCGGCGACGCCGCCGACTTTTTCCAGCGCCTGGTAGATCGGCACGGTGCCGATCGGCACCGGCGAATTGCGGATGATCCACTCGCGCGTCTCGTGGATGTGCTTGCCGGTGGACAGATCCATCACCGTGTCGCCGCCCCAGCGGATCGCCCACACCAGTTTTTCCACCTCTTCGGCGATACCGGAAGAGACGGCGCTGTTGCCGATGTTGGCGTTGATCTTGGTGAGGAAGTTACGGCCGATGATCATCGGCTCGCTTTCCGGATGGTTGATGTTGGCCGGAATGATGGCGCGGCCGCGGGCCACTTCGTCGCGGACGAATTCGGGCGTGATCAGCTTCGGCAGCGAGGCACCGAAGGACTGGCCGGGATGCTGGGTGCGAAGCGCGCTGTCGCCGAGCGCTTCGAGGCGCTGGTTCTCGCGGATGGCGATGTATTCCATTTCCGGTGTGACGATGCCGCGGCGCGCGTAGTGCATCTGCGTGACATTGGCGCCCGCCTTCGCGCGCAGCGGCTTGCGCAGGTGATGGCGGAAACGGATCGGATCGAGCTTGGCGTCGCCGGCGCGCTGGCGGCCGAAATCGGAACTGAGGTCGGTAAGGCGTTCGACATCGCCGCGCTCCTCGATCCAGGCACCGCGCAGCGCCGGCAGGCCGGCGGCCAGGTCCACGCGATAGTCCGGATCGGTATACGGACCCGAGGTGTCGTAGACGGTGATGGGGGGATTGTTCTCACCGCCGAAGAGCGTCGGCGTCTTCGCCTGGCAGACTTCGCGCAACGGCACGCGCATGTCGGGGCGGCTGCCCTGGACGTGGATCTTCCGCGAACCGGGGATGGGCCGGGTCACGGCCTCGGAGAGTTCCTGCGCGGCGCGCGCGAGATCGTTGGGCTGGGCATTCATCGGCGAGACGTCCTTCGTGAGGCAGGGGGACACGAAGCGGCGGCGCCGGATGCACGAAGGTCGCGACGGACCCGAGATCGTGCGGCGAAGCTCCCTACACCGGTGCTAACCGGATCAGGTTCGAAGGGACTCTCTCAGCCGACTCGACGTCGGCACCCCCGCTTCCGAAAGGGCTATTCAAGCACGAATCGCCGGATACGGGCGAGTACGCGCCGTGAAGACCGAATGTGAAGGTCAGCGGGGCAGGTAGGCGCGCAGAAAGGTGGTCACGCCCGCGCGGGCGTTGGCTTCCATCTCGCTGGCGAAGGCGTCCTGACAGCCGTCGCAGCCGAACATGCGGCGCAGGACGAGGTCGCCCTTGATCAGCGCCAGGAATTGCACGCTGGCCTGGGCGACGTTCTCGATCTCCAGCTTGCCGCCGTCAACCGCCTGTTGCAGCAGGCGTTCCAGCAGCTTGTGCGTGCGGGTGGGACCTTCCTCCCACAGCAGCTTGCCGTAGCGGGGATTGCCTTGACGGCAGTCGCTGAGGATGGCCCGGAAGGTACCCACGGTATTCGGATCGCAGTCGATATGGGCATGGGTCATGGCGACGCGCATGAGCAGGTCGCCGATATCCGCATCCGGATCGTAGTGGTAGGTGTCTTCGGGGAGCAGGTCCTGGATGTGTGCGCGAATGACTTCGCGAAACAGGTTGTCCTTGTCGCCGAAGTGGCTATAGACGGTGAGCTTGGACACGCCAGCCTCGGCGGCCACGGCATCCATGCTGGTGCCGGCGAAGGCGTTGCGCACGAACAGTCCCTTGGCGGCCTCCAGGATCGCCGCGCGCTTTTCCATGTCCTTCGGGCGGCCAGGACCCTGAGGCTTGGGCTGCGCGATCGTGTTCATGCTGTTTTACACCTTCACAAAGGGATAACCGGGGTTTAGTATACGCGCCGGTTTACTTATTTTCCATCGGCGTCCTGAACGGCCGACTCATGACCTCTACTATCGCAGAACTCACCCTAAGCGGCCCTTACCGCCATGCCCAGCGCATCGTGGCGGCGTGGCTCGAGCAAGGGCAGGCCCTGGCCCGGCGCCGCGCCTTTGCGGTGCGCGTCGCGTTGGCCGCCTTGAACTCGACCGAGCGCCACCGGCTGGCCCGCTGGCTCGCCTGGCTGGCGGTGGCCGCGGAAAGCCGGCGGCACCCGCCGCTGCTCTCGCGTATACGGCTGCTGGATGTCGCGCTCGGGGAAGCGGCGGAAGACGCTCTTTCGCGACTGCCTGTGGACATCGCTTCCAAGCGGGCGGATAACCGTCGACTGATGGCGTGAGTGTCCGCGGACACCGCGCCGCGCATGACTTCCGTCAGTTCGTCGCGGTGACTTCCGGCACTTCGTGGCGAAGCAGGCAACCCCCAGGCTTTTCAACATTGTCGGAACAGGCCTAAGCGCTTATCCTTTTTGACCTTTTTCGACTTTTGCACGGGACGTAGGCAGATCATGGCGATGAACTTCGAACAGGCGCGTCAGAACATGGTGGAAAACCAGGTACGCCCCTGGGAGGTGCTGGATGCGCGCGTGCTCGACGTGCTCGGGCGCATCCGCCGCGAAGACTTCGTTGCGCCCGCTCATCGCCAAATCGCCTTCGCCGACCTGAACCTGCCGATCGGCCACGGCGAAGTCATGATGAAGCCGGTGCTCGAAGGCCGCGTCCTTCAAGCGCTCGACCTGAAAAGCGACGACCAGGTGCTGGAGATCGGCACCGGCTCGGGCTTCCTCACCGCCTGCCTGGCCAGCCTGGCCGGTCACGTCACCAGCCTGGACGTCCATGCGGACTTCACCGCCGCGGCCGGGCAGCGCCTGGCGCAGGCAGGCATCGGCAATGTGAAGCTGGAAACCGGCGAGGCCGTCCATTCCTGGCAGCCGGCCGGCCAGTTCGACGCCATCGTGGTCACCGGTGCCGTGTATGAAATTCCCCAGCGTTTCCTCGGCTGGCTCAAGCCGGGCGGCCGCCTGCTGGCGGCGCGCGGCGAGTCGCCCGTGCAGCAGGTCGTGCTGATCACCCACGAAGGCGAAGGCCGGTACCGTGAGGAGAACATCCTCGAGACCGACCTGCCCTACCTGGTCCACGCCGAGCCGCCGCGCAAGTTCGTCTTCTGACCCGATTCCCCCTTTCTCCACGAGGCAACCCATGCGTTTGAAGCTTCTGTCCCTTGCCCTGGCCCTGACGGCGCTTCCGTTGTCCGGCCACAGCGAGGATTTGCTGGATGCATACCGAGAAGCACGCGCCAACGATCCGGTGCTGGCGCAGTCCGACGCGACCCGCCTGGCCACCGGCGAGGGCGTGACTCAGGCGCGGGCGCTGCTGCTGCCGCAGGTGAACGGCCAAGTCCAATTCAGCCAGGCCAGCGGCTCGAACAGCAGGGACACGGCCGGCGGCCATTCGCGCAGCCGCTCGGACAGCGCCACGCTGAATCAGAGCGTGCTGGATCTGAGCAAGTGGGCCAGCCTCAAGACCGCGCGATCGCAATCCGATGCGCAGGAGCAGCTCTACCAGGCAGCCCTGCAGAACTTGTACGTGCGCGTGACCCAGGCCTATTTCGGCGTGCTGACCGCGCAGGATTCGCTGACCTTCAACAAGGCCAACGAAGAAGCCTATCGCCAGTCCTACGAGCAGGCGGACCAGCGCTTCAAGGTCGGCCTGGCGGCGATCACCGACGTGTACCAGGCCAAGTCGTACTACGAGCTGGCCAAGGCGCAGACCATCGCCGCCGAGAACTCGCTCAACGATGCGAAGGAAGCGCTGCGCCAGATCACCGGCCAGCCGGTGGGCGATCTGAAGAAGCTGCGCGAAGATCTGCCGATGGATGCGCCGTCGCCGGCCGATCCGAACGCGTGGGTGGAAGAAGCGCTCAAGCACAACCCGAACGTGCTTTCGCAGGAATACACCGTCTCCGCCGCGGAGCACAGCATCAGCGCCGCCCGTGCCGGCCACTTGCCGACCATCGACGCGAGCGTCACTCGCGGCAAGTCCACTCTGTGGGCGGAGAACGGCGGTTTCGGCCAGGCCGGGAACGGCCGCTGGGGCACGACCGCGGGACTCACCCTGACGGTGCCGATCTTCGCCGGCGGCGCCACGCAGTCGCGCGTGCGTCAGACCATCTATGAGCGCGATTCGGCGCAGGATTCGCTGGAAGCCACGCGTCGCCAGGTATCGCGCGATACGCTGAACTACTTTCGCTCGGTGGGCGCGGGCATCCTGCAGGTGCAAGCAAACCGCGCGTCGGTGGAGTCTGGCCAGAAGGCACTGGAAGCCACCCGCGCCGGTTTCGACGTCGGCACGCAGACCATGCTGAACGTGCTCAACGCCATTCAGACCCTGACTCAGGCGCAGAGTAGCTACTCGCAGGCGCGCCACGCCTTCATCCTCAACAAGCTGCAGCTGAAGCAGGCGGCCGGCACCATCGACATGCCCGATCTGGAAGCGGTCAACTCGCTGCTGCAGTAAGGCGGCGCAGTCCAAGCAAAAAAAGCCGGGCGATCGCCCGGCTTTTTTTATGCCTCCCGCGGAAGGCTCATTCCTGGAGCTGCTTGTCGATCAGCTCCATCACGCGCTGCACCGCGCCGCGTTCGCTGTCGAACACCACTTTGGCGTGCATGCCCATCGTCTTGCGCCGCTCGGTGTCGCGCAGCAACTGCAGCACCGCAGCGCCCAGTTCGCTGGGATCCTCCAGACGGACGCCCGCGCCTTCGCGGATGAGCGTCAGTGTGATCTCTTCGAAATTGAACGTATGCGGCCCCACCAGCACCGGCGTGGACAGCGCCGCGGGCTCCAGCACGTTGTGTCCGCCGATGGGTACCAGGCTGCCGCCGACGAAGGCCAGGTCGGCCGCGGCGTAGAACTGCATCAACTCACCCATCGCATCGATCACGAACACCTGGTGCGCCGCCGAAGGCACGCGGTCGGCGCTGCGGGTGGCCACGGTGAAGCCTAGGCTTCGCACCGAACTCTCCACCAGCTTGAAACGCTCCGGATGGCGCGGCGCGATCAGCAGCAGCGCGTCGGGCAATCGCTTGAGGACCTGCAGGTGCGCCTCCAGGACCGGCAGCTCCTCACCTTCGTGCGTGCTGCCTGCGATCCATACGGGACGCAGATGCCCCCATTGGCGGCGGAGTTCCTCGCCTGCCTGGATCGCGGCATAGGGCACCGGCATGTCGAATTTCAGATTGCCGCTCACCACGATGCGCGACGGGTCCACCCCAAGCAGCCGGTAGCGCGCCGCATCGGTACGGGACTGTGCGGCGATCTGGCGCACGCAGCCCAGGGCCGAACGCACCAGCCCCTGCAGCGGTCGATAGCCGCGCAGCGAACGCTCGGACAGTCGCGCGTTGACGATCATCAACGGGATGCCGCGCTTCTTGCATGCGAAGTACAGGTTCGGCCAGATCTCGGTTTCCACGATGATCGCCAGCCGCGGCCGCACGCGCTTCATGAAGCGCGACACGGCGAACGGCAAGTCGTACGGCAGGTACACGTGGTACACGCTGTCGCCGAACAGCTGGCGCACGCGTTCGGAGCCGGTGGGCGTCACCGTGGTCACGACCAGCGGCGCGTTGACGTAGGCCTCGCGCAGTGCCTTGATCAGCGGCTCGGCGGCGTTCACCTCGCCGACGGATACGGCGTGCACCCAGATGCTGCCGCGCAGGGTCGGCCCCTGGTAGAAGCCGAAGCGCTCGCGCCACCGGCGGTGGTAATCGCGATAGCGCACGCCGCGCGCCAGCAGCCGCATCACGATGATCGGCGTCACCAGGTACATCGCAAGGGTGTAGAGGTAGCGCAACGGCGAGGCTCTCGTGGCAGGCGCGGCAGTATAGCCAGTGCCCCCTCGCACCGCAGGCCGCGGCCGGGCCGCTGCTACAATCGACCGCCCATGCCCGGTGCCACCCGTCCCTCCTTCGACCCTCGACTGCTTTCGCCCGTCCACTGGCCGGCGTGGATCGGCGTGGGCGTGCTGAAACTGATCGCGCGCCTGCCGCGGCGCGTGCTGATGGCGGTCGGCCGCGGCCTGGGCGTATTGATCCAGCACTTTCCTTCGCGGCGCCGGCACGTGGCCGAAGTGAATATCGCTCTGTGCTTTCCCGAGCTGTCGAAGGCGGAGCAGGCGGCGCTCGTCGATGCGCATCTTCGCGACATCGGCCTGATGATGGTCGAATTCGCACTCGGCTGGATGGGTACCGATCGCGCCATCGCGCGCACGCCGGTGACGCTCGAAGGAATCGAACACCTCGAAACCGCGCGTGCTCTCGGCAAGGGCGTGCTGCTGGTCGGCGGGCACTTCTCGCATCTGGAGTTGTGCGCGCGCCTGGTCTCGCGCCACATCCGCATCGCGGGGATGTACCGGCGCATGGATTCGGCGGTGTTCGAATGGGCGGTGCTGCGCGCGCGCCTCGGCTACGCGGGCGCCATGTTCGACAAGGACGACATCCGCGGCACGGTCAAATACCTCCGCTCCGGCGGCACGCTCTGGTATGCGCCGGACCAGGACATGCGCAGCAAGGACAATGTGTTCGCGCCCTTCTTCGGGGTGCCTGCCGCGACGATCACCGCGACCCATCACCTGGCCCGGCTGTCCGGAGCGCTGGTCGTGCCGTTCTTCCATCGCCGCCTGCCCGACGGCAGCGGCTATGCCCTCCGGCTCGGCGCGCCGCTGCGGGACTTCCCAAGCGCCGATCCCGCGTTCGATACGGCACGCGTCAATACCTGCATCGAGCAGATGGTGCGCGAAGCCCCTGAGCAATATCTGTGGGTCCACAAGCGCTTCAAGACTCGCCCTCCTGGGAGCCCGGACGTCTACTGACCGACGACAGGAAGACGACAGAAATCTCCGGTACAAGACGCTCGCGATCTTCCCCTCCGTGCGCCCCATGTCCATTCGTTTGTTCTTGCGGTCACTGCACCGGCGCCACGACTGGCGCGGTTCGGCCCCCAAACGCCTAGCCTCCGGGCTCAAGTACCTGCTGCGCTGCGCCCGCATGGCGCCGCGGCAATCGGCGTGGCTGCGCTTCGTCTACGGCTCGCCGCGGCTCACCGCGATCCTGGCGTACGATCCGCGCCTGCTGGAGCGCTGGCACCACCATTACATCAATCGCCAGTTCGGCCGTGCCAGGCGGATGGAAGTCATCGCCGACCACTTCCGCTTCGCTTTCGACCGGCTGCCGGACGACGTCGTGGATGGCGTCTATCTGCGCGGGCGCCATCGCGTGGGCGCGCTCGCGCTTAAAGACGGCAGCGAACTGCGCATCGAACTGCGCCGCCCCACCGGACGCAGCCGCGAAGGCGAGCTGGCGCTGTGCCTGACCAACAGCGAGGACCAGGTGTTGTCCTCGGCGGTGTTCACCGTCGCCGACGGCGGCCGCACGTTGTTGATCGGCTGCATGCAAGGCGCCGCGGCGGAACTCGGCCGCGACGCCGTGCGCGAGCTCACCAAACAGTGCCACGGTCTGCGGCCGAAGAATCTGCTGTTCTCGCTGCTGCTGGCTTTCGCCGGCGAGTACGGCATCGAGCAGGTGCGCGGCGTCGCCAATCTGGCGCATCCGTTCGCCGGCGAGGCGGACAAAATCAAGGCCGACTACGACAGCTTCTGGCAGGAATGCCAGGGCGAACCGCTCTCCGATGGCTTCTACGCCCTGCCCTCGCGGGAGCCGGCCCGCGACGAGACACAGGTCGAAAGCAAGCACCGCTCCGCCTTCCGCAAACGCGAAGCGCTGCGGCGAGAAGCCTGCGATCTACTGGTCTCCATGCTGCGCGGCGAAGCGTGGCCGCTCGAACGCGCCGCCTGAGGCGAGCGCCTACGATCCTCGATCGGATGGAGGCACACGCGTCTCGCCATCGCCGGCACGCGTCGCCTCGTAAAGCTTGGCGTACTTGAGAAACGCATAGAACGCGTGGATGCGCGCGGCGACGAAACCCGCCCAGCCCGAGCGGTAATGCCCGCGCAGCAGGTAGTAGCGGAGGAAGGCCGCGGTGCCGTTGGTGAGCATGCGCAGCCGCGCGCCGCGAGCGCCGCGGCCGGCCAGGTCAGCCACTTGCATGCTGGAATAACGGTTGGCCTTATCCACGCGTCCGGCGATGTCGCGCTCGCCGTAATGGTCCATCACCAGATCCAGCACGCCGACGCTGCCGTCGACCTCGACCTCTTCATGCACCCGATGCGCGCTCATGCGCGCGCGCCGGCGATCGAACAAACGGACGTAGTGATTGAGGCGGCTGCGCGGCGACTGCCAGCGCCAGAAGATCCACTCGCGCCGCCACAGCAGGTAACCCGCGTGTTCCGGCTGTTCGAGTACGCGGGCCACGGTATCGGATGCGACGGCCGGCATCGCTTCGTCGGAGTCCAGCAGCAGCACCCAGTGGTGCGTGGCCAGATCGATCGCCGCCTGCTTTTGCGCGCTGTAGCCGGCGAACGGCTGCGTTGCCATCCGTGCGCCGTAATGGGCGGCGATCGCCGGCGTGGCGTCGGTCGAACCCGAATCGAGCACCACGATCTCATCCGCCCAGCGCACGCTGGCCAGACAGGCATCCAGCGTCGCGGCGCTGTTGTAGCTGGTCACCACGACCGACAAGGGCTCACGCGCCATCCGCGCCCTCCACATAGAGCGCCGCGCACCACAGCCCGAGCACCCACGCGAACAACAGTCCCCACCAGGCGGAATAGAAGGCCAGATGGGTGTTCAACGGAAAGGTCATGACACCCAGCGCCACGGTGGCGGGAAACGCCCGCGTTCGCGCCGAAGGGCCGACCGCCCGCCAATGGCGCAGCGCGAGAACAGCCGCGGCGAGCCACAGCAGCAAACCGATCGCCCCCGTCTCGGTGAGGATTTCCAGCACCAGCTGATGCGCATGGCAGGCACCCTCGCCTACGCCGCAGGCTTCGGCAGACACCACGAAGTGGTCGTTCGGCGGTGCTACCTGCGGGTACGCATAGCGATAGCCGCGCACGCCCACACCGTTCAGCGGGTGAGCCTCGAACATGCGCAGGCTGGTGCGCCAGATGTCCAGCCGTCCGCTGAGAGCCGTATCGACGGCCTGATCCGAGCCTTGCAGCGCGACCAGGGTCTTTTCCATGCGCGCATGGAAGCGTTCGGAGGTCTTCCAGGCGATCGAACCTGCCGCCAGCACGGCGAGCACGCCCGCGCCGCAGACCAGCAGGAAACGCCGGGGCGATGCCGCTTCGCGCCAGGCGAATGCCGCCGCGACCAACGCATACATCACCCACGAGGCGCGCGAGCCGGACAACAGCACCGGCCCGAGCATGATCAGGCCGGCCACGATCAATCCACGCCTGCCCCAGCGCCAGCGAGCCACCCATAGCGCGAAGGGCGCCAGCACGGCCAGGGTCGGACCGAGCTTGAGGTTTTCCGCGCCGAAGATGCCGGACACGCGCTCCGCTTCGGCGTGGCCGCCCAGACTCCAGCCCGTGAGCGCCTGCACCCAGGCATCCAGCACCCACAACGCCAGTACGGCGGCGACGGCCGCGTAGATCGCATGAAGCTTGCTTTCACGGCGAATGGCGAAACAGGCGTACAGCCCCAGCGGCACATAGCGCAGCAGGGCCACCACCGTGGACCAGCTCTTGCCGGGCGCGATCGCGCCGAAGCACGACACCAGCGCCGCGCCGACGTACGCACCCAGCAGCCACAGCAGCAGGCGCGCGCCGGCGTGTTCGCGCAAGGCGCCGGGATGCCGCCCGAACAACAGGATGGTGCCCAGCACGCACAGGAACGTCCCCAGTTCCGAGCTGCGTCCGAACGGCAGCAGGGCGATCACCAGCCAGTACGGCAGCAGCGGCGAGCGCAGGGCGGCCTTGAGCGCGGGAAGAACAGGCATGCACGGACCCTTGGGGAAGCCGGGGCATTGTAGGGGAGCGCTCCAGCGCCCGGTCGATCCGCATCGACGGTCGATGCCGAAGTCGCCGAACCGCTAGGCGGCTACCACTTCCTCGTACAGGGCCAGGGTGGCCTGCTGCATGTCGGACAGGCGATAGCTCTGCAGCATCGGGATGGGCGGCGCGACGCGCAGCAACTCGGCGGCGCGCTCGACCAGGCGCTCGCGGTCGCCGACCGGCACGCGGCCTGCGGGGTACAGCTCGGCGAGCAATTCGCCCACGCCGCCGTGCGCATATCCCAGCACCGGGCGGCAGAGCGACAGCGCCTCGACCACGGTGCGCCCGAACGACTCCGGTCTATTGGAAAGCTGCAGCACCAGCGCGGAAATGGCGTAGATGTCGCGCACGTCGTTGCGCGGCGGCGTGAGCACCACCTGGGATTCGATGCCGCGCGCGCGGATCAGCTCGCGCAGCTCGGCCACATAGGCCTCGCGCCCTTGCTCGATCACGCCCAGCAGAAGCAGGCGGGCATCGATGCCGCGGCGCTTGAGCTCAGCGATCAGCTCGACGGCGTCGTGATGGCCTTTCAATCGCGTGCCGCGCCCCGGCAAGGTCAGCAGCGGCGCGCCCGCCAGGCGCGGGAATTCGGTGAAGAACGCCTTCTGCCAGGCGTCGTCCGGCCGGTGTCCGTACGGAAACGCTTCCGGGTCGATGCCCCGCGGAATCACTCGCACGCGGGAGGGCTCCAGCCAGCGGTAGTGGCTGAGCACATAGTCGCGCAGGGTCTGGGAAACCGCGATCACCCGCTCGCCACGCAGCAGGATCGCGCTGTAGCGGCCCGGCGAGTTGAGACCATGCACGGTGGTGACGAAATGCGGACGCCGCTTCAGGCCGCGCATGGCCCACCAGCCGATCCATGCAGGCAGGCGCGAACGGGCATGGACGATATCCGGCTGAAGCTCGGCGAGGATGCGCCGCAGAGCGCCCACGCGCAGCAGGGTGCGCGGCGACTTGCGGCCGATATCCAGGGCGATGTGCTCGCTGCCTTCCGCCTGCAGCTGGCCGACCAAGCGCCCACCCGCTGAAATGACGACCGACCGGTGTCCCGCTTCCACCAGCGCGCGCGCGATCTCCAGCGCCGACCGCTCGGCCCCGCCCGACTGCAGGGCCGGGATCAGCTGGACGACGGTCAGCGACCGGGCGGGTGCGGCGACAGCGGACATGAACGGTTCGGTCAGTGCCTTCATCCTTGGGGACAAGCAGCAATCGTGCCGAATGCCGCCGTATTCTCGCTAGGGACCCGTCCTAGTCCGGGAGGTGTCAGTCGCGCAGGACGTAATGCGCACCGCAGTAAGGACAGGTGGACTCGCCGCCGTCTTCGACGATCGGCAGGTAGACCTTCGGATGGGAGTTCCACAGCGCCATGCCCGGCAGCGGACAGGACAGAGGAAGGTCCTTGCGCGTCACTTCATAACGATTTTCGGCATTGGCCGGAATCTGCCGTACGGGCTCGGCGGGGGAACGCGGCATGGGGGCAAAGCTCCAGACTGGACATCGGGTCGACAATGGTAGCAGGCTGCGACGCCCGGCCACCTCGGTCGGACAAGGAAAGCGCGCCCTGTCGGCGAGCCCTCCGGGCCAGCGCCGACTGTCACAGGGGAACCGGACAATCCGCCCATCGGCGGCCGGGCCGCCGGACTCAACCAGCAAGGGGACCACCATGGATTTTGGAAAGATCGTTGCCCGCGCCCGGGCGATCCTCGTCACACCCAAGACCGAATGGCCGGTCGTCGCCGCGGAGCCGGCCACGGTCCAGGGCTTGTACACCGACTACATCCTGGTCGTGGCGGCGCTTCCGGCGATCGCGGGCTTCATCAAGAACAGCCTCATCGGCTTCAGCCTGCTCGGCATCACCGCACGCTCCTCCATCGGCGCGGGCCTCGCGGGCATGGTGCTGCAGTACCTGCTGTCGCTGGCGCTGGTGTACGTGATGTCGCTGATCGCCAACGCACTGGCGCCGAACTTCGGCGGGCAGAAGGATCCCGTGCAGGCGCTCAAGGCCGTGGCCTACGCGTGGACGGCCAGCTGGGTCGCCGGCGTGGCCGTGATCCTGCCCTGGATCGGCTGGCTGATCGCGATCGCCGGCGGCGTCTATGCGATCTACCTGCTCTACCTCGGCCTGCCCGCGACCATGAAAAGCCCGGCCGACAAAGCAGGCGGCTATACGGCCGTCACCGTGCTGATTGGCATCGTGCTGTCGTGGATCGCTTCGGCGATCGTCGGCGGCGTGGTCGGCACCGCGGCGCTGACCAGCGCCGCGGTCCATGGCGACCGCATCACGCTCACCGATGGCGACGGCACCGTGACCGTCGACAAGAACAGCGCGATGGGCAAGCTCGCCGCCATGGGCCAGCACGCCGAGCAAGTTAGCAAGGACCTCGAAGCCGCGCAGAAGTCCGGCGGCAATGTGCAGTCGCTGTCGGCCGACCAGATCAAGAGCTTCCTGCCGGAGACCATCGCGGGACTGAAGCGCGAGAGCCTGTCGGCCGAGCGCAGCGCAGTCGGCGTGCAGGTCAGCGTCGCACGCGCGCAGTACGGCGACGGCAATGGCCGCCATATCGAACTGGAGGTCTCCGACACCGGCAGCATGAAGGGCATGATGGCCATGGCCGGCGCGTTCGCCGCCGAGTCCGAGCGCCAGACCGACAACGGCTACGAGAAGACCTATAGCCAGGACGGACGCATGGTGCATGAGGCCTGGGACAAGACCAGCAAGAGCGGCGAGTACGGCGTGATCGTCGGCCAGCGCTTCTCGGTCAAGGCCAGCGGCAACGCGGATATCGACCAGCTCAAGGATGCCGTCAACGGCGTGGACCTGGGCAAGCTCGAATCGCTGAAGGACGAAGGCGTCTCCAAGAACTGAGCGAGACCTTCCGCTTAAAACGACGAAGCCCGCGCCATGATGGCGCGGGCTTCGTCTTTGGAGGGCGCCGGGGACGGCGCCCGCCGCATCACTCGGACTTCGGCACCGAGGCCTCGGTGGTGATGTGGATCTTGATCTCATCGCTCACGTTCGGCACGTACGCGCCCATGCCGAAATCGGAGCGCTTGACCGTGGTGGTGGCATCGAAGCCCACCGTCTGCACCTTCAGCATCGGATGCACGCCGCTCTTGTTGAGCTTCGCGTCCAGGACCACCGGCTTGGTCACGCCGTGCACGGTCAGGTCGCCGGTGATCTTGTACTTGCCGCCGCCCAGCGACTGCACCTTGGTGCTCTTGAAGGTCACGGTCGGGAATTTGTCGGCATCGAAGAAGTCCGGCTTCTTCAGGTGCTCGTCGAGCTTGGTGACGTGCGTGTCCAGGTTGGCCAGCGGCAGGGTCACATCGACCGAGGACTTGGCGGCGTCCTTCTCGTCGAACACCAGGGTGCCCTCGCCCAGGCCGAGGTTGGCGGTCGGGTTGGAGAAGCCGAAGTGGTTCCAGCTGAACAGCACGTTGGTGTGGGTGGGGTCGAGCTTGTAGGTGACCGGTTCGGCCTGGGCGGTAACAGCGGCGCCGATCAGGCCGGCCAGAACGAGATAACGAAGTGCACGCATGGGTATTCCTCCGCGAGAGAAGTAAATAGGGAGAACTGCGACGTGTGGACTGCTGCGGTACGGCGTGGATGGACGGGAATGCCGCCCCGCGTCAGGCGATGCGGCAAGCCTCGTCGAACGACAGGCGCGGGCTGCGCGGGAACAGGTCGCGGCTGGTGTCGCCGTAACCGATGTTGATCAGGAAATTGGACTTGACCGCCGGCGTGTCGGCGAAGAAAGCCTTGTTCACGCCTGCGTTGTCGAAGCCGGACATCGGACCGCAGTCCAGGCCCACCGCGCGCGCCGCCATGATGAGGTAGGCGCCCTGCAGCGTGCCGTTCCGGAACGCAGTGGTGTCGATGTGCGGCTGATTGCCGACGAACCAGCTACGCGCGTCGGTATGCGGAAAGAGCTTCGGCAGCTTTTCGTAGAACTCATGGTCGGTCGCCACGATGGCCGTGACCGGCGCCGCCATGGTCTTGGCGCGGTTGCCTTCGGAAAGGAAGGGCTCGAGCTTCGCCTTCGCCTCCTTCGACTTCACGAAAACGATGCGTGCCGGCGACGAGTTCGCGCTGGTCGGACCGAACTTGGCCAGGTCGTAGACCTGGCGCAGCAGGTCGTCGCTCACCGGCTTGTCCAGGAACGCGTTGAACGTGCGGGCCTCGCGGAACAGCTGGTCGAGGGCAGTCTCGGAAAGCAACTCGCTCATGGGTATCCTTCGTGGAGCGCGCCGGAATGGCGCCGTGGCCGGCAAGTGTAAAGACATGCAGGCGCGAACAGGACTCCGGCGGACAGAACGTACTGTGGCGATTATCGAAACAATCGCGGGTCCACGCCCCGCATGACGCGGCTCCATGGCGAATGCTGGGTGATCACGGACGGCCGCGCCGGCAACGACCGCCAGGCCCTGGCCTTGGCGGAGGCGCTGGGCCTGCCGTACCGCCATCTCGTCCTGGGCTTGCGCGCCCCCTGGTCCTGGTTCGCGCCGCGCCTGCTTCCCGGCGGCCGCCTCGCCCTGCCCGCAACGCAGCGCCGCGGCGTCCTGGCGCCGCCCTGGCCGGCGGTGGCCAGCGGCTGCGGGCGCGCGGCGGCTTACTACACCCGGTTGCTGCGCAGCCTTTCGGAGAGCGGTACCTACACGGTCCAGATCCTCGACCCGCGCATCGACCCGGCTTGCTGGGACACGGTCATCGCACCTCGCCACGATGGGCTGAGGGGACCGAACGTGCTAAATCCGATCGGCTCCCTCAACCCCGTCGACGAAACATGGCTGGCCGAAGGCCGCGACGTCTGCCCGGGCTTCGTCGAACTGCCCGGTCCCCGCGTGGCGGTGCTGGTCGGCGGACCTCGCACTGGCATCGCCATCGACAGCGCCTACGCTGAAGCGCTGGCCGATCGTCTCGTGGCCCGGCAACGGAGCGAGGGCGGCAGCGTCCTGGTCCTCGCCTCGCGCCGCACGCCGGGCGCCGTGATCGCCGTGCTGCGCGAACGCCTCGCCGGCATTCCCGGCGTGGTGTGGAGCAGTGACGAGGAAGGCATCAATCCCTATCCCGCCGCGATGGGTTGGGCCGACCGGCTGGTCGTCACGCCCGACTCCATCAACATGCTGTCGGAAGCCTGCGCCGTGGGTTGCCCGGTGCAGACCTTGGTGACCGGCCCCTTGCCTGACAAGTTCGCACGGTTTCATCGAGCGCTGCGCGAGGCAGGCCTGCTGCACGACCTCGACGAAACGACGCCCGAACGCCAGACGCCGCTGCGCGAAACTCCGTCGATCGCCGCGGCGGTCCGGCAACGCATCGCCCAGCGCCAGCACGCCTGAGGATTACGCGACCGCCTTCGCCTCGAAGTCGAAACCGAGGGCAGCGGTGACTTGCCTCACCTCTTCGCACAGCGCCGAGAGCTCCGGCTCGCGTGGTGCGATGCGCGAACGCAGATCCAGCGTGCAGGCCAGCGCGCGGCGCAGCAGGTCGGCGTGCGCCCGCGCGAAGACCTCCGCCTGGGCCGCATCGAGCAGTCCGGCCGACCGGCAAGCCTCGATCAAGGCTGCGTTCGCCGTGGACCCGAGCAGCGACGGGTACTCAGAGGCGTGGGCCAGCACAAGTCCTTGCAGCGCGAACTCGATATCGAGCAGGCCGCCGTAGCCCTGCTTCAGATCGAACAGGCGCTCATCGGAACGGTCCCGCTCGGCCCGCCAGCGCCGACGCATGTCGGCGACTTCGGCCAGCACGCTCACGCGGTCGCGCGGCACGGCGAGGATGTCGCGCCGCACACCCATCAGGTCGGCGTTGAGCGCCGCATCGCCAGCTACCGGCCGGGCACGCAGCAGCGCCTGGTGTTCCCAGGTCCAGGCGCGGCTACGCTGGTATTCGGTGAACGATTCCAGGCTGCTCACCAGCAGCCCCTTGGAGCCGTCCGGCCGCAACCGCGTGTCCACTTCGTAGAGGCGTCCGGCGCGGGTCAGCACGGTGAGCCAGTTCATCACGCGCTGCGCCAGCCGCTGGTACCAACGCGCGCCCTCGACAGGACGGGCGCCGTCGCTCATCGCATGCGCGCGCTGCGTGTCGTAGACGAACACCAGGTCCAGATCCGACGCAAAACCCAATTCCTCGCCGCCGAGGCTGCCGTAGCCGAGCACCGCGAAGCCCGTACCTTCGCCCGGCAAGCGACCGTGCTGTTCGACGAGTTCGCGCTCGGCCAGCGCGGTGACCGCGATCACGACCGATTCGGCCAGTGCCGCCAGGCGGCGCGCAGTCGCCACCGCGTCCGCGCGCCCATCGTTGAAGGCCAGGCCCAGGCGGAATGCCGTGCTTGCCTTGAACTCGTTGATGCGCTCGAGCTCCGCTTCGGCTTCGCGCTCGTCCAGCGTGGTCAGCACGCGGCTGATCTCCGCGCTGATGTCCGCACGCTTGAGCGGCAACTGGTCAATGCGCGGATCGAGCACGTCGTCCAACAACAGAGGTTGCGCAATCACGCGCTCGGCGAGGAAAGCGCTGCGCGCGAACAGGTCGGCCAGGCGGCGCCGCGCGGCAGGCTGTTCTTCCAGCAGCGCCAGGTAGGACGATCGCCGCGCCACCGCCTGCACCAGGCGGCACAGCCGCAGCAGGCCCGGCACTGGCGCCGAACTGTCGCGTGCCAATGCCAGCAACTGCGGCATGAGCCGATCGAGCTGTTCGCGCGAGCGCGGGGACATCGCGCGGACCGCAGCGGCCTGAGGCAGCTTGATCAGCGCGTCGGCCGCTTCGGCGCCTGGCTGAAAACCGGCCGTCTCCATCGAGCCGGGATCGATCTCACCCGCGCAAACGCGCTGCCAGAGCGCCGCGTCCTCCACCGGCACGCTCGCGGTACGGCCGCCTTGGGGGACCAAGACCTGCGCGAACTCCTCGCTCACGACGGCGCGATGACGCGCCAACGTATCGGCCAGCTCGCCCCAGGAGGCGTGCCCCAGTCCGAGCGCGATGCGCTCGCGGCTCAACGCATCCTCGGGAATATCGTGGGTCTGCGCATCGCGCAGCATCTGCACGCGGTTC
>JBCNOA010000071.1:0-17490 GCA_039594095.1 Dyella sp.
GCCGTGCAGATCGCCGAGCTGCTGGTGAAGGATTACCTCTGATGCGGAAGTTCGCGTGGATGCTGGCGGTATCGGCCATGGTTGCGGCGCCGGGTTGGACGGTCGCCGCCGAGCAGGGGGCGAAAGCCCCCCATGGCGGTCCCGGGCCGAACCTGAGCAGCAAGAATGCCGAAGTGGTGCGCCTGCAGCGCGACGTCACCTCGGAAGAGGCGAAGAGCCGCGAGGCCGATCGCAAGATGGAGGAGCAGGACCGCGCCATCGCCGACCTGCGCCGTCAGCTGGAAGAGTTGAAGGGTTCCCGTGCCGCTCCCGGCAAGGGTCCCTGAGAGGGCGGCAGCGAGAACCGCTCGCAGCAATGCGTCGTAAATATCGGCCACGGCTATTGTTGACGGGCCTTTTTCTAACTTAAAGTGGCGTCTTATTGCCGGTATAGCCGTCCCATGCGGCGGCCTACATAAGAAACGTCACGGGGTAGTTCGGGGGAACACGCGATGAATCGTTCGTTGAGACTGTCGGTGCTGCTTGCGCTGGCCGTAGGCAGCACCCAGGCCGCTGCGCTCGAACTGGGCCAGATACAGGTCAAGTCGGCGCTGGGCCAGCCGTTGCTGGCCGAGATTCCGCTGAATCCCGAGCATCCCTCGGAGCTGCAGAACCTCTCCGCCCGGCTCGCCTCGGGCGAGGACTTCGCCAAGGCCGGCATCAGTGGCGCACCCAATGTGCCGCTGCAGTTCGCCGTCGTGGATGGTGGCGGTGGCCGCAAGGTCATCCGCATCACCAGCAGCGCGCCGGTGAACGATCCCTACCTAGACTTGCTCGTGGAAGTGAGCAACGCGCAGGGCAAGAGCGTGCGCGAGTTCGCCATCCTGCTCGATCCGCCCAGCGCATCGTCCGCCGCATCGGTGGCGCGCGCGCCCACGCAGGCGCCGGCGGCCGCGTCCAGGCCGTCTCGTCACGAGGCACCGAAGCCGTCAGCCGAGGAAAAGCAGCAAGCCCAGGCTCAGGCTGCCACGCCTAAGCCGACGAACAAGCCCGCCGCCAAACCGGCGCCGGCAGCGGCCACCGGCCAGTACGGCCCGGTCGAGCGCGGGCAGACGCTTTCGTCCATCGCCAAGGCCACCGCGCCGCAGGGCGTGGACATCAACCAGATGCTGCTGGCGCTCAAGCAGGCCAATCCAGACGCCTTCTACCGCGACAACGTCAATGCGCTGAAGACCGGCGCCGTGCTGCGCGTGCCTTCGCGTGAGGACGCACTGGCGATGGAAGCGGCCGCCGCAGCCGCGGAAGTGCGCCGCCAGAATGGCGATTGGAGCTCCGGTGCGGCGCGTACGCCGACCAGCGTGGCCGACGCCGGTACGCGCCCGACCGCCTCCACCGCGCCGACCGCGGGCAAGGGCGAGCCGGCCGATCGTCTTTCGCTGGTACCCGTAAAGGAAGGCAGCCAGGGCGCCGCCGGCGGTAGCGCCAAGGGCGACAAGGACGCCAAGGGCGCCGCGCTGCGCGAGGACCTCCTGCGCAGCAAGGAAGCGATGGCATCGCTCGAGCAGCAGGGCAATGAGCTGAAGTCGCGCCTCAAGGATCTCGAGGACATCAACCAGAAGAACACCAAGCTGCTGGCGCTGAAGGACAACGAGATCGCCGATCTGCAGCGTCAGCTGGCCGAGGTACGCAAGGCCTCCGGCACGCCAGCGCCGGCCGCGAAGCAGGGCGCCGCGCCGACGCCTGCGGAGAACAAGCCGGCCGAAGCCAAGCCGGCCATGGCCGAAGCGCCGAAGCCAGCGGCCAGTGCCGTCAAGCCCGCTGCCGAGCCGGCCAGCCCGACGTTGGCCGTCACGCCGGCCGGCGCCAGTTCCGTTCCCGCCCATGGCGGAACGGCAGCGACTGCCGCAGTCGCCAGCACGCCTGCCGCGGCCAATCCCGCGCCGAAGCCGGCCGCGCCCAAGCCTGCGCCGGTGCCACCGCCCGCGCCTGCGGAGGAGCCCTGGTACATGCAGACCTGGGCGATGGCCGCCGCGGCCGGCGCCGTGGTGCTGCTGCTCCTGGGGGCGCTGCTCGGTCGCAGGAAGAAAGCGCCTGCCGCGCCGAAAGCTTCGTCCTCTTCGTCGTTGGCCGACCGCTTCGGCAACGAGCCGGCTGTCGGCAGTGCCGATCCGGACCAGGACGAACTGCTCGACCAACTGGCCGAGCATCCGGACGACGTGGGTCTGCATCTGGAGCTGGTGAGTCTCTATTACAGCCGCCGCGACGTGGACCACTTCGAGGCCGCGGCCGAAGCCATGCATGCCCACATCACCGGTCCCGACCAGCCGGAATGGCTGGACGTCGTGGCCATGGGTGAAGACCTGGCTCCGGAACATCCGCTGTTCGCCAAGCCGGGCAGCATGCCGCGTCCCCCGCAGGACGAAGACGAGCACGAGGCGTTGCATCAGTTCGATCTCGATCGCTATGCGAGCGAATCGCACGACGATATCCCGCCGATTCCCGCCGCGCCGGTGCCGCCGAAGCATCCCAAGGTCAGCGAATATCACTTCGACTTCGACCTTACCCCGCGTCCGCTGACGGGCGCGGCTCCCGCACAGGAACCGGCCGAAGCGGAATCCGCGCACGGCGGGCACGAGCCGGTGTCCACCTGGCAGTTCGCGGATCTGGAGGACGAAATTCCTGCGGCGGCCCCGGCTCCCGCGCATGCCCCTGCCGAGGATGAATTCGCGCATGCCGGCGACTCCCATCTCGGCGGCTTCAGCGACGACCCGGTCGACACCAAGCTCGACTTGGCCCGTGCCTATCTCGACATGGGTGACCCGGACGGTGCGCGCGCCATGCTGGAAGAGGTGCTGCACGAAGGCACCCAGATGCAGAAGGACGTGGCGCAGAAGCTGCTCGACGGCATCCGCTGAGCAGCGGTGCCACAGGCGAGTCCTTCTCGGGCCGGCATATGCCGGCCCGATGTTTTTCGGGGGATGCAGGGCGGGATGCTAATCTCGTCCGCCTTGCGGCTTGGCTCCACCCTTCATGCGCATCGCCCTGGGTATCGAATACGACGGCACCGACTTTCTCGGCTGGCAGCGGCTGACTCACGGGGCCACCGTGCAGGGCGCGCTGGAGAAGGCGCTGTCGTTCGTGGCCGCGCACCCGGTCGACGTCACCTGCGCCGGCCGCACGGACGCCGGCGTGCACGGCCGTTGCCAGGTGGTGCATTTCGACACCTCGGCGCAGCGCGATCCGCGCGGCTGGGTGCTGGGTGCGTGCGCCAACCTCCCGCACAGCGTCGCCGTGCTCTGGGCTCAAGTCGTGCCGGAGGATTTCCATGCGCGTTTCTCGGCGCGCAGCCGGCGCTATCGCTATCGCATCCTCAATCGCCCGGTGCGCGCCGCCCTGGAGGCGCGCTACGTGACCTGGGAGCGGCTGCCGCTCGATGCCGGGCGCATGCACGAGGCGGCGCAGGCATTGATCGGTGAGCACGACTTCAGCGCGTTCCGCGCGGTGTCATGCCAGGCGGCGCATGCGCGGCGGCAGGTATTGGCCGTAAGCGTACGGCGCGAAGAAGATCAGGTGATCGTGGAGATCGAGGCCAATGCGTTCCTGCACCATATGGTGCGCAACATCGTTGGCTCGCTGCTGCCTGTGGGGCGGGGCGAGCAGCCGGTGGCTTGGGTTGGCGAACTGCTGGCCGGCCGCGACCGCGAGGTCGCCGGTCCGACGGCGCCGTCGTCCGGATTGACGTTCCTTGGGCCACGCTATGAATCGCACTGGGGCCTGCCAGCGGAGGTGAGCCAATGACCCGCATCAAGTGTTGCGGCATGACCCGCGTGGAAGACGCGCGGCTGGCGGCTCAGTACGGCGCCGATGCGATCGGCCTGATCTTCACCGCGCGCAGCAAGCGCCAAGTGGGCATCGCTCAGGCGAAGGCGATCTGCGCCGCGCTGCCGCCGTTCGTGAGCACGGTGGCGCTGTTCATGGACGACGACGCGGCCTGCGTGCGCGAAGTACTCAAGGAGGTGCAACCGGACCTGTTGCAGTTCCACGGCGAGGAGAGCGACGACTGGTGCGCCCAGTTCGGCCATCGCTATCTGAAGGCCATTCCGATGGGGGAGGGGGCTGCCGCCTTGCCGCGGCTTCGCGCCTATCCGGGCGCCGCCGGGCTGCTGCTCGACGGACATGGCTTGGGCGAGGCCGGCGGCAGCGGCAAGGCGTTCGACTGGTCGCTGATGCCGACGGATCTGGCTCAGCCGCTGATCCTTGCGGGCGGACTCACGCCTGCGAACGTCGCTCATGCGATCCGCGTCGCGCAGCCATGGGCCGTGGACGTATCCAGCGGCATCGAATCCGCGCCCGGCGTGAAAGACCGGGAGAAGATGTACGCCTTCATCGAAGCCGTGCGGCAGGCCGGCTGAAAGATCGCCGCGCCGAGAAAGGCGGGGTACGTGACACCTGCGCGCCGCTGCCGGCCTTGACCTGCGTGGCGGTTCAGCGGAACACGAACGTCGTCACCGAGTAAGGCGGCAACGCATAGGTGAGATTGCCCGGCGCATCGAGCGTCGCCTTCAGCACGGGCGGTTGGAACGGTGCGCTGGCATCGGTCTGCCACACATCCACCGACGTGGCGCTGCCGTTGCTCAGCTGGATCACCGCTGTCCGCGTCGCTTGCGCATCCTTGTTGATCATCACCACGTTCTCGCCGCTGCGCGAGGCGAAGACTTCGACGTTCGGAAGCGTCGTGGAGGCGGACACGGCCGTGTCGCCGAAGCCGCGAAAGAGATCGCCGCCGCTGAACATACGCAGCCCGTGGTAGATGGGCATGGGATCGGTGACCTGCCGTCCGAAATGCGAGGCTTCGGCTTTGCGTTCGAACGTGAGGCCGAGCGCGCCGTTCTGATCGGCGTACTGATGGCCGCGGCCGCCTGCGCGCATGATGTGGCCGGCGACGGAGGCTGCCCACACGGTCGCTACGCCCTGATAGAAGCGGTCGTCGCCGTTCCACCCCGGATAGCCGTCGCCGGTGCGCCAGGACCAGTGATACTCGCCTACCTGGATGCCGATAAGGCTGGCGCGTGCGGGCACGGTCGCGGCGATCATGGAGCGGATCTGCGCGATCTCGTTTTCCCAGTCGGGGGTATGGGCCAGGGCGGTGGCCTCGTCGAGGTAGCTGGTGCCCATCGCGTAATGGTGGTAGTCGACGATGTCGACCCGGTCGCCCGCGCATTGCAGGAAGGCCTGCAGTTCGTCGCGGTTGTAATCCGAGCGCGCCGGGCCCGCCACCTGGATGGTGGGGTCGACGGCCTTCATCTTGTCGACGGTCGCGTTGAACAGCGTGCAATAGTCGGCCACGCTGATGTGATCATTGTTCGGTTCGTTACCGATCACCCAGTACGCGACGCGATTGGCCGGATTGAAATGGCGCACCAATGCGGCGGCATCGTCCGGCGTGAAGTTGTTGTTGCCGGTGCCGGCCACGACCACCATCGGGTCGGCGCCGAGCCCTTTGATGGCACGGATCCATTGATCGCCGGAGACATTCGTCGGCCCCCAGCCCGCGCCGGAAATGATGTTGCCCCCATTCCACTGCAGCGGAACGCGGTACAGCCCGAGACCCAGGCTGCCGAGGCGACTGCGTTGCACGGCGCTGTCGACGATCGAGCCCCCTTCGGAGCCGTAGGTGGAGATGGTGGCGGAGAACGGATGCGGCGCCAGCGGCTGAGCGAGCGCCGTGCCGAAATCCACGAAGGTGTTGGCGGCATCGGGCGCCGCGTGCACGGCGCCCGCCAGCATGGCAAGGCCGAGCCATGCGGCGAGGGCGAGGCGGAGAGGCAGGCGGGCGACGGGCATGCGGCAGTTCCTGGGGAGGGAGGCGGTGCAGGTGCGGCGAGCGCGAAGTCTGCGCATCCGGCGCGCCGTCGGTCCGTGACGCGCTTGGCGGCATGTCGAAGAAGCGCTCAGCCTTCCCCGAGGTTGTGACGCAGCCACGCGGCCAACGCTTCCGGCCAGGGACCGGAGACGCGGCGCGGCGTCGCCAGGATCCAGCGCCCCCGCATGGCCTGGAAACCCCAGGGCGCGAGTAGGCGTCCGCTGGCGAGATCGTCCGCGACCAGTTGCTCCGGCGCGATCGCCACGCCCAGCCCGGCCACGGCCGCTTCCAGCAGGTAGTAGAGGTGATCGAAGCCCTGGCCATAGCGCAGACGTTCCGGCGACAAGCCCGCCGCGGCGGCCCATTGCGGCCAAGCCTGCGGACGCGAGGCGGTGTGCAGCAGTACCTCGCCGAGCAACGCCTCGGGTTGCTCGCGCACCAGCGCATCCGCGCCGGGATAGCGCGGGCTGACGACCGGGCCGATCCGCTCGGGTGCCAACTCATGCACGCGCCATTCGGCGGGCCACGGCGGCTCGGCCAGCAGCAGGGCGGCATCGACGCCGACGAGCGCGGCATCGAAAGGCGCTTCCTGCGCCGACAGGTGCAGCTTCAGCGCGGGCAGGTCGCCGCGCAGCCGCTCCAGGCGCGGGATCATCCAGCGCGCCAGCAGGCTGCCGGGACAGCCGAGCACGAACGGCGCATCGGCCTGACCGCGCGCTGCGCGCATCCACACGTCGCGCAATTGCTCGAACGCTGCGCCGACGCCCTCGCGCAGCGAATCGCCTGCCTCGGTTAAAGCCAGCCCGCGGCCCTGGCGAGCGAACAACGGCTTGCCCAGCGCTTCTTCCAGCGCCCGCAGATGCCGGCTGACCGCGCCGTGGGTGACGTGCAGTTCTTCCGCGGCCCGGCTGACGCTGCCCAGCCGCGCGGTCGCCTCGAAGGCGCGCAAGGCATTGAGCGGGGGTAGTTCGCGGCCGGGTGACATGTGAGTTTTCCTGACGAATGGTGGCGATCTTATCGCTTTTCGCCCACCCATGAATTGCGCTAAGTTTCGAGCCCTGCATGCCAGCGCCGATCCAGCCGGCGCGCTCTTATTCACAGGAAACCGCACATGTCCCAGGACTTCCACCGCTGGCCGGACGCGCATGGCCGCTTCGGCGACTTCGGCGGGCAGTACGTCGCCGAGACCCTGATGGCGCCGCTGGCCGAATTGACCGAGGCCTATCTGCGCCTGCGCGAGGATCCCGACTTTCTCGCCGAGCTGGATCGCGACCTGAAGTACTACGTCGGCCGTCCCAGTCCGATCTATCACGCCGAGCGGCTTTCCAGGCACGTGGGCGGGGCGCAGATCCTGCTCAAGCGCGAGGACCTCAATCACACCGGCGCGCACAAGATCAACAACACCATCGGCCAGGCTCTGGTCGCCAAGCGCATGGGCAAGCCGCGGGTGATCGCCGAGACCGGCGCAGGCCAGCACGGCGTGGCCAGCGCGACCGTGGCCGCGCGCTTCGGACTGAAGTGCGTGGTGTACATGGGCGCGGTGGACATCGAGCGGCAGAAGATCAACGTCTATCGCATGAAGCTGCTCGGCGCGGAGGTGGTGCCGGTGACTTCAGGCTCGAAGACGCTCAAGGACGCGCTCAACGAGGCGATGCGCGACTGGGTCACTAATGTGGCCGACACGTTCTACATCATCGGCACCGTGGCCGGTCCGCACCCGTATCCGATGATGGTGCGCGACTTCAACGCGATCGTCGGCCGCGAGGCGCGCGAGCAGATGCTGGAGCAGTACGGCCGGCTGCCCGACGCGATCACCGCCTGCGTGGGCGGCGGTTCGAACGCGATCGGCCTGTTCCATGCCTTCCTCAACGATGCGGACGTACGCATCGTCGGCGCCGAGGCGGCGGGCGAGGGCATCGCCACCGGGCACCATGCCGCGTCGCTGGCGGCGGGGCGTCCGGGCGTGCTGCATGGCAACCGCACCTATGTGCTGTGCGACGACAACGGCCAGATCACGGAGACGCACTCGGTGTCCGCCGGCCTCGATTACCCCGGGGTCGGTCCCGAGCATGCCTTCCTCAAAGATGCCGGCCGGGCGGAATACGTTGGCGTCACCGACGACGAGGCGCTGGAGGCGTTCCACTTGCTGGCGCGCACCGAGGGCATCCTCGCTGCGCTCGAATCCAGCCACGCCGTGGCGCAGGCGATGAAGCTCGCGCGCGCCATGCCCAAGAACCAGCTGGTGCTGTGCAATCTGTCCGGTCGCGGCGACAAGGACGTGCACACCATCGCCGCCCGCGAAGGAGTGCAGGTATGAACCGCATCGACCGCCGTTTCGCCGATCTCAAGGCGGCTGGGCGCACGGGCCTGATTCCCTTCATCACCGCGGGCGATCCATCGCCGGCGCGCACCGTGGATGTGATGCACGCGCTGGTGGAGGCGGGCGCCGACGTGATCGAACTGGGCGTGCCCTTCTCCGACCCGATGGCCGATGGCCCGGTGATCCAGCACGCCAGCGAGCGGGCCATCGCCAAGGGCGTGGGCCTGGGCGACGTGCTGGGCTGGGTGGCTCAGTTTCGCCGCCGCGATACGGATACGCCGGTGGTACTGATGGGCTACCTCAATCCAGTGGAGATCCACGGCTACGAGCGCTTCGCGATCGAAGCGGCCGCGGCCGGCGTGGATGGCGTGCTGTTGGTCGATTGCCCGCTGGAGGAAGCCGCCGTGCTGGCGCCGCTCAAAGCCGCGGGGCTGCGGCAGATTCTGCTGGCGGCGCCGACTACCGCGACCGGACGCATGCGCCAGCTCTGCGATGCGGCGGAGGGGTTTCTCTACTATGTCTCCTTCGCCGGCATTACCGGCGCGGCGCGACTCAGCCCCGGCCAGATCGCCGCGCGAGTGGCGGAGATACGAGCCGGTGCCCAGGTGCCGGTGGCGGTGGGCTTCGGCGTCCGCGATGCGGAATCGGCCAAGGCCGTGGGCGCGTTCGCGGACGCGGTGGTCATCGGCAGCGCCCTGGTCGAGCGATTGGCGGGAGCGATGGATGGCGAGGAAGCGACGGCTCGCGCCAAGGCGTTTCTGCAGCCCATCCGCGCCGCGTTGAACGAGAAGGGGTGAGGCGCGGGTGCTTTCGCCGATGCCGCAGGGAATGCAGGCGCGTACAAGGAGCGGTCGATGCGTATCTACGGGTTCCACGCCTTGTTCGCCGGGCTGCTCGCGGCTTCGTGCGGCATCGCCACGGCAGCGGAGCAGGCCGCGCGAGACGATGACCTCAATGTCTGGCTGATCGATAGCGATGGCTCGCCCGTGCGCATCGCTCGGATCGCGGGCACCGTGCACTACGGGACTTACCAGGCGCACGCCACGCTCGGCTTCCAGTGCGGGCAAGGCGGTGGCCGCGTCGTACCGGTGGAGCTGGCGTTCAATGCGTCCGCGGTGGGCTTCGATACCGATCCCTACGAAGGGCCTGCGGCCAAGGTCAGCGCGCAGCTGACTTTCGCCAGCGGATCGTCCGCGCCTGTCAAGCTCCGGACGAGCGGCTTCTATGGCATCGGCGGCCGTTTCGACACCGGTACCCCGTTCGTCTTCGCGACCCGGGTGTCCAGCGATTCGATGCGCACCTGGAGCGCTGCGCACGGTGAACCGCTGCGCATGACCTTTCCTGCGGCCAAGGGTCTGTTCACAGCGGAGTTCCGCTGGCCGGCGGACAACGTCGCGCTGCTGCGGTTCATCGGCCCCTGTCTGGGCGAGCCTGCCCAGGCCAAGGGGAGCTAGCCCGGCCGGCATACGGCCCCGTACAGGCGGTGAACGGCATCTCGGGTAGAATCGCCGCCTTTCCAGAGGTACGGCTAGGTACGGCTATGAACTGGCTGCAGAAAATCATGACCCCGCGTGTGCGCACGCAGAGCTCCACCGCCGGCAAGGGCAAGGTGCCGGAGGGCGTGTGGGAGAAGTGCGAGGGCTGCGGCACGGTGCTGTATCGGCCGGAGCTGGAGCGCAACCTGATGGTCTGCCCCAAGTGCAGCCACCACCATGCGATCCGTGCGCGCGTGCGTCTGCAGGCATTGCTGGACGAGGGCTCCACGCAGGAGCTGTGGGCGAGCATGGAGCCCACCGATCCGCTGAAGTTCCGCGACTCCAAGAAGTACCGCGATCGCATCGTCACGATGCAGAAGAACACGGGCGAGAAAGATGCGCTGGTCGCCATGAGCGGCAAGCTCAAGGGCCGGCCGCTCATGGCCGTGGCGTTCGAATATTCCTTCATCGGCGGCTCGATGGGCTCGGTGGTGGGCGAGAAGTTCGCGCGCGCGGCCGAACGCGCGCTGGCCGACCGCAGCGCCCTGGTGTGCTTCTCCGCCACCGGCGGCGCGCGCATGCAGGAGTCGCTGTTCTCGCTGATGCAGATGGCCAAGACCTCGGCCGCGCTGGCGCGCCTGCGCGACGCTGGCGTGCCGTACATCAGTGTGCTCACCGATCCGACCACCGGCGGCGTGTCCGCCAGCCTGGGCATGCTCGGCGACGTCAACGTGGCCGAGCCCAAGGCACTGATCGGCTTCGCCGGTCCCCGCGTGATCGAGCAGACCGTGCGCGAGACCCTGCCGGAAGGCTTTCAGCGTTCGGAGTTCCTGCTGGAGCATGGGGCGATCGACATGATCGTCGATCGCCGCGAGATGCGCGACAAACTGACCGATGTACTGGGCATCCTGATGAAGGCGCCTCGCGCGGCCTGATCGCCAAGCGCAGCCGCGTGGTGCTTCAAAGAAATGCCGCCGTGAGGCGGCATTTTTTTTGGCGACCTCGATGTGACGCGGACGGCCCCCGCAACCGAAGGTGTTTTCCACAGCTCGTGTGGATGGCTTGCCGGTAAGCCTGTGGAAAAGCATCGCAAGTGATTGACGGTACGATGCCGCTCACGCGTTGCGCCTGTTTTGATCACGCGCGAGCAGCGCCGCCATCAGCGAAGAAGTGTTGCGCGTTAGGCGAAATCATGCCTGTGCCGTTGAAGCCGACCGAGGCTATCGCGACGTTTTCCACAGGCGCTGTGGATGTTCCGCGGGTGAGCCTGTGGAAAAGACATTCAAGTGCCTGATGGCGTTGAAGCGCGCACACGGTGCGAGCATTTTGGTCAGGCGAGCGCCGCATCACGCGATGCAAAAAAGCTTGCTTTCCATCGAGAATCATGCGGCCGACGATGCGCGATGAAGAGCAGCGTCGCGATGTTTTCCACAGATGCTGTGGATGTTCCGCGGGTGAGCTTGTGGAAAAGGCACTCAAGTATCTGATGGTGCTGGAGTGCGCACACAGTGCGAGCATTTTGGCCATCGAACATCGCGTCGCGCGAAGCAAAAAAGGCTTGCCTCTAGCGATAAATCATGCATTCGCGAAGGTGGCGGCGAAGCACCTTCGCGATGTTTTCCACAGGCGCGGTGGATGCGGCGTTGGCGATCTTGTGGAAAAGATTCGCAAGTGACTGGTGGCATTGGAGTGCATACGCTCTGAGCGGTTTTTGGTCAGTTGCGTAATGCTTTGCTTGAGGAGAAAAGGACTCGAGCGAGGCGCGAAGACTTGCATCGCGATGCGACAACGATCCGATCTTCGCTGTTCGCTACGCGCGTCGATTCGCGCAGGCGTCGCCAGTTTTCCACAGCTGCTGTGGATGCACGCCGTGCGAGCCTGTGGAAAACACACTCAAGTGTCTGATGACGAAGGAGCGCGGACACGCTGCGAAATATTTGGTCATGTTGCCGTCACGAAACGGCACGTTGTCCACAGCCATTGTGGATGCCAACTGCACAAGTCTGTGGACAAGTTCGGTTGCTCCGTTTGCCGACAGTCACTTGGCACGCATTGATGAATTTTTCGACAGAGCTCGCCGCGCGGCAGCGTCAGCCGTTTTTCCACAGCTTCTGTGGACGTGCACGGGGCAAGCCTGTGGATAAGCGCAACGGGTGCCTTTGCCGACAGTCACTTGTCACGCGTTGTCGATGTTTTGTTCAACGAATGAGGCGCAAGCGCGTGTTCGGGAATGCAGGTGGGCGCTCTTGCGCGAACGGCTTCGCCCTCAGGTCGCGCGAGGCGCAGACGCGATCGCGGCCGCTCAATGCACCCAGTGGGCCAGCGGCAACAGCCACAGCGACAACGAGCCCAGTGCGCCGCCGATCACGGTGGCGGCGATCACATCGCTCGGGTAATGCAGGCCGAGGATCACACGCGAAGCGGCCACCAGCGCGGTGAAGGTCAGCAGCAGCGGCGCGAGCAGCGGATACCACGCCAGTGCGACGACGGTGAAGCTCACCGCTTGCAGGGTGTGGCCCGAGGGAAAACTGAACTCGTCCAGCGGTGGCACGTGCGCGATCACGCCGGGGCAGGCGCGGAATGGCCGCGGGCGGCGCGTCCAGCGCTTGAGCAGGCGGTACAGGAACAGGGCGGTGAGGCCGGTGGCGGCCATCTGCGCCGCGGCGAGCAGGCCGCGGCGGCCGTCGATCAGCGCCAATGCGAGCATCAGCGAATACCAGAACACGCCATCGCCGAGGCGGCTGACGATGCCGAAGAACACGCCGACCGCGCGGCGTGCCCCCCAATGGTTGGCGGCGACGCAGATGCGCCGGTCCATCGCGAAACGCGGCCCGGTGGGCGAAAGCTCAGGCGTGTGCAGCGGCGGCAGGGTGTTCATCGCTGTGCTCCTTGGCCAGGGTGCGCAACAGGGACTCGAAATCGCGGATCACCGCGTCGGGCGAAAGGTTGGCGATGCTGGCCTGCGCGGCCCGCCCCATGTGGCGAATCAGGCTGGCATTGGCCGCCAGCGTGGCGGTCGCTTCGATGAAGGCGCGCTCGTTGCCGGAAGCGATGCGATATCCATTGGTGCCGGAGACCAGGTGCTCCCGTGCGGCGCCCTCTTCGTAGGCGACGACCGGCAGGCCGGCGGCCAGCGCTTCCAGGATCACGTTGCCGAAGGTTTCGCTCAGGCTGGGGAAAGGGAACAGGTCGGCGCTGGCGTAATGGCGCGCGAGCGCATCTCCGCGCTGCACGCCGGCGAAGATGAAGTCGGGATGGGCGGCTTCCAGCGCCGCGCGCGACGGGCCGTCGCCTACCCACACGTAGCGCGCTTTGGGCACTTCGCGCTGGATGGCTCGGAAGGCGCGGACCGCCAGATCCAGGTTCTTTTCCGGCGCGATGCGGCCGACATAGAGCACCACCGGCGTGTTGCCGTCCACGCCCCAGGACGCGCGCAACGAAGCGGCGCGCTGGCGCGGATGGAACAGTTGCGTGTCCACCGCGCGGCGCAGCAGCCGCACCGAGTCCACGCCCAGCGCGACCAGCTCATTGGAAAGCGCTTCGGTAGGGACCAGCGTGGCGGCGGCGCGGCGATGGAAGCGGCGCAGGTAGCCGCGCACGATGGGCGTCAGGAAGCCCACGCCGTAGTGGTTGGCGTAGGCGTCGAAACGCGTGTGGAAACCGGTGGCCGCGGGAATGCCCAGGTGATTGGCCGCGCGCACCGCCGACCAGCCCAGGGGGCCTTCTGTCGCCACGTAGATCGCATCCGGCCGCAGCCGGCTCCAACGCTGGCGCAGTGCCCTGCCGGCCGGAAGGCCGAAGCGAAGGCCCGGATAGCGGGGCAGGGCGGCGCCGCGCATTTCGACCGCGAAGATGCCCGGCTCGTCGCGGAAAGGCTCGGCCTGGCGCGGCCGGATAAGCTCGACGGTATGGCCGCGCGCGGCGAGGCCGGCGGCGAGGCTGTGCACGGTCAGTGCGACCCCGTTGATTTCCGGCGGATAAGTCTCGGTAACAATGCCGATGCGCATGGCGATACCTGTGCTGGCCCGGCGTAGGTTCGTCTTCGGGCGTTGCGGGGCCATGGCGTGTTCATGACGCGGGCGTTACGTAGCGCCGCGAACAGGGCGCCGCTACGCATCTTCCTGGTGACAGTGCGCTTACACTGGCGCTCCCCTCACGCAAGGAGATCCTTACGATGAAGCGCATCCTGCTGGGCTCAGCCCTCGCCTTGGCCGTGACCGCGGCGGCCGGCGCGGCCTTCGCCGCCGACACGCCCTCCCTGCCGGTCACCAAGGCTCCCGCCGGTGCCGAGGTCTACGTCATTTCGCCCAAGGACGGTGCCACCGTGGGCCAGGAGTTCACCGTCAGCTTCGGTCTCAAGGGCATGGGCGTCGCCCCGGCCGGCGTGAAGAAGGAAGGCACCGGTCACCATCACCTGCTGATCGACGTGAAGGATCTGCCGGCCGCCGGTCAGCCGATCCCCAAGGACGAGAACCACGTCCATTTCGGCAACGGTCAGACCGAGACCACGGTGAAGCTCAAGCCAGGCACGCATACGCTGCAGCTGGAGCTGGCCGACGAGAACCACATTCCGTTCGACCCGCCGGTGGTATCGAAGAAGATCACCGTGCACGTGAAGTGATCCGGGCCGCCGGCTGCGATCCGCGGCCGGCCTTTCCTGGGGCAATCAGCGCCCGAACAGCATCGCGATGCCGACGCCCGCCTCCCAACTGGGCGCATGGCCACCCAGCCGACGGCGGAACCAGCTGTCGAACTGCAGGTTCGATGCCGGTTGCCAGGTCACGCCGCCGCCGGCCTGCGTGCCGTCGCGATGGTTGGCGTCGCGAAGGAACGCGCCTTCTAGGTAGGCGCCGAAGCGATCGTTGATCTGATAGTTGTAATCGGGCGCGAAGAGGTAGTTGGTCTGCCCGCCGCTTCGTTGCCATTGCAGGAAATAGCTGACATCCGTGCGTTCGTCGAACTTCTGGTCGAGGACGGTGCCGAGCGTATAGACGCGCCGATCGCTGCGCAGGCCGCGCGCGCCGTCCGTGAATTCCACGCTGCCCAGCACGCCCCAGTCCCAGACATTGCTGGCGATGACCGGCGCCCATTTCAGGCCCAGGCTGGTGTCCCCGTGCCCGTGCACGACTTGTGAGCCGGTGTCGTCCCGCTGTTGAAGGCGGTTCCAGGGCGAGCTGCCCAGCTGAAGTTCGAAACCCGCGCCCAGGCCCACGCGCAGCAGGCTATCCAGCGTGGCGAGGCTGCTGGTCACGCCGTCTTCGCGCCGCCGGCTCCAATCGGGCAGGCCCTGCTCGAAGCCGATCTGACCGGCCAGCACCGGATTGGTGGAGAAGCCCAGGCCCGGGCGGTCGAAGCCTGGCACGTCGTCGGCATACGCGCTGCCGGCCAGCAGGGCAGCCAGCAAAGCGGCCGCGAGGGCGCGGCGCGGCTGGCCAGTTCGGCTAAAATCCATCGTTTGGCTCCGCCCCTTCAAGAAGACTCATGACCGTCCGCACCCGTTTCGCTCCCAGTCCCACCGGTTTCCTGCATATCGGCGGCGCACGCACCGCGCTTTATTGTTGGCTGGAGGCTCGCCGCCGAGGCGGGCAGTTCGTGCTGCGCATCGAGGATACCGATCGCGAGCGCTCCACGCAGGAGGCGGTGCAGGCCATCCTCGACGGCATGAGTTGGCTGGGTCTGACCCATGACGAGGGTCCGATCTACCAGACCCAGCGCCTGGAGCGCTACAAGCAGGTGGCGGACGACCTGCTCAAGGCGGGCAAGGCCTACTACGCGTACGAGAGCAAGGAAGAGATCGAGGCGATGCGCGAGGCGGCGTTCGCCCGCGGCGAGAAGCCGCGCTACAACGGCTATTACCGCGACCGCAACGAGCCCTACCGCGACGATCCGAACCGCGTGATCCGCTTCAAGAACCCGCTGGAAGGCTCGGTGGTGTTCGAGGACAAGGTCAAGGGCCGCGTGGAGTGGGCCAATGCGGAACTGGACGACCTGGTGATCTTCCGTTCCGACGGCTGGCCGACCTACAACTTCGCCGTCGTGGTCGACGACATCGACATGGGGATCACCGAGGTGATCCGCGGCGACGACCACGTCAACAACACGCCGCGCCAGATCAACATCTACCAGGCCCTGGGCAAGCCGGTGCCGGAGTTCGCGCACTTGCCGATGATCCTGGGCCCCGACGGCCAGAAGCTCAGCAAGCGCCATGGCGCGGTGAGCGTGATGCAGTATCGGGACGACGGCTTCCTGCCGCATGCGCTGCTCAATTACCTGGTGCGTCTGGGCTGGTCGCATGGCGACCAGGAAATCTTCTCGCAGCAGGAGATGATCGATCTGTTCGACATCGCCGACGTCAACAAGGCCGCCTCGCGCTTCGACGTCACCAAGCTGTCCTGGCTCAACCAGCATTACCTCAAGACCGACGAGCCCGCGGCCATCGCGCCGGAGTTCGAGCATCAGCTGCGGCTGGCGGGCATCGACTACGGCAAGGGCCCCGCCCCGGCCGACGTGATCGTGGCGCTGCGCGATCGCGTGCAGACGCTCAAGGAAATGGCCGAGCGCGCCAAGATCTGGTACGGCTCCATCGAGGAATGGGACGAGAAGGCCGTGGCCAAGCATCTGCAGAACGACAGCGCCGTGGCGGTGCTGGCCGAAGCCAAGGCGCTGTTCGCCGATTGCGAGTGGAAGCCCGAAGCCATCCATCAGGCGGTGGAGCAGATCGCGGCGAAGCTGGAGCTGGGCATGGGCAAGATCGCCCAGCCGCTGCGCGTGGCGATGACCGGCACGCAGGTGTCGCCATCGATCGACCACACGGTGTATCTGGCGGGTCGCACCGAGGCGCTGCGGCGTATCGATGACGCTATCGCCAGGGCGAAAGGGTAAGCCCTGGCGGGCGCATGGAGGAGCTGCTCGCCAGGGCGACCCAGGGTGTGGATCTCGATGCGCCCGATGCGAGCTGGCGCATCTTCTGGAACGTGATGGGCATGGTCCCCTGGGCGTCGCTGTTCTGGTGGTCGCTGGTGTTCCTGGCGGTCGGGGCCTTGCTGGGCTGGTGGCGGGGACGGTTGTGGGAAGGCGTGGTCTGGGCGGCGGTGCTGGGGCCGATCGGCTGGGTCGTGATCCTCTCGCGCCCGCGCCGCGCCAGGCCTCCGCCGTTGCCGCGCTGATACCGAGGGGGCTCGCGCGAGGGGTGTATCATCCGTCCCCGAGGTGACCCCATTGAGCCATTCCGCCGCGGACAAGACGCATGTCCACCATCACCACGACGATGCGAAGAGCTTCGTGCGTGCGGTCGAGCATGTCAGCGAAGAGCGCGGGCTGCGCCTGACGCCGCTGCGCAAGGAAGTGCTGGAACTGGTGGCCGCCGCCGGCAAGCCAGTGAAGGCCTATGATCTGCTGGATCTATTGCGCGAACGACATGGCAACGCAGCGCCGCCCACGGTGTATCGCGCGCTGGATTTCCTGCTCGAGCACGGCTTCATCCACAAGCTCGAATCCATTAACGCGTTCGTCTCCTGCCACCATCCGGCCGAGGCGCACCAGGTTCCTTTCCTGATCTGCGATGTGTGTTCCAGTGCCCAGGAAGTCTGCGACGAGCGCGTCGCCGAGTTGATCGAGGCGCAGGCCAAGGCCTTCGGTGTCGAGGTCAAGGAGCGTCCGGACTTCGCCATGATCGCCGTGCAGGGCCCCAACGCCCGCGACAAGGTCATCGGCCTGCTGGCCGAGGTGGACCACGAGCGCATCCGCAAGCTCGGCAAGTTCGTGGCGGCGGCGGCTCAGGGTCCGCATGGCATGCCGCTGTTCGTTGCCCGCACCGGTTACACCGGCGAGGACGGCTTCGAGATCGTCGTGCC
>JBCNOA010000072.1:0-17192 GCA_039594095.1 Dyella sp.
GGCCGCCGCCAGCGCGCTGCTGCCGGATACCATCGAGGACGACCGCGAGGCGCTCGCCCCGGGCGACACGGCCATCCTCATCGTCGAGGACGATCCGGTGTTCGCGCGCATCCTCGCCGACATGGTCCGTCGCAAGGGCTACCGCGTGCTGGCCGCAGCGGACGGCGAGTCCGGACTGCAGCTCGCGCAGCGCTTCCGTCCCACCGGCATCCTGCTCGATGTGATGCTGCCGGGCATGGACGGCTGGACCGTGATCGCGCGACTGAAAGAGAACGCCGCCACCCGGCACATTCCCGTGCACTTCATTTCCGCCGTCGACGACGCCGGCCGCGGCCGCGACCTGGGCGCGGTGGGCTTCCTCACCAAGCCGGTGAGCCGCGAGGCCATCAACGGCGCGTTCGACCGCATGCTGCACTTCGCCGAAGGCCAGGCCCGCCACCTGCTGATCGTCGACGACGACGCGGATTCGCGTGCCGCCATGCGCATGCTGCTGCGCGGCGACGACGTGGCCATCGATGAAGCGGGCAGCGCGGAGGAGGCCCTGCAGCGCGTCGATGAAGTGACCTACGACTGCGTGGTGCTCGACCTGGGCCTTCCCGGCATGTCCGGCATGGAATTTCTCGAGCGCCTGTCCATCACCGGGCGCGTTCCGCCCGTGGTGATTTATTCGGGCCGCGAGCTCAGCCGCGAGGAAAGCCTGAAACTGCGGCAGTACACCGACAGCATCGTGATCAAGGGCGCGCGCTCGCCCGAACGCCTGATGGATGAAGTAAGCCTGTTCCTGCACAGCATCCGCGATGGCGGCCGCCGCGCGGGACCGGCCGCCCCGGTCGCCGGCGATGCCGGCGAGCTGGCGGGCCGCAAGGTGCTGCTGGTGGACGACGACATGCGCAACCTGTTCGCGCTATCCAAGGTGCTGCGCGGCTGGGACATGCAGGTCAGCATGGCGCAGGACGGACAGAAAGCGCTCAAGGCCCTGGCCGAGCACGACGGCATCGAACTGGTGCTAATGGACATCATGATGCCGGTGATGGACGGCTACGACACCATCCGCGAAGTACGCAAGCAACCGCGCTTCGCCAAGCTGCCGATCATCGCGCTCACGGCCAAGGCGATGCGCGGCGATCGCGAGAAATGCCTGGAGGCAGGCGCCAACGACTACCTCTCCAAGCCGATCGACATCGACAAGCTGTCCTCGATGCTGCGGGTGTGGCTGCACTCATGATCACGCGCGGCGCTACCGGCGCCGGAGCCGACCTCGAGGACATCGAGGTCGACCTGTTCGTACGCGCGATGAAGCAGCGCCATGGCTACGATTTCAGCCAGTACGCGCCGGCATCGCTCAAGCGGCGGATACGGCAGCTGGTGCAGACGCATCAGGCCGGCACCATCAGTGCGCTCACCGCCCGCGTGCTGCATGAACCGGCGTTCCTGGCGCCAGTGCTGGAAGGTCTTTCGGTACCGGTGTCGGAGATGTTCCGCGATCCGGACGTGTTCCGCGCCTTGCGCGAAAAGGTGTTTCCGGTGCTGGCCTCCTATCCGCAGATCAATATCTGGCAGGCCGGCTGCGCGCACGGGCAGGAGGTGTACTCGCTGGCCATCCTGCTGGAAGAGGCCGGGCTATACGAACGCGCGCAGATCTATGCCACCGATTTCAACGAAGCGGCCCTGCGCCACGCCCAGGAAGGCATCTATCCGGCCAGGGACGCGCAACTGTGGTCACGCAATTATCAAGCGGCCGGCGGCAGCCATTCGCTGGCCGACTATTACAGCGCACGCTACGAATTGCTCAAGCTGGACCAGCGGTTGCGGCGCAACGTGATATTCGCCAATCACAACCTGGTATCCGACGAGGTGTTTTGCGAGGCGCACCTGGTCCTGTGCCGCAATGTGCTGATCTACTTTTCCGATCCGCTGCAGGACCGCACGCTGGCGCTGTTCCGCGACAGCCTGGTGCGCGGCGGGTTTCTCTGCTTGGGCACGCGGGAAAGTCTGGATTTCGCGCCATCGGCGGCGGACTTCGTGGCGGTGGATGCCGCGCGGCGGATCTATCGGCTTTCGCCCAAGGCGGTGGAAGGATGACCGCGCCGGCAGCCGTCGTCATCGGCTGTTCCGCCGGCGGGCTCCTCGCCCTCGAGCAACTGCTCGGCGGTCTGCTGCCCGCGCTGCCCCAGCCGTTCCTGGTGTGCTGCCACACCGGGTCGTCCAGCGTGGAGCTGATGTGCGAACTGCTTGCCCGCCACGCGGCCATGCCGGTCCTGGAGGCGCGCGAACGCGAGACGCCTCGCGCCGGCACGGTCTATGTGGCACCGAGCGGTTATCACCTGCTGGTGGAAACGGACGGGCGGTTCGCGCTCAGCGTGGATCCCCGCGTCAGCTTCGCCCGCCCATCGATCGACGTCCTGTTCACCTCCGCTGCCGAAGCCTACGGGCGGCATCTGGTGGGCGTGATATTGACCGGCGCCAACAGCGACGGCGCCGCCGGACTGGCCGTGGTGCGCGCACGCGGTGGGCTGGCGATCGTGCAGCGACCGGACGACGCGGAATCGCCCGCCATGCCGCAGGCCGCGCTCGACCGCGCGGGCGCGGACCACTGCCTGCCCCTGGCGGCGATCGCGCCGCTGCTCAACCGAATCTGCCTGTCATGAGTTCAGAACGCCCCAAGATCCTCGTCGTCGACGACACCCACGCCAACCTGGTGGCGATGCGCCGCCTGCTGTCCGATTGCGGCGCGGAGCTGCACGAGGCCGGCAGCGGCAACGAAGCGCTGGCGATGTGCCTGGATCACGAGTTCGCACTGATCTTGCTGGACGTCAACATGCCGGACATGGACGGTTTCGAGGTCGCCTCATTGCTGGGCGAATCCGGGCAGTTACAGGAAACGCCGATCATTTTCGTCACCGCGGCTTACGCGGACGACATCAACCGGTTGAAGGGTTACCGCTTCGGCGCGGTGGACTACATCGCCAAGCCGGTCAACGATGTGATCCTGCAGTCGAAGGTGCGCGTGTTCCTGGAACTTTACGACGCCCGGGCGCAGCTGCGCGCCACGCTGGCCGAGCTATCGGAACGCAACCGCCAGCTCGGCATCGAGATGGCCGAACGCGAGCGGATCGAAGCACAGATTCGCCATCAGGCCACGCATGACATGCTCACGGGCCTGCCCAACCGCATGCTGTTCCGCGATCGCCTGCTCACCGCGATGCGGCGCGTGCCGCGCCATGGCGGCGCATTCGCGCTGGTGCTGCTGGATATCGACGGCTTCAAGGGCATCAACGACAACCACGGCCATCCGGCGGGGGACGATCTGCTGCGTTCCATCGCTGGGCGTCTGAACGCGGCCCTGCGCGCCAACGACACCGTGGCGCGCCTGGGCGGCGATGAATTCGCGCTTATTCTGGAAGACGTGACCGACAGCGAGGCGCTGCTTCACCGCTGTCGCCAGCTTGGCGACGAGCTGGCCGCGCCTTATCCACTGGACGGCCGCCACGGGCCCTTCGTCGCGCAGGTCAGCGCCAGTCAGGGCATCGCGCTGTGGGGCGGCGATGCGCGCAACGACGAGGACCTGATCCAGGCCGCGGACCGCGCGCTCTACAAGGCGAAGGAAGATGGCAAGAACCGCTGCGTGGTGGCTCCCTGACGCGGAATCGCCGGGTCCGTGCGCTCAGCGCTGGAAAAGCGGCATCGCCCACAGCGCTGCGCCGACCACGAACAACGCGGTGAGGATGTGAACCGGCAACGCGTTGTAACGCAGAAAGACGAACTGCTCGATCGTCCGCCCGATCCAGAACAGCGACATGCCGGCAAGCACGGCATGGCCCAGGCGGGTTTCCAGCAGCTCGGCGGGTAGCCAGAAGCAAAGCGCGGCGGCGCCGAGGAAAACGTAGATCAGGCGGAGATTGAGGATCTGCGTGATCGCGCGGGTGGCGATCCCGGCCTGGCCTAGCGCGGCAGGCCAATCGAACAGCTTCCAGAACGCCATGTGGAACGCGGCGAAACCCAGGCTGTGCGCTCCGCAGAGGTACAGCAGGGTTTCGCCGCGCATGGCCGCGTCAGGCGGCGTCGGCCAACTTCTTCGGATCCTGCTTGGTCTTGGCGGCACCCGCACCCAGCTCTGCCGGGTCGAAGTCGTCCACCGAGATGAATTCGAACACGCCCTCGCGCACGCGCTTCAGCAGGGCGGCTTCGGCGCTGTCGATCACACCGGCCTTCTCGGCCTCGGCCAACTGGCCGAGATAGTCGTGCGATTTGAACTGTCCAGCCTTCTGCGCCTTGAGGAACTTGCGTTCCACCGGCTCGGCGGCGATCACGTCCGGCAGCAGCGCATTCATGCGGCCCACCGTGTTGTTCGAGGTCGGAGTGAGATAGACCCACTCGAGCAGGCGATCGCGCGCTTCGCCCGGCGCGGTGATGATGGCGGCGACGCGACGGCCCAGGCGGTCCGACGGCGGAACCTCGCGGCGTCCGAACGGGAACACCAGCGCGCGCAACAGCCACGATACCGGCTTGACCGGGAAGTTGCGGATGGCGCCGTCCAGTGCCATCTGCGTACGCCACATGCACTCGTGGAAAGCCCAGGCCAGCAGCGGACGATCCGCTTCCGGACGACCGGTGTCCTCGTAGCGCTTGAGCATGGCGCTGGCGATGTACAGGTAGCTCAGCACGTCGCCCAGGCGAGCGGACAGCTTCTCCTTGAACTTCAGCTTGCCGCCAAGCACGCCCATGAACGTGTCGGCGCACAGCGCGAGCGCGGCCGAGTAGCGGTCGAGCTTGCGGTAGTAGCGGCGCGTGTACGCATCGCCCGCGGTCTCGCCGATGCGAGAACCGGTGATGCCGAACGTGAACGCGCGCACCGCGTTGGAAATGCCGAAACCGATGTGGCCGAACAGCAGGCGGTCGAAGGTGCGCAGGCGATCGCCGTAGTCGCTAATGGACAGCGCCTGCATTTCCTTCAGCACGTAAGGATGGCAGCGGATCGCGCCCTGGCCGAAGATCATCAGGCTGCGCGTCATGATGTTCGCGCCCTCCACCGTGATGGCGATCGGTACGCCCTGCCAGGCGCGGCCCGCGTAGTTCTTCGGACCCAGCTGCACGGCCTTGCCGCCATGCACGTCCATCGCATCGCCTGCGATCACGCGGCCCCATTCGGTGGCGTGGTACTTGGCGATCGCCGACGGCACGGCCGGCTTCTCGCCGCGATCCACCGCGGCGGCCGTAGCGCGGGACAGCGCCGCGGTGGCATAGGTCAGGCCGCCGATGCGGGCCAGCGCTTCTTCCACACCCTCGAAACGGGCGATGGAAAGACCGAACTGCTTGCGCATGCGCGCATACGCGCCGGTCGCCGCGACCGCGGCGCGCACGCCGCCGGTGGCATTGGACGGCAGCGAGATCGCGCGGCCCACCGACAGGCACTCGACCAGCATGCGCCAGCCATGGCCGGCCATGTGCGGCCCGCCGATCAGCACGGACATCGGCACGAACATGTCCTTGCCGTGCACCGGGCCGTTCTGGAACGGGATGTTGAGCGGGAAATGGCGACGGCCGATCTCCAGGCCCTGGGTCGAGCGCGGAATCAGCGCCAGCGTGATGCCGAGGTCTTCCTTATCGCCCAGCAGCTTTTCCGGGTCGTACATGCGGAAGGCCAGGCCCACTACGGTGGCGATCGGCGCCAGCGTGATGTAGCGCTTGTCGAAGGTGAGACGGATACCGAGCGTCTCCACACCGTCGACCATCTGCTTGCAGACGATGCCGTAGTCGGTGATCGACGTGGCGTCCGAACCGGCGTAGGGGCCGGTGAGCGCGAAGCAGGGGATTTCCTCGCCCACCGCCAGGCGCGGCAGGTAATAGTTCTTCTGCTCGTCGCTGCCGTAATGCAGCAGCAGCTCCGCCGGACCGAGCGAATTGGGCACGGCGACGGTGGAGGCCACGGTGGCCGACATGGTCGCGAGCTTCTGCAGTACCGCCGAATGCGCCAGCGCGGAGAAACCCAGGCCGCCGTACTGCTTCGGAATGATCATGCCGAAGAACTTGTGCTTCTTGACGAAGGCCCAGACCTCCGGCGGCAGGTCGGCCAGCTCGTGCGTGATCTGCCAGTCGTTGAGCATGCCGCACAGCTGCTCCACCGGGCCGTCCATGAAGGCTTGTTCCTCGGTGCTCAGCTCGGGCTTGGGCTGCTTGATCAGTTCGTGCCAGTCCGGCTTGCCGGAAAACAGCTGGCCTTCGAAACCGACGGTGCCGGCTTCCAGCGCGGTCTGCTCGGTCTCCGACAGCTTGGGAGTGACCTTGGCGAACAGCTTCAGCAGCGGGGCGCTGATCTTCTTGCGGCGGAAATCCGCCATCAGCAGCGGCACCGCGACAAGCAGTTCGAGGATGATCAGCACGGTCGTGGTGACCGGCGCGCCGGCGATCAGTCCGACCACCAGCGTGGCGCCGACAGTCACGATCGCCCAGGTACGCAGGCTGCTGCGATGGTAGGCACAGGCGCCGGTGGCAATGAGCGCCGCCAGCAGGGTGAGGATCACGGACATGGAAGCACCTCGTCGCGAATGGCGTTGTTGCAGAGGACAGGCATAAGCACTACTCGATCGGATCCGCGTCCGTGCGGAACAAATTCAGGTTCCGCTGCCCAGCGACTGCACGAATCGTGCGATCTGCCGGGTGAAAGCGTCGTTGGCATCGCCGGCCACCATATGCGTGGCGCGCGGCAGTTCCACGTGCTCGGCATGGGGTACGAGCCGGAGGAATTCGTCGACGGTATCGCGCGAGACCACGTCGCTGCGGCCGCCCGAGAGCAGCAGTACCGGCACGCGCACGTTGGCGGCGGCACTCATGAGACGAGGCTGATACCGCTCGCTTTCGCGCACCAGGTCGCCGCCGAGCAGGGCCGGGTCCCAATGCCAGCGCAGCCGACCGTCCGCGCCTTCGCGCAGCAGCGGCCGCAATTGCTCTTCGCTCTTGCGGCCGGCGCGATGCGGCAGATAGGCCGCGATCTGTTCGGCCGCTTCCGCGTAATCGGCGAAGCCGTCGGGATGCGCCTGCATGAAGGCGAGAATCCGCTCGACACCGGCGGTCTCCCAGCGCGGCGTGATGTCGACCAGCACCAGCGCACGGAATAGCCCCGGGTCCAGCTCGCCGGCCACGACCAGGCCCAGCAGCCCTCCCATGGATGCGCCGACCAGGATGGGCGGCGCCGGCTGCACGCGCGCCAGGCTCAGCAGATCGGAAGCGAACTGTTCCATGTGATAGGCGCCACCGGCGACCCGGTCGCTCTCGCCATGGCCGCGACTATCGAAGGTCACGCACCGATAGCCTTCGTCCGACAGCGCCTCCGCGGTGGCGGTCCAGGCGTGGCGCGTCTGGCCGAAGCCATGAGCGAACAACAGGGTGGGGGCACCTTCTTCGCGACGCACATCCACGGCAAGCCATACGCCGTCGGCGGTCTCGAAGGGTACGGATCGGGGCGTGGTGGGCGTGGCTGTAACCATACGGACGAGTATGGATCGCCATCCGAGCCGTCGTCAACCTCCGGTTGGCGCTGCCGCGCCATACGCTGCGGCCGCGCTTCGGATTACAAAGCACCTCGCTGGGGCTACCATGCGCGGATGAATGTCAGCGCCAAACCCGAACGGACCCGCCTCTCCGCCGAGGACTGGGAAGACGCCGCCCTCAAGCTGATCGCCGACCAGGGCGTCGGCGCACTCGCCGTGGAGGCACTCGCCCGCCAGCTCGGCGTGACCAAGGGCAGCTTCTACTGGCACTTCCGCACCCGCGAGGCACTGCTGCAGGCAGCGCTGGAGCGGTGGGAGCAATACGGCGAGCGTGAGGTGATCAGCCAGATCGAGGCCATACCCGACGCCCGCGCCCGTCTGCCGGAGCTGTTCCGGCGCGTCGCGCACGAGATCGCGCCGCACCGGGTCTACGCGGCCCTGCTCAAGGCGCTGGACCACCCGCAGGTGGTGCCGGTGATGGCCCGCGTCTCGCAGCGGCGCATGGAGTTCCTCACCACCGTGTACCGCGAAGCCGGCCTGCCGCCGACCGAGGCTCTCAACCGCGCGCGGCTGACCTACGCGGCCTATGTCGGCTTTCTGCAGCTCAACTTCACGCTGGGTCTACCGCGCATCAGTCATGAAGAGTTCGATGCCTACGTCGAGCACATGATCCGCACGCTCACGCCGGCCTGAAAGCCAAGCCGCATCAGCGGCTTGGAGGCATTCTGGGGCGGCTTTGCTGCACCCCGCCTTGCAAATGCCAGTTCACGCAAACTACCGTTTCTACTCTTTTTTGTCCTAAGACCAGAGTGAGGAACGCATGGCGAGCAAGCTGGAGGCGCTGCAGCGCTGGATCGACGAGGTGGCGGCGCTGACCCGCCCCGCCCGCATCCATTGGTGCGATGGCTCTGACGCCGAATACCAGGCGCTGGTGCAGCAGATGCTGCAGAGCGGCGACCTGCTGGAACTGAACCAGCAGACCCATCCGGGCTGCTATCTGCACCGCTCCAACCCCTCCGATGTCGCCCGCGTGGAGCACCTCACCTTCGTCTGCACGAAGGATCGCGAGGACGCCGGCCCCAACAATCACTGGATGGCCCCGGCCGAAGCCCACGGCAAGATGGACGAGCTGTTCGCCGGTTGCATGGAAGGCCGGACCATGTACGTCATCCCGTACTGCATGGGGCCGATCGATTCGCCCTTGGCGCGCTGTGGCGTGGAAATCACCGACAGCCCCTACGTGGTCGCCAACATGCGCACCATGACGCGCATGGGTGCCGCGGCACAGGCCCGCATCGAGCGCGAAGGCACGTTCGTCAAAGGCCTGCACTCCACCGGCGAGCTGGACCCGGAGCGGCGCTTCATCATGCACTTCCCCGAGGAGCTGACGATCAAGTCGTACGGCTCCGGCTACGGCGGCAACGCCCTGCTCGGCAAGAAATGCCATGCATTGCGCATCGCCAGCTGGCAGGCGCGATCCGAGGGCTGGCTGGCCGAACACATGCTGATCGTCGGCATCGAGAACCCTCAGGGTCAGACGCACTACATCGCCGCGGCCTTTCCCTCGGCCTGCGGCAAGACCAACCTGGCCATGCTCATTCCGCCGGAGGGATATCGCCAGGACGGCTGGAAGGTGTGGACGGTAGGCGACGACATCTGCTGGATGCGTCCTGGGGCGGACGGCCGCCTGTATGCGATCAACCCGGAAGCCGGCTTCTTCGGCGTCGCGCCCGGCACCAGCGCGAACAGCAATCCGAACGCGCTGGCCAGCATCGCGCGCGACACCATCTTCACCAATGTCGCCGTCACCGCCGATAACCAGCCCTGGTGGGAAGGACTGCCCGGCGAGCCCGTGCTGGACTGGCAGGGCCGCCCGTACGATCCGGCCAACGGCCCGGCGGCTCACCCCAATGCCCGCTTCACCGTAAGCGCAAAGCAATGCCCAACCTGGTCGCCCAAGGCCGAAGACGCCCAGGGCGTGCCGATCAGCGCGATCGTCTTCGGCGGACGGCGTCCTTCGCTGGTGCCGCTGGTGTTCGAGGCGCGCGACTGGGCGCATGGCGTGCTGGTCGGCGGCGCGATGGGTTCGGAGACCACCGCCGCGGCGACCGGCGCGGTCGGTGTATTGCGCCGCGATTCGATGGCGATGAAGCCGTTCTGCGGCTACCACTACGGCGATTACTTCGGACATTGGCTGTCGTTCGACAAGCCGGGGGCGAAGCTGCCAAAAATCTTCCACGTGAACTGGTTCCGCAAGGGCAAGGACGGGAAATTCCTGTGGCCCGGTTTCGGCGACAACCTGCGCGTGCTCGAGTGGATGATCGCGCGTGTCGAGGGCAAGGCCGCCGGCATGGACAGCCCGATCGGTACGCTGCCGGCGCTAGGCGAGCTGCGCACCGAAGGGCTCGCCATCGATGGCGCCGCGCTGGACGAGTTGCTGCACGTCGACGAGGCCGGCTGGCAGGCCGAGGCCGCGGCCATCGGCGACTATCTGCGCGAATTCGGCCAGCGGATGCCGCAACGCCTGCATGACGAACTGCAACGCGTAGCGGACGCGCTCGCCGGTGCTCCCCGCGCCCAGGCCGTCGCTTCCTGATCGACCCTATGGCGGCCGGGCGCTGGTGCCCGGCCGCCGCATCGCAACTCCCCTCTCTAAACCCTGCGACGCGCGGGCGCATCCAAGCTGGCAAGATGATCAGCGCCTGTCCCGCCACCGGAAGCCCCATGCCGCCTGCCACCGTCGCAGCGACCGACGATGACGCCGCCGACGTGCGCGCGGCCGCGGACGGCGACCGTGCTGCATTCCAGCGGCTGTATCGGAGGCATGCCGACCGTGTGTACGGCGCGGTGTATCGCCTGGCCGGCTACGACCACGCACGTGCCGAGGACCTTACTCAGGACGCGTTCGTGCGCGCTTGGCAGAAGCTCGCGGGCTTCCGGCACGAGAGCGCGTTCGGCACCTGGTTGTATCGCCTGGCGGTCAACGTGGCGTTGATGGATATCCGCTCGCGCGGGTCGGACCCCGTGAGCACGATGGACGACGACGATCTGCCCGACCATGGCGAAACGCCGTTCTGTGCCGCCGAGCGCGACGAATTGGAACGTGCCATCGGCAAACTGCCTCCGCGAGCACGCGCCGTCCTGGTGCTGCACGATGTGGAAGGCTGGCGGCACGAGGAAATCGGTATCGAGCTGGGCATGGCCGTCGGCTCGTCGAAAGCGCAATTGCACCGCGCCCGCGGACTGTTGCGAAAGGTTCTTGGAGAAGCGTCATGAACGAACTCGAATGGCATCGCCAGATGCGCGCCCTGCGTCAGCCGGTTTCCCCGCGGCGCGACCTGTGGGCCGACATCGAAGCGCGGCTGGATGCCGACGGTCCGGCCGCCGAAACGACCCCGCGCGCGCCGCGCCGCCAGGCCTGGCTGCTCGCCGCCAGCTTCGCTGGCCTGTCGCTGCTCGCCGTGGCGCTCAACCATCAGCGAGTGGCGGAATCCCCTGTGTCGCTTGAAGCACGCGCCGTCGATATCTGGAAGCCTTCCGATCCGCGTCTGGCTGGCGCGGCGGTGGAACTGGACGCGGCGCGCATGGAACTGCAGCAGGCCATGCAGCAAGCCCCCCACTCCCCCGCCCTGCAACGGCTGCTGGACCGGACCGAAAAACGACAATCGCAGTTGCGCCAGCTGGAACGGCAGGCAGGCTGAGTCACCCGGAGCACTCTTATGAAAACTGTCCGCTATCTCCCTGCCCTACTGGCGCTGTCGATCGGCCAGGTCCTGGCCGATACGCCGATCAACATCAGCCATGACGCCAATCCCAACGTGCAGTTGCAGATCAGCAACGTCAAAGGCGCCGTCACGGTCACCGCCTGGGACCGCAATCAGGTGCAGGTGAGCGGCCGCCTCGGCGAGGGTGCTCGACCGCTGGCCATCGAGGGCGACAACAGCCATCTCTCGATCAAGGTCGAACCGCAGGGTCGATCCGGCTGGTTCAATTGGAACAGCGATACCTCCATGGGTAATACCTCCCTGGATGTGCGCGTACCGAAGGGAGCTTCGCTGGAGGTGGAAGTCGTCAGTGCGCCGCTGGGCATCGATGGCATCGACGGTGGCGAGATCAAGGTCAACTCGGTGAGCGGCAAGGTGCGCATCAATGCGCGTTCGCCATCGGTGGAGGCGGAAGCCGTGAGCGGCAGCCTGGAGCTGGCCGGACACGCCGAGAAGGTGAATCTGCAGACGGTGAGCGGTGACATCCTCGCGCCGTCGGTCGGACGCGAAGCCGAGCTGCAGACGGTCTCGGGGCGGATCCGCGTGAATGGCGGCCCGTGGAAGCGGCTCGAGTTGAGTACCGTATCGGGCGACGTGCAGATCGGCGGAGGCATGGCTCCGGGCGGTGACATGAATGTGGACAGCATGAGCGGCGATGTGCAGGTGCAGCTGCCCGGCAATCTGTCCGCGCAGATCCATGCCAATACCTTCAGCGGCGATCTGCGCAGCGACTTCGGCACGCCCCGGAAGGTCGAGCACGGCCCCGGCACCGAACTCGACGCCACGGCCGGCGGCAGCGGTGCCCGGATCAAGATCGAAACGTTCAGCGGCGATCTGAAGATCCGCAAGCAAGACTGAGGCGCGCGTCGACGCACAAACGAAAACGCCGTCGCTTATTGGCGACGGCGTTTTGCATTTTGACGGTACCGGAGAACGAAATCCGGAGCGTCAGAGATCCTGGTGGTATTGGACGTAGGGCGTACGCGACTGGTCCGGCTCCGGGCCGGCCGGCGTATTCACCGCGTTGCCCGACGACCACACGTTCTGGGCACCGATGCTCAGCTCGCCCTGCCAGGGCAGACGGAACGTCACGCCCAGATCGATGCTGCTCCAGCGGCGATCGTTGTTATAGCCGGCTCCCGGCAGTGCGGGCTGCATCACGCGCCCCACTACGCCACCGCTCAGAGGACCATGGTCGATGCCGAAACTCAGCGCCTTCTGATCCAGCGTATTGACGCCCAGCACGTTGCCGGGCAACAGGCGGACGCGGCCCACGCTGGCGCCGAGGTCGATCCCGCTCTTGTTGTCCAGCGCGACACGTCCGCGGGCATTGAGCTGGGCGCTGCTGTCGAAAGCATTCAAACCATTCACGCCAGCCGGGGCACCCGGCAGCAGGCGCGGCAGCACGGACGTGTTCGGCGTGCTGTTGGCGCCCACGCTTACGCCGACGCTATAGCGGCCGCTGGTGTAGGTAGCGCCGATTTCGCTGCCAATCACGCGCGGAGCTCGGTTATTGATCCAATTGTGTTCGCTGACGCCCACGTGGGCCTGCAGGTTGGAACCCAGGCCGTAGGTAAGGTCGGTGGTAACGGCGCGCGAAGCGTCGATCACGCTGAACTGCAATGGGGCGTCGCCACGCTGCGCGGCACCAAATGTGCCGCTATCGGCCTTGATCGCAAGCCAGCGACCGTCGCTGCCGCGCCACAGCGGTACGGCCGCGTCGGGCCCCACCTGAACCACCTGGTCGGGCTGTTGGGTCAGCAGGCGATTGGCCAGATCGTGCGTATCGCCGGCCAACGACTGCCCTGCCGCGGCGAGCGGCATCAGCAGAACGGGCAAGGACAACAACAGACGACGCATGGAAATCGACCGATAAAGACTTTGCGGACGGGAACCCACACCCTCCCCAGGGATCGGGTGGGCGAAGCTTACCACAATTTAACTTTTGCTTGCACCCATTTTCCCCGGCTGATTGGTGACGGGGAGCGCAAAATATCGCGCCGGCAGACCCGGGTAGGGACAGGGCGGCGCTCCCCCTTCCTCTCAGCGACAACGCTGAATAGAGACGATATAAAGGCGCATGTGACCTAGCATGGACCGGTCCACGCCGAATGAGTTCAGTGCCCAACAATCCCGCTCCGATGCCCCCGTCCGCAGAGTCCGGCTCCGCGGCGTCGCACGTGGCTGTGGAAGGACTGTTCCGGGCCATGGACACCGCCGGCGTGGCGGAGGTCTGCGCGGAAATGGTCCGCGCCCTGGGCATCCGGGGCTCCGTGACCTGGCTGCCCCTGGAGGTTCCAGCCGGGCCCCGGCCGCAAGGGCATTTGGACCTGGCCGAGGATCCCCAGGCGCAGCGGATGCTGGTCCTGGTTCCCGACGCCCCGCTGCCGCCGGGCGCTGCGGAGCAGGTCGCCTGGCTGGGTCGCATGGCGGCCTCGCGGCTGCGCCAACTGGCCGAGACCTCGCGGCTGTACGAGGCGATCTCCAAGCTCGCCATGGCCGAACGCCTGCAGCGTGCGCTCTACGCCATCGCGGATCAGGCCAGCACCGAGCACAACGTCGCCGAGATGATGCATGCGCTCCACGGCATCCTCGGCAGCCTGATGTATGCGGAGAATTTCTACGTCGCACTCTACGATCCGGCCACGGACAGCGTGCGCTTCCCGTACTACGTCGACACGATGGACAAGGACCCGCCCTCGCCCGATCAGAGCGTGCCGCTGCAGGACATGCGCCATAGCCTGACCTGGAATCTGCTGCAGAGCGGCCAGCCGATCATGGGGTCGATGGAAGAACTCTCGCGCCAGCTCGACGGCCGGTTCATCCTGCTCGGCCCGGTCTGCGAGCATTGGCTGGGCGTTCCCCTGCAGCGCGACGGCCGGGTGGTCGGCGGCATCGTGGTGCAGAGCTATCGCGAAGACACGCATTACTCCGAGCACGATCGCGAGCTGCTCAGCTACGTCGCCAAGCACGTGCAGACCGCGCTGGAGCGGCGCGAAGCGCATGCCGAGTTGGAACGGCGCGTAGCCAGCCGCACCGCGGCGCTGCGCGAGGCCAATCGCGTGCTGCGCCAGCAGGTGCTGCAGCGCCAGCGGGGCGAACGCCTTCAGGCAGCCCTGTTCCGCATCGCGGAACTCGCCAATGCCTCGGAGAGCCTGGACAACTTCTACGCGGCGGTACACCGGGTGATCGGCGGCCTGCTGTACGCGCGCAATTTCTATATCGCGCTGCTGGACGAGGAGCCCAACCAGCTCACGTTCCCCTACTCCGTGGACGAATTCGACACCGTGCGCCTGCCCCGTTCGCACGGACGAGGCCTGACCGAATATGTGCTCCGCCATGGCAAGCCCCTGCTGGCCTCGCCGGAGGACATCGACCGGCTAGCTCGCCAGGGGGAAATCGGCCACCACGGCTCGCGTTCGGTCTGCTGGCTGGGTGTGCCGCTGATCTGGGGCGAGCGCGCCATGGGCGTGCTAGCGGTGCAGAGCTATTCGCCCGAACACACCTATGACGTGCGCGACCAGGAACTGCTGACCTTCGTCAGCTACCACGTCGCCAATGCCCTGCAGCGCAAGCACACCACCGAATCGCTGAAGCAGGCCTACGCCAGCCTGGAGCGCCGCGTCACCGAACGCACGCGGGCGCTGGCGCTGGCCAACCGCGACCTGCGCGAACAGATCGCCGAGCGCGAACGCGTGGAGCGCCGCCTCAAATACGAGACCCTGCACGATTCGCTTACCGGCCTGCCCAACCGCACGCTCCTGCTGCAGCGGCTGGAGCAGGCGCTGCAGCGCTACCACGGCAACCCGCAGGACATGTTCGCCGTGCTGTTCATCGACCTGGATCGCTTCAAGGTCATCAACGATTCCGTCGGCCATCTGGTGGGCGACGATCTGCTGTTCCAAGTGGGCGGCCGCATCCGCGCCTGCCTGAAGACGCGCGATGTGGTCGCGCGGCTCGGCGGCGACGAATTCGCCGTGCTCGCCGAGGGCATCACCGATTACAGGATGGCGCTGGTGATCGCCGAGCGCATCATCGCCGAACTGCAGACGCCGTTCCGGCTGGGCGCCAAGGAGATCTTCACGTCGGCATCCATCGGCATCGCTCTGCCCGGTCCGCACTACCAGCGTCCGGAAGAACTGCTGCGAGACGCCGACGCGGCCATGTACCGCGCCAAGGACGAAGGCCGGCATCGTGCCGCCGTGTTCGACGACCGCCTGCGCCGCGAGGCACTGTCCCTGCTGGAAATGGAAGGGGACCTGCGCCGCGCGCTGGGCCGCAACGAATTCGTGCCGTTCTATCAGCCGATCGTGTCGCTCGAAGACGGCCGCACGGTGGGTTACGAAGCGCTGCTGCGCTGGCGGCACCCGGATCGGGGCCTGCTCACGCCGAGCGATTTCCTCGCGGTGGCCGAGGAAAGCGGCTGCTCGGAAAGCATCGACTGGCAGATCTTCGAGCAGGTCTGCGCGCAAGCCGAGGCGCTGACCGGCAGCGACGGCTTCGTCAGCATCAATGTCTCAGGCCGGCACTTCCGCTCGCCGGACCTGGACCGTCGCCTGCTCGACCTGCTCGCTGCCCATCGCCTGCCGCCACGCTGCCTGCGCATCGAGGTTACCGAACGGGCGCTGCTCGAGAACGCCTCACAGGTGAAGCGCATCTTGGATACGCTCCGCCAGCACGATGTCGGCATCGCGCTGGACGACTTCGGCACCGGCTACTCCTCGCTGAGTTATTTACACCAGTACCCGATCAGCACGTTGAAGGTCGACCGCTCCTTCATCACCGAGCTGCCGCGCGAGGGCGGCCACAGCCTCGCGGTGGTACGCGCCATCCAGGTGCTGGCCGATTCGCTGCAGATGCAGGTGATCGCCGAAGGCATCGAGGAAGAAGCGCAGCGGGACGCGCTGCTGCGCGTGGGCTGCCGCTACGGCCAGGGTTTCCTGTTCGCGATGCCACGCGCGGCGGACGTGTGGTTGCAGCGCGAATACCATTTCGCGCTGCCCTGAATCCCACGGAAGCCGCCCCGCAGTCTCTTACTGCGCGGTACCCGGCGCGCTGACTCCGGCATGGTTGAGCAGGTGCTCGACGTCGATGCGGTCGAAGGTGTAGCGCCTCGCGCAAAACTCGCAGGTCACCTCGACCTCGCCATCCCGCGCCTCGAGCGCCGCCTCGACCTCCTCGCGGCCCAGCGAACGCAGCATCGACTCCACGCGCTCGCGCGAGCAGCTGCAGCCGAAGGCCAGCGGCCGTGGCTCGAACAGCCGCACCGATTCCTCATGGAACAGCCGGTACAACAGATCTTCGGGCGCGGTGGACAGCATTTCTTCCCGGCCCAAGGTATTGGCCAGATGCACCACGCGCGGCCAGGCGTCCTCGTCGTTCGCGGCATCGTGGCCGCCTTCGCCCGGCAGGCGTTGCAGCATGAGGCCTACAGCGTGTTCGCCGTCCGCCGCCAGCAGCACCTTGGCCGGCAGCTGTTCGGACTGGCTGAAGTAATTCTCCAGCGCCTGGCCCAGCTCAGGGTGCTGCAGATCCACCAGCCCCTGGTAGCGTTGCCCCCGATCGGCGCGCCCGATCGTGATCGCCATGACGGCCTGGGGCAGGTCTGCCAGTACCAGCGGCTCCGGCACGTCCCCCTCCCACCGAGCGAGCCCGCGCAGTCGGCCCTGATCGCTGCATTCGGCGAACAACAGGCGCAGGGGCCCGCCGCTCTTCAGTTCAATGGAGAGCGCGCCTTCCAGCTTGATGTTTCCGGTCAGCAGGGCGCTGGCGGCCAGCGATTCGCCCAGAAGCGAACGCAGCGCCGGGGGATAGTCGGCCCGGCCTGCCACTTCGCGCCAGGCGGCGCTCAGCCGCACCAGCACGCCGCGCACGCCGGCGCGCTCCAGCAGAAAGCGATGCAGCACGTCTTCGACAAGAACGGTTTCCACGGATTCGGACC
>JBCNOA010000073.1:0-17177 GCA_039594095.1 Dyella sp.
CGCTGACCAACAAGCTGCTGCACCACCCCAGCGCACGCCTGCGCGAAGCCGCTCTGGCCGGCGACATGGATCTGCTCCATGCGGCCGGACGTCTGTATGGACTGGACGGGAAGGAACCGGATACCGGAGCCTAGCGGGCCGTCCCCGCCCCATTCCCGGCCACCCGGGCCTCGCTCCGCTTCCCTGCCTTTCCGTACCGATGACGCCATCCATCCGCAACAAACTCGCTTCCCTCGCCGAACGCCACGAAGAAGTCGGCCTGCTGCTGGCCCAGCCGGAAGTGCTCGCGGACGGCACGCGCTTCCGCGACCTCTCGCGTGAATACGCGCAGCTCGAACCCGTCGTCGCGGCACTGCGCGAGCACGACGTGGCCGAGCGGGAGCTGGCCGAATCGCGCACCATGCTGTCCGATCCCGACATGCGGGAACTGGCGGCCGACGACGTCGCGCGGCTGGAAAATCGCCTGGCCGAACTCGACGGCGAACTGCAGGTCCTTCTGCTTCCGCGCGATCCTCGCGACGATGCCAACCTCTTTCTGGAGGTACGAGCCGGTGCGGGCGGCAACGAAGCGGCCATCTTCGCCGGCGACGTCTTCCGCATGTACGCGCGCTACGCCGAACGCCAGGGCTGGCACGTGGAAATCTTGAGCGAGCATCCCGGCGAGCATGGCGGCTACAAAGAGGTCGTGGCGCGCGTCGAGGGCAAGGGAGCGTTCTCCCGATTGAAATTCGAATCCGGCGTGCATTGCGTGAAGCGCGTGCCGGCCACGGAAGCGCAGGGGCGTGTCCACACCTCCACGGCCACGGTGGCGGTGCTGCCGGAGCTGGACGATATCCAGGACGTGGAGATCTCGCCCGCCGACCTGAAGATCGACACCTTCCGCGCCTCCGGCGCCGGCGGCCAGCACGTCAACAAGACCGACTCGGCCATCCGCATCACCCATCTGCCGAGCGGCATCGTGGTCGAATGCCAGGACGAGCGCAGTCAGCACAAGAACCGCGCCCGCGCGATGAGCCTCCTCAAGGCGCGCCTCCTCGACGAGGCGCAGTCTAAGCAGACCGCCGAACAGGCCGAATCCCGCCGCCTGCAGGTGGGCAGCGGCGATCGCAGCCAGCGCATCCGCACCTATCGCTACAAGGACAACCTGGTGACCGATCACCGCATCGGCCTGGATCTGTATCGCCTGCCCGACATCATGCAGGGCGACCTGGACGAGCTGATCGGCGCCTTGCTGCGCGAGTACCAGGCCGACCAGCTCAAGGCCCTGGCCTGAGCCGCACCGGGTTGCCTACCCGGTCACGCACCCGGCGATTGGCAGTGAAGACAGCGTGCGCTAGCGTGCGCGGATGAAGCAGGCTTCACGATCCGAACTCCTCGCCCTCCACCACCAATTGGCCCGTCTGCTCGATCGCGGCGACGCGGCCGGGGCTGAGGCATTGGCGACGCATTCGCGTGCCGAGCATCCCCAGGATGCGGAAATCGCCCGCCTGCACGGCGTGTCGTTGATCCAGCTCGGCCGCTATGCCGAAGCGCGGGAAGTCCTGGAAACGGCAGCCGGACTGGCGCCGGACAGCGTGGAAGTGCAGTGCAATCTCGCCAATGTGCTGCTGGCGCAAGGCCAGTTGGACGGCGCCATCGAAGGCCTGCGCCAAGCCTTGCGCAAGCATCCCGGACATGCCGCCGTTCTGATGATGCTCGGCAATGCGCTGATGCTCGCGGGAAGGTATGCCCAGGCGCGCGAGTCCTACGCCATGGCGACGCACGGCGCGCCCCAGCATGCCGGCCTGCGGCTTCATCTGGCCGCCGCGGAACTCGAGCTCGGCAATCTGCCGCAGGCAGTGCAGCACACCGATGAAGCCCTGCAGCTGGCGCCCGATCACGACGGCGTATTCGCGTTGCGCGCTCGCATCCTGCATGCACAGGGGCGCATCGACGACGCCGCGGAAGCATGGCTGCAGGCCGAACGCCGCGCGCCCGAACAGCCGCTCTATCCCTTCCATGCCGGCATGCTGCTGGACGACGCCGGCCAGCTGCCCGCGGCCGCGGCGGCGTTCGAACGCGCGCTGCGCCTGGACGCGGCGTCCGGCGCAGCGCTGGCCATGCTGGTCTTCGCCAAGCGCCGGCTTTGCGATTGGCGCGACCTCGACGTCCTGAGCGAACAGCTGCACCGCGCCGTCGCCGAAGGGCGCGATGGCGTCATGCCGTTCGCCTTCCTGGCCGAAGAAGCCAGCATCGCGGAACAGCGGCGCTGCGCGATCACCTTCGCCGCGAGCGTGGAGCGCCAAGCCGCACCGCTGCGCCGTGCGCTCGCCCTCGCGCCTTGGCGGCCGAATGCCGGTGAGCCGCTCAGGGTCGGCTTCGTCTCCAACGGCTTCGGCGAGCGTCCGATCGGGCAGTTGACGGTCGGCGTGCTCGAGCGCCTGGGAGACGACCGCCTGGATGTCCACCTGTTCTGCCTCGCCCCGGACGACGGCGGCGCGGTCCGGCGTCGCCTCGCCGATGCGCCCGTGACGCTGCACGACTTGCCGGCTTCCTCGCCCACGGACGTCGCGCAGCGCATTCATGCGGCAGGCATCGAGGTGCTGGTCGATCTGCGCAGCTACGGCGGCGGTGCCAACAGCGATCTTTTCGAATTCCGTCCGGCGCCGGTACAGGTCAACTGGTTCGCCTATCCGGCGACGGCGGGTGCGGACTGGACCGACTACGTGCTGACCGACGCGGTGGCGTTGCCCGCCCCGCTGCGCGAGGAATTCAGCGAAAAGGTCGTGCGCCTTTCACGCTGCGCCATCCCTTTCGATGCCGCTCTGTCACTGGCCGAACCGCCTTCGCGCGCCGCCTGCGGCTTGCCGCAGGAAGGCACCGTTTTCGCCAGCATCCACGGCCATCACAAGCTCAACCCGGCCGCTTTCGCGCGCTTCATGGTCATCCTGCAGCAAGTGCCCGGCAGCGTGTTGTGGCTGCTCGCGGGCGCTCACGACACGGACGACCGCCTGCGCCGCGCCGCGGCGCTGATGGACGTCGAACCCGACCGCCTGGTCTTCATGCCTCGTCTGCCGCATGCCGAATACGTGGCGTGGCTCGGACACGCGGACCTGTTCCTGGACACTCTGCCCTGCAATGCCCAATCCACGGCGCTCGACGCGCTGTGGGCCGGCTGCCCCGTGCTGACCTGCCTCGGGCATACGCTGGCCGGGCGCCAGGCCGCCAGCGTGCTCTTCCACGCCGGGTTGCCGGAGCTGGTGGCGGAAGACGAGGACGCCTTCATCGATATGGCCGTCCATCTCGGCAACGACCGTGACGCCCTGAATACGCTGCGCCGCCACCTGCACGACGTGCGCACGGGCAATTCGATATTCGATACGGCGGGGTTCGCCGCCGACCTTCGCCGCGCGCTGCAAGCCATGGGTGCGCGGCACCGCATCGGCCGTCCGCCGATCGACCTGGATCTCTAGCGAAGAGGATCGCCTCATGGGCAAGCCGGACAAGCGCTATCGCAAGACCATGGAAGAACTGCAGATCGAACTGGCCGGCATGCACCGCTGGCTCAAGCGCAGCGGCCACCGCGTGATGGTGATCTTCGAAGGACGCGATGCGGCGGGCAAAGGCGGCACCATCAAAGCCATCACCGAGTCGATGGACACTCGCGGCTACCGCGTCGCCGCCCTGGGCAAGCCCACCGATGCCGAAGCCACGCAGTGGTACTTCCAGCGCTATGTGGAACACTTGCCTTCCGCGGGCGAGCTCGTGCTGTTCGATCGCAGCTGGTACAACCGGGCCGTGGTCGAGCCGGCGATGGGCTTCTGCACCGAGAAGCAGCGCGAGGCTTTCCTGCACGCCGTGCCGCATTTCGAGAAGCTGCTCGCGGACGACGGCATCATGCTCGTGAAGTACTGGCTGGCGGTGGACCAGCGCGAGCAGGAAGAACGCTTCGCCGAGCGTGCCGAAGACCCGCTCAAGCGCTGGAAGCTCTCTCCCGTCGACCTGGCTTCGCGCCAGAAGTACGACGAAATGGGCCGGTTGCGCGACGAGATGATCGAGCGCACGCACCGGCCTTATGCGCCGTGGTTCGTGGTGGATTACAACGACCAGAAGCGCGGCCGCATCAATCTGATCCGGCATCTCCTGGAACACCTCCCGCGCAAGGAAGAGAGCATTCCGGAAGTGAAACTGCCCAAGCTCAAGGGCAAGCCGCAACGCGAGAACGTCACCGGAAAGGCGCTGTGGGTGCCGGACAGCTTCGACGGCGATTGAAGAAACGCGGCCGCTAACCCGTGCGGAAATCTTCCGGCTCCGCGCCGGACCATTCGCCCCGCGCCACCTCCGCCACCCGCGCGGCGGCGGGGCCTTCCCATAGCCAGCGCTCCAGCGCCTCGATCGCTCCGGCATCGCCGCAGGCCAGCACTTCCACCGCTCCGTCCGGAAGATTCCGGGCGTAACCGGTCAGACCGAGCGCCAGCGCCTGCTCGCGGGTGCTGGCGCGATAGAACACGCCCTGCACCCTGCCGCTCACCCGGAACAGTACCGAGGCCATCCGCGCCTTACTTGCCCAGGCCGATCGCGTCGCCCAGGGATGCCTCGGTGACGGGACCGACAAAGCGCTTGGCCACCTTGCCGTCGGGACCGATCAGCCAGGTCGTGGGCAGGCCGCGCGGCTCGTCGAAATCCTTCACCGGTTTGTCGAGCGTGACCTGGGCGATCGGATAGCTCACCGGATGCTTGGCAAGAAAGGCCTGGATATCGGCCTTGTCGGTGTCTTCATAGGCCAGACCGATCGCGGCGACCTTGTCCTTGTGCGCGGCGACGAAACGCGAAATGTCGGGCATCTCCTTGATGCACGGCACGCACCACGTGGCCCAGTAATTGACGATCACGTACTTGCCGCGCTCCTGCGCCAGATCGTACGGCTTGCCGTCCAGCGTGGTGACCTTCAGCGCCGGCTGCGCGGGCATGGCGGCCTGTGCGGCGGGAACGCCGAGCGCCAGGGCGGCGGCGAGAGCGAGAGCGGTGAAACGGTTCATGCAGCCACTTCCTTCGAGGGAGAGTTTGCGTCGGGGCCCGCCGGGAACACCCGGTCGAGCGTGGCATCCAGCTTCTGCCTGAGCAGGCCGGCCGTCGTGCACAGCAGGTCCAGCAGCTCCTGCGGCAAGCGGATGCCCAGCGATTGCGCTTCGCCGGCCGGATCCAGCGGCAGACGATAACCCGCATAGCGATACACGCGCAGCAGATCCGTCGCGTCGAGGCTGCGGCTGAGCAGCCAGCCGCCGGACTCGCTGCGCTGGATGAGGTCCGCCCGCTGCAGGTCCTCGAAGAAGGCGCTGATCGATCCGCTACGCAGGTATGGCTCTTCCAACCGCACGATGGCCGGGTCCACGCTGTAGCCCTTGCGCTGCGCTTCCACGAAGTGGCGCAGCACCACCATCAGGCCCAGGAACTCCGAGCCCTCGGGCAGGCACTCGGTCGGCGCCTGGTATTCGTAGGCGGAGATCGACGCGGCGATCGATGCGCCCAGGATCACGATGATCCAGGACAGATAGATCCACAGCAGGAAGATGGGCAGCGCCGCCAGCGCCGCGCCGTAGATCTGCTGGTAAGTCTGCGCGTGGCGCACGAACAGCGAAAAGCCCCAGCGCGCGACCTCGAACAGAAAGGCGCCGAGCAAGGCGCCGATCGCGGCGTGCTTCATCGACACGGGCCGGTTGGGCACCACCACATACAGCAGCCACAGCGTGATGAAGGTGACCACGAACGGCAGCGCATTCAGCAGGTAAACGCCGAACCCCATGCCCGCCGCGCTCTTGATCAGGGGGAGCGCGGTCACGTACGAACTGGCGACCAGGCCGCCCACCACCAGGATCGGCCCCAGCGTCAGCGCGGCCCAGTACAGCAGCAGCCGCGAACCCCAGCTGCGGGGCTGATGCACCCGCCAGATGCGATTGAGGCGGTCCTCGATGCTCACCATCATCGAGATGGCGCTGAACAGCATCACCAGCACGCTGATGCCGGTGAGCTTGCTGGCATTGTCGGCGAAGGCCAGCAGCGCGCTCTTCACCGTTTCCGCCGCGGCCGGCACCAGGTTGAAGACGAAATTGATGAGCGTGTTGCGCCACTCGGCGAACACCGGAAAGGCCGAGAACATCGCCAGCACCGCCACCACCAGGGGCACCAGCGATACGAGCGTGGTGTACGACAGCGCGCCCGCCGTCTCGAAGCATTTGTCGTCGATGAAGCGCTGCCACAGAAAGCGGCTGAAACTGGTGGTGCGATCGCGGTCGATACGCCAGGCCATGCGAGTCCTCTTCGGCCGCCGTCGCCGCCGTGCGCGGCGGCCTCATGGCGGGCAGCATCATGGGCGGGATGGGACAGTACACTACCCGATCCGCCGTGAACGCCCCAACCCGCGAGCCGCGCCGCATGAGCCGAGACATCCTGGTCCTGTACTACAGCCGCAGCGGCCACACGGCCCGTCTGGCGCGGCTGATCGCGCGCGGCGTCGAAGAAGTGCCCGGCATGCAGGCCCGTCTACGCCAGGTACCGCCGGTGGCGCCGGTGACCGAAGTGGCGCAGCCGCCGGAACCGGAAGAAGGCGCCCCCTACGCCAGCCGCCAGGACCTGATCGAATGCGCCGGCCTCGCCCTGGGCAGTCCCACGCGCTTCGGCAATATGGCCGCGCCGCTCAAGTATTTCCTCGACGGCACCGGCGCCGAATGGGCCAGCGGCGCGCTGGCCGGCAAGCCGGCGGCGGTCTTCACCTCCACCAGCACGATGCACGGCGGACAGGAATCCACCCTGCTCAGCATGGCGCTGCCGCTGCTGCACCACGGCATGCTGATCGTCGGCGTGCCGTACACGGAAGCCGCGCTCACCGCCACGCTCAGCGGCGGCACGCCCTACGGCGCCAGCCACGTGGCGGGTCCTCAGGGCGACAACGCCATCAGTGACCACGAACGCGAGCTGGCCCGCGCGCTGGGCCGGCGCCTCGCCGAAGTGGCGCGCAAGCTGGAAGGCGGCGCGTGAGCGCGCAGGCCGTCCCGAACGCCTACCGCGTGGGCCTGGTCGCCTGGGCCGCGCTCGCGCTGCTTCAGTTCGTTTGGCATGGCTGGCTGTTTCCCGGTCAGTTGCTCCCGGTGTGGGCTGTCTTGCTGATCACCATCGGCCCGCTGCTCCTGCCGTTGCTCGCGCTGCGCCGCGACGTGCGCCGCGCACTGCTGTGGGTGGGCATCCTCAGCCTGTTCTACTTCTGCCACGGCATTTCGGAAGGCTGGACGTCCTCCAGCGAGCGATGGCTGGCCCTGGCGGAAATCGTCCTGACCTTGCTGCTGATCGGCGCACTCGGCGCCGGCGTGCGCCGCAGACCCGTGCGCTGAATCCGCCGACGGCTTCCACGGAGGCCGAACAACCCCGGGCCTATACTCCCCAGGCAACGTCTCTGCCCAGGGAGGGCCGCATGGGATTCCTGCAAGAAGCGCCGCAGCTGGCGCATCCGTACCGCGACGACCGTCTGCTGATCGGCCTGCTCGACCGCGTGCTCCCGCCCGACCGGCGCGCCGCGATCGAAGCGGATCTCGACGCACTCGGCGACTACGCGCGCCTGGCCTGGCGGCGTGTCTGCACGACGACGCGGCGCAAGCCGGTGCTGACCTCGTGGGATGCATGGGGCCGCCGAGTCGATCGCATCGAACTGACGCCGTCATGGCAGGAAGGCCCTCTGCTCACCACGCGCCACGCCGTGCTCGCCGCCGGCCATGAGGCGCATCCGTGCGCACGCCTGGAGGAATTCGCGCGGGTCTACCTCTATCACCTCGCCAGCGAGTTCTACACCTGCCCGCTGGCGATGACGGACGGCGCGGCCACCGCCCTGAAAGCCTCGGGCAACGGTGCGCTGATCGAACGCGCGCTGCCGCATTTCCTTAGTCGCGACCCCGCGACGTTCTGGCTCAGCGGCCAGTGGATGACCGAGAACGCCGGCGGCTCCGACGTGGGCAATACGGAAACCATCGCGCGGCGCGATGCGGACGGCCAGTGGCGTCTGTACGGGCGCAAGTGGTTCAGTTCGGCCGTGGTCGGCGAGGCGGCGCTGGCGCTCGCCCGCCCGGAAGGCGCCGGCCTCGGGCCCGCGGCATTGGCGCTGTTCTATGTCGAGACGATGGACGATGGCGTGCGCAAGCCGGAGCTCATCATCGATCGGCTCAAGGACAAGCTCGGCACCCACGAGTTGCCCACGGCCGAGATTCACCTGGAAGGCCTGCCTGCGTGGCCGGTCGGCGAACTCGCGCATGGCGTGCGCCAGGTGGCGCCGATGCTCAACGTCACCCGGACCTGGAACGCCATCTGCGCGGTCGCCAGCATGGCCCGCGCGCTGCACTTGGCGCGGGACTATGCGCGCCGCCGCCACGCCTTCGGCCGGCCGTTGGCCGAGCAGCCGCTCCATGCGCAGACGCTGGCCGGCATGCAGGCGGAATTCGAGGCCGCTTTCGCGCTCGCTTTCGAGGTGGCGCACCTGCTGGGCCGTGTCGAGCAGGGGGCGGCCGCCGCCGAGGAAGCCGACCTGCTCCGCCTGCTCACGCCGCTGGCCAAGCTCTGGACCGGCAAGCTGGCGGTCAAGCTGTGCTCCGAAGCGCTGGAATGTTTCGGCGGCGCCGGCTACATCGAGGACACCGGCCTGCCGCAGCTGCTGCGCGACGCGCAGGTCTACGCGATCTGGGAAGGCACCACCAACGTGCTGTCGCTGGACAGCCTGCGCGCATTGGCCGGCAAGGCGCCAGGCGCCATGCGAGTGACGGTCGGCCACTGGCTGGCCGACAACGACGACTTGCACGCCGTCAGCATCATCCAACGCACACTGGACGCAGCCATGCACTGGCTGGAAACGCATGGCGCCGAACGCGACACGCTGGAAGCGGGCGCGCGCGGCCTGTCCATCACGCTCGCCCGCTGCGCCGCGGCGGCACTGCTGGCACGGCAGGCCACGTGGGCGAAGCGGCAGCTTGGCGACCTGCGCGCGGGCGCGGCACTGCGCCGCTTCGTCAGCCACGGGCTGGACCGGCTGGACAGCCTCGACGCGGCCGACACGGCCCTGCTCGCATGAGGGACACGCCCCGCGGCGTTCGCGCGCCGTGGGGCCAGGGCCTAAACTAGCGCCCTTCCCCTCTCACCACGGCGTTCCGACATGCAGCACCTGACCATCGTCACCACCGGCGGCACCATCGACAAGATCTATTTCGACGACAAGTCGGACTACAAGATCGGTGCCCCGCAGATCGGCGAGATCCTCGGCCAGCTCGGCGTCGCCTTCCAGTTCGACGTCATCCCGATCCTGCGCAAGGACAGCCTGCACATGGGTGCGGAAGACCGTGCCCTGGTGCGCTCCACCATCGAGGCGCAGCCGCACCGCCACGTGCTGGTGACCCACGGAACCGACACCATGGTGGATACCGCGCGTGAGCTGGCCAGCATCAAGGGCAAGGTCATCGTGCTCACCGGCGCGCTCAATCCGGCACGCTTCCAGGGCTCGGACGCGGTCTTCAACATCGGCTGCGCGGTCGGCGCGGTGCAGACGCTGCCGGACGGCGTGTACATCGCCATGAACGGCCGCATCTGGGATCCGCTGAAAGTGCGCAAGAACCGCGAAGCCAACCGTTTCGAGGAGTCGGCAGGCTGAGAGAACGCGAGCGTTTCCTGCTCATCCGGCCTGCATGCAAAGAAAAACGGGCCCGGTCTCGCGACCGGGCCCGTTTCGTTTCACGTCTCTACGTGGCGATTTACTGCACGTTGAGATTGACGTCATCCAGCACGAACGAGGTCTGCAGCGAGCTGTCCTCGGTGCCCGTGAACTTGATGGTCACGGTCTGACCGATGTAGGCGCTCAGATCGAACGACTTCTGCGCATAGCCCGACCCCGCATTGAGGTTGGAGTACGTGGCCAGCGTCTTCAGCACCGTGCCGCTGCTGTTGAGCACCTGCACGCTCAGCTTGTCGTACGCGGTCGTGGTGGTGGTTTCGGCCGTGTCGACGTGCAGGTAGAAGGTCAGCGTCGCGGAGGTCTTGCCGCTGGGAATGGCCACGCTCTGCGAGACGGTGTCGGTATGGCTGCTGCCGTAACCGTCCAGCCACGTGAACCACGTGCCACCGTGCGCGGTTTCGCCGCTGCAGCCGCTGTTGCTGCACAGCGCGCCGGAGCTGATCGACCACGGCGAGGCCGTGCCGGTCTCGAAGCCCGGGTTGCCCAGCAGCTGGCTCGAACCGCCGCCACCGCTGGAGACGGTCACCGACGAGCTCTTCGAGCTGGTCTTGCCGCTGGTGCTGTCGGTCACCGTCTCAGTGACGGTGTAGGTGCCGGCCGCCGCGTAGGTGTGGCTCGGGTTGGTCGCGGACGAAGTGCCACCGTCGCCGAAGGTCCACGAATGCGAGCCGATGGTGCCGCCGCTGTCGGTGGAGCTGTCGGTGAAGTTGGCAGTCAGGCCGCTGGTGGTGAAACCGAAATTGGCCGTGGGCGTGCCGCCGGTGGTACCGCCGCCGGAGACCCAGTTCGCCGCCGCAAAGGCATTGACCTTGGAGATGTCCAGGCTGCCGAAGCCGGTGGTGTAGTCCCAGCCGGCGGCGGCGTTGTAGCCGTAGCCGTTGTAGCCATTGTTGCCCGAGGTCACGTCATGCAGCAGCTCGGGATGGTTGGGGAAATCGCCGTAGAACTTCGAGGTCGGGAACGGCAAGGCATTGCCGTTGTTCGACTGCAGGCGCGCCCACACGCCGACGAAGATCGGCGAAGCCAGGCTGGTGCCGCCGATGGCATAGGTGCCGCCCTGGTAGACGATCTGCGCGCCGCTGGACTGCGCCGCGTCGAACGCCACGTCGGGCAGTACACGCTTGGTCACCGAGGAACCCAGGGCGGTGGTCTGCCAGGTCGGCGCGGTCTCGAACGAGCTGACGCCGCCGCCGGTGGCCCACAGACGCTGGCGCGTGTCGGTGGAGCTGACGTTGGCCAGACCCTCGTTCCACACCGTCTCGCCGGCCCAAGTGGTGCCGTTGGTCGACAACGTGGTGCCGCCCACCGCGACCACGTACGGCGACGCCGCGGGCTCGCTCACCGAGTATGAACTGAGGTTGGCGGTGACGGTGCCCGACGAGTTGGTCAGCACGCCGCCTTGCGACTCGTACACGCCTTCGTCACCGGAGGAGACCGAGAAGGTCTGGCCCTGCGCGACGGCCTGCTGGAACACATTGTCGTCGGCCGCCTGGGTGCCGGCGTTGTGCGAAGCGGTTTCGTCTTCGCCCAGCGACACGTTGACGATCTTCGCCACGTTGTCGGTCACCGCCTTGTTGTAGGCCGCGGTAATGCCGGCGTCAGTGAGCGAGGCGTTGTTGGTGCCGTTGGCAGCGGTATAGAAGATCAACTTCTGCACGCCGCCGGTGGTGCCGACGATGGTCTGGCTGTCCAGGTTCCACTCGCCGTCGCCGTTGGTGTCGTCCCACAGCGCGGCGGTGCCCACTTTCACCGTCTGCACATTAGTGGTCGGCAGGCCGGCGTTGGTGGTGAAGGTGTTGAGGTCGTTGATGGTGGTGCTGGTGTCGCCCCAGGTGATGATGCCGACCGTGGTGTTGGTCGCCGCCGGCACGCTGCCGACGTCATAGATCGCCGGGAAGTCCTTCGGGTTGTGGCTGGTGACGCTGGCCGTGGTCGCGTTGGTGTGGATCTCGGCCGGGCTCAGCTGCTTCAGCACATGGTGCATGGTGTGCTTCACGCTGACGTCCTGCAGGCCCAGCACCGCCTCGACGGTGTCGGCCAGCGACGACGGTACCTGCACTTCGCCGTCGTTGGCCACGCGCTGGCGGCCGCGGAACTGGAAGGTCTTCATGCTGGTGCGGAACGCGGCCTGCACGTGGCCGGCGTTGCCGTCGGCCTCGACCAGCAAGTTGTTCGGCGACACGGTCACGTTGTTGAAGCCCGCGGCGCGCAGATGCGCCACCACGGCCTGCACTTGCTGCTCGGTCGGCGCGTAGGCCGCCTTGAACTGTTCCGGCGTCAGGTACTTGCCGTAATGCGCGCTGCCCGGCGTGGCCAGCTCATGCAGGAACTGCTGAAGCTGAGCGGCATTGCGCAGCTTCAGGCTCACCGCGATATGCAGCGGCTTGCTCTGCTCCAGCGGCGCCACCGCCGCGTCCTGCACGCTCGGATAGCCGCGCATGTTGATCGTCCACGACGGACCGGCCGTGCCCGCGGCCAGGGTCGAGACGCCAGCGGCGGCGTTCTTCTGGATCGCCGGATGGGTCTTGGTGACCACCCAGCTGTCGGCGGCTTGCGCCGAACCGGCCAGCATCGCCATGGAGACGGCGACCGGCAGCAGTGCCTTGCGATAACCCTTGGCGATGCCCCACGAATGTTTCTTACTGCTCATTCCTTGACTCCCCAGACATTTTTCAGAGACGAACGGACCCTATGCGGCGGTTCGCCCCATGTGATTGCCGTGCTTGGGCACGGCGCCCTTTTGGTGTGATTGCCCTGCGATCCTGTCGATCGTCCGGCTGGCCGCCCCCCGGTCGCTCCTGACCCGGCCCTGCCCGACTCGTTCGAACGGCTCCGCCTACCCTCGGCACGCCGTCCACAGACATCCGTCAACCTCCCTGGCGACGGATTCATTGACGCTAAGCGTCCCCTAGGGCTTCGTCAATGCGCGCGAAACGCACGAAAAATGCGGCGAAAAACACGTGTTTTCAGTCCGCGCGCACGGCAATTTTTTACGATGGCGGCTGCTGCGGACGCACAAAGCATTACCCGATCGGGTGGTCGCTTCCGATGACGTCGGGCACATGCATCCGGGGCATATCCACATGCCAGCCTCGATTTCTTGCGTTTGAAACGAAAGGCGCCGGCGTATGACTTTCGTTATAGATAAACGAAGCCTGAATATTGGTTTCAGGCGCGACTAACGACAGTTTTTTCGATGCAGGAAAAGCTCGGAATCACCGTGTCGCAGCCCACAAAAAAAGCGCCCTGAGGGGCGCTTTTTTCCTAGGTCTTTTTCCTACTTCACGCTGTCGAGTCGCGCTCAGAGCATCCCGGTCTCGAGCTTGGCGATCTCCGACATCATGGAATGGTTCCACGGCGGATCGAACACCAGATCCACGTCGGCTTCCTTCACCGTGGGAATCAGTTCCAGCTTGGTGCGCGCATCGTCGATCAGGATGTCGCCCATGCCGCAGCCGGGTGCGGTCAGCGTCATCTTCACGTAGACCTTGCGGCCATCTTCGACCGTGTCCAGGCTGACGTCGTAGACCAGGCCCAGTTCCACCACGTTCACCGGAATCTCCGGATCGAACACGGTGCGCAGCTGCTGCCACACCAGCTTCTCCACGTCGGCGTCGGTGGCGTTCTCGGGCAGTTCGATCGGCGGCGGCGGCTCCTTGCCCAGCGCATCCGCGTCCTTGCCGGCGACGCGGAACAGGTTGCCCTCCACGTACACCGTGAAGCTCCCGCCCAGGGCCTGGGTGATGTAGCCGACCTGCCCGGCGGGCAAGGTCACCGTCTCGCCCTGCGGCACCATCACGGCGTCGCAATCGCGCTCCAGGGTGAAAGGTTCGCTGCTAAGACTGAAACCGCTCATGCCGATCCTGCGAATCGATGTCGAAGGCACGGCAGTGCGCCGGACCAAGCTGCCTATTATGCAGCCCGCCTTTCAGATCAGGTCGTCGACGGCCGATCTCAAGGGCGCGGGGGCGGTATCATTCCCGGCTTTCACCCTCAGGGAAGAGCCGCACGTGCCAGCTCCGCTTCTCGGTTTCCGCGTCCCATGAGCGCGCGCGCGCTGTTCTCCGCCCTGTTCGCGCTCTTCAGCGCCGTGATGCTGGGCCTGGCCTTCGGGGCCGTATGGATGGTTCCCACCCTGTTCTTCCAGCACGTGCTGCCCTGGCTGGCGCTGGCGGTGGGCTGGGTGCTGGGCTGGATGATCCGCGGCTGGGTGCGCCCCGAACCCGGCGGCGCCGCGCTGCTGGCCGCCCTGGCCACGGCGCTGGCCTGCGCCTACGTCGGGATACTCACCGCCGGCGCGCGCATTGCCGGCCTGCTGGGCATGGGGCTGGTGGAAGCGATGAAGCAGGCCGGCACCGGCCTGTTGTTCGACTTGATGCGCCTGAACCTCAACGGTGCCGATATGGCCTGGTTCGTCGCGGGCAGCGCGCTGTCGGCCTGGGTCGCATGGCGCGGCAAGCCACGTCGCCAGGCCTGAGCGCGGCAAAGCCGCGTCAGGCGTCCAGCGTCTTCAGTTCCGCCACCAGCTGTCCCGCCGCGGCCTGTCCATCGCCGTAGAGCATGCGGGCGTTGTCGGCGTAGAACAGCGCATTCTCGATGCCGGCGAAACCGGTGCCCTTGCCGCGCTTGACCACGATCACCTGCCGGGCACTGGCCACGTCCAGGATCGGCATGCCGTAGATCGGCGATGCCGGGTCGGTCTTCGCCACCGGGTTCACCACGTCGTTGGCGCCGATCACCAGCGCCACGTCGGTGGCCGGGAATTCCGGGTTGATGTCGTCCATGTCGGCGATCAGGTCGTACGGCACGCCGGCTTCGGCCAGCAGCACGTTCATGTGGCCGGGCATGCGGCCCGCCACCGGATGAATGGCGAACTTCACCTTCACGCCACGCGCGATCAGCAGCTGCGCGAACTCCCACACCTTGTGCTGCGCCTGTGCCACGGCCATGCCGTAGCCGGGCACGATTACCACGCGCTCGGCGTAGGCCATCATCACCGCCGCATCCGCCGCCTCGATCGGCTTCTGCGCGCCGGCGATCGCCTGCGCCGCCGCGCCCGCCGCGCCGAAATTGCCGAACAGCACGTTCCCCAGCGAGCGGTTCATCGCCTTGGCCATCAGTTGGGTCAGCAAGGTGCCGGCCGCGCCGACTACGGTGCCGGCGATGATCATCGCCTCGTTCTGCAGCACGAAGCCCTCGAACGCAACCGCCAGGCCGGTGAACGCGTTGTAGAGCGAGATCACCACCGGCATGTCCGCGCCGCCGATCGGCAACGTCATCATCAGGCCGAACAGCAGCGCCAAGCCGAAGAACGCCACGATCAGTCCCATCCCCAGCTGTCCGCAGGCGAGCGCCGCGCCGACCGCCACCGCCGCCGCGAGCACCAGCAGGTTGACCGCGCGCTGCCCCGGGAACACGAAGCGGCGATCCAGCCAGCCCTGCAGCTTGGCGAAGGCGATCAGCGAGCCGGAAAAGCTCACCGCGCCGATCAGCGCGCCCAGCACCGCCAGCACCAGCTGCGCGGTTCCGGGCGCCACGCCATCGGCGGTGAAACGGTCGCCGCCCAGCAAGGTCACGCTGCTGCCGGCGAAACCGATCAGCTCGACCGCGCCGATCGCCGCGGCGGCGCCGCCACCCATGCCGTTGTAGAGCGCCACCATCTGCGGCATCGCGGTCATCGCCACCCGGCGGCCCGACCACCACGCCGCGGACACGCCCAGCAGCACCGCCACCAGGATCAGCACTCGGTTGTGCATGTCCGGCAGGGCGAAGGTCGCCAGCACGGCCACCAGCATGCCCACGCCCGCCCACACGATGCCGCCGCGGGCGGTCCGCGGCGAACTCATGCGCTTCAATCCCAGGATGAACAGCAAGGCGGCGAGGAAATAACAGGCCTTGATCAGCGTCGGCAGCCAGGCCATCACTTGGCCTCCTTGCCGCTGCCGGGTTTGCTGGACTTGAACATCTCCAGCATGCGCTCGGTCACCACATAGCCGCCGGCGGCGTTGCCGGCCCCGAGCAGTACGCCGGCGAAGCCGATCGCAAGTTCAAACGATGTTCTGGCGTGCCCTAGCGCGACCATGGCGCCTACCAGCACAATGCCGTGCACGAAATTGGAACCGGACATCAGCGGGGTGTGCAGGATCACCGGCACTCTCGCGATGATCTCGTAGCCGGTGAAAGCGGCCAGCATGAAGATGTAAAGCGCCAGGAACCCGTCGATCATGACCCCTCCCTGCCAACCTGCGGTTGTCGGCGCATCATACGGTCGCGGGTCAACCCGCGCGAGCGTGCCGCGTTGAGGCGGGGAGCCGAATCGATGGAGTCCGCGGATGTTCGATCCGACCGACCGGACGATCGCGCCATGAACAGCGCGGTCTCTACGCTCGAAGCCGAACTGCTGGCCGAAGATGTCCAGGCGGTGCCCACGTCGCTGGACGCCTTCCTGGCGCAGGTGGAACGCCGCGCGTTCCGGCTGGCCGAGATGAACCTGGGCCACCGCGAGGACGCCATGGACGCCGTGCAGGACGCCATGCTGCGGCTGGTCCGCAACTATCGCGACAAGCCGGCACAGGAATGGACGCCGCTCTTCTGGGGCATCCTGCGTCGCCGCATTGTCGATCTGCAGCGCCGCCGCAAGGTGCGCTCGATCGTGGTGGGCTGGCTCGGCGGCGGACGCGACGACGACGGCGACGAGCTGCCCGCGTGGGAGCCGGCGGACAACGGCCCCGGTCCGCTGGACCGCTTGCAGGACTCGCAGTCCTACGCGGACATGGCCGCCGCCGTGAAGAAGCTGCCGCAGCGCCAGCGCGAAGCTTTCATGCTGCGCGTGCTGGAAGGACTGGATGTCGCGGAGACGGCCCAGGCCATGGGCTGCTCCGAAGGAAGCGTGAAAACCCATCTGTCGCGCGCCATGCACAACTTGCGCGACCAATTGGAGGACTGGCGATGACTGCGCCCGACAACCTGGAACGCCGCGCCCGCGCGCTGTACCGCGAAGCGGCACATCGCATCGATCCGGCCACCGCCGGCCGCCTGCGCGCCGCTCGGCGCGAAGCGCTGGCCGCCGCGGCGGCCCCCGTCCACGCGCGCCTGGTCCGCGGGCTGGTGCCCGCCGGCGCGTTCGCCGCCATTGCGCTGGCCGTCCTCATGGTGTTCGCGCCGGTGTCGCGCGACAGCGCACCCAAGGTCGTGGACAGCTCGCAGACGGTGGAGACCGATGGCGACCTGCCCCCCGATCTCAGCAATACGGATCCGTCCCTGATGCAGAACCTCGACTTCTACGACTGGCTCGCTACCAACGGCGACAGCCAGGCGAGTCGCTGATCCATGCGTCTGAGCCGCATCGCCACCGTTCTGTTGCTGATTGCCACGCTCGGCATCGGCGCCGCGCCCGCGTGGGCGCAGCAGCCGCCTCCGCCCCCGCCGCCGAAGTGGC
>JBCNOA010000074.1:0-17118 GCA_039594095.1 Dyella sp.
AACAGATGGAAAAGAAGATGAAGGCGGAGAAGAAGGGCTGAGGCCCTTCGGCAGCTGATCTTTGCCGGAGAGCGTGCGGCGTCGAGGCGCGGCTTCGGCGTCATGCGCGAAGGGCTGTTACGAAGGGGGAAGCCGCTCCAGCGGAGCGGCTTCCGTCGCCCCGAACAGCTTGCGCAAGGTACGGAACACCGTGCGCAATCCCCGCACGATCTTCGGCAGCAGCCACAGCATCAGCAGCACGAACAGGCCCAGCACCACCAGCAGCGCCAGCGGGTGCTGCCACATCAGGTAGAACATGCCGGCCCAGGTGAAGTCTTCGCCCACGCTGGCGCCCCAGTTGCTGAAGGGCTCGGGCGAGGTATTGATGAGCGCACGGCTGCCGGACTTCGCCAGATGCGTGCTGGAGACCAGCGCACCGCCGAGCAGAGCCGCGGCGGTCTGCATCGCCGGCGACGCGTCCTTGAACACGCCCCATGCGAGCAGCGTGCCGGCGGGAATACGGATGAAGGTGTGAATGGCGTCCCACACACTGTCGAAGGCGGGCACTTTGTCCGCCAGGAATTCCCCGACCATCAGCACGCCGGAGACACCGAGCAGCCAGTTATCGGCGAGCATCTCCAGGCCAGGCGGCAGGTGCACGTAGCCGAGGCGGCCGAGCAGGCCCGCGAGAAAGACGGTGGCGTAGAGGCGGATGCCGCTGGCCCAGGCCAGACCGCCCGCGAGCGCGACGTTCGACAGCATGTCCATGACGGGCTCTCGTATGGGGGCCGGCAGCGCCTATGTACGCCCCGGCGGGCGCCAAGTCCATGGCGCCCGCGGTGCCGATCCTGTGGAAGTCGCCGTCCTCAGGCCGCCATGTGGGGCGCGGGGACGTAGGGCATCCATCCGATGCCGTGGAACCAGCGGAGCTTGAGATAAGCCGGCAATCCGGTGACCAGCGTCCAGCGACTGACCGGATGAATGTCGTTGCTGGCCACCTCCAGAGGCGCGGCGGAAGGTGCGGCGGCTTCGGCATGGCGGTTACGCAGCCACCGCACTCGCCCACGCATGGCACCGCGGCGCAGTCGCTGGGCGAGGATCGCGTCCTCGTAGGGGAAGGTGGCTTCGCGGCCGTGCTCGCGGAACAGCCTTTCCTGCCAGGCGAACAGGGGCAGCAGCCGCGGGTGATGGCTGAAGTGCGGAACGATGCGCAGCGGGCGTAGCAGCGAGGCGAGCGTCAGATCCGCGGCAGTGAAGCGACCGCCCACCAGCCAGCGCTCCGTCGCCAGCCGTTCGGCGAGAGGCAGCAGCCAGGCTTCGAGCTGTTCGTAGACGCGATCCTGGCGGTTGCGGTGAAAGTGGAAGCGCAGCGTCAGCATCATGCCCAGCACCGGCGCGGCCAGGCGGCGCCAGCCGCGCCGCGCGAACACCCCGCCCCACACGTTGGGCATGAACAGCTGGGCCAGCGTCTGCGGGCATTCCATGATCAGCTGCGTGTAGCCCAGCCTGCGCGCATACAGGCCGAGCGTCGAGTCGAGCCGGAGCATCCATTGCCAGACCGCTTCGCGCTCAGCCGGATCGGCGGGAAAGAGCGGGCGCTCCGGAAAGGTTTCCTCGAGGTAGCGGATGATCGGCGAGGAATCGCCGATGGCCCTGCCGGTAGCCGGATCGTGGAGCAGTGGCACGGTCCGCGCGCCCTCGAAGCGGCGCATTTCCTTCTTGGTGAACGCCACGACGTCGATACCGCGCCAGGGCAAGCGCTTGTAATCCAGTGCCCAGCGCACCTTTTCCACGTAATGCGACCAGTGCAGCTTGTACAGCTCGAGCATGACGTTCACTCCTTGGACGTCATGGGCGGATGGGGGCGAAATCTTTCCACTGCAAGCGACATGCGATGCATGGACATAAAAAAAGCGGCGCTTGCGCGCCGCTCTTCGAAGAGAAAGCTCGACAGCGTCAGCGGGAGCCCGGCGCCGCGGACGGCTCCGATGCCGTCGCGGCAGCGGTGCCGACGGAGAACTTGCCGCCGTAGGGCAGCACCTCGGCCGCCAGCTTGGCGTCGCCCTTGATGAGGCCCACGGCGTCGAACAGGATGTGCGCGGTCTCTTCGAGCTGCGAATCGGTGGCCTTCTTGGCTTCCTTCTCCTGCTTGAGTTCGGATTTGAGGCTGCGCTCGTTCGGGTTGAGGCCGTCGTCCAGATTGTCGCGATCGTCGTCGAAGGCAGTTCCATCGATTGCCTTGTGACGGTTGCGGAAATCGGCCTGGATGGCGTCCTGGTCCTTGCGCTCGGCCTGGCGCTGGGCGAGGTTGAGCGAGATGGAGGTCTTGTCGCGCATCTTCCGGTACTGCGCCAGCTCGTCGAGCATCAGCTTCCACGAGGGCGACTTGACCACGCGCGCGTCATGCTTGGCCTGCAGCTGGCCGAGGTAGGCCTTGAGGTCGGCCACCGGCTTGTAGTCCGGCGCGGGCGCGATCTGGGTCCACTGCAGCGCGTTGTCGTAGGTGGACTCGCCGAAATCCTTCTCGTCGCCGTTCTTGGGGAAGTTGATGTCCGGGGTCACGCCCTTGAGCTGGGTGGAACCGCCGTTGATGCGGAAGAACTCGGCGATGGTCATCTTCAGCTCGCCCAGCTGCGGCTTTTCCTTCGCGCGGCTGGTGAAGCGGTCGAGGTCGACCAGATTCTGCACCGTGCCCTTGCCGAAGGTGGGCTGGCCGATGATGAGGCCGCGGCCGTAGTCCTGGATGGCGGCGGCGAAGATCTCGGACGCCGAGGCGGAGCCGCGGTTGACCAGCACGGCCATCGGGCCGGACCAGGCCATGCCCGGGTCGTCGTCGCCCTGCACGTCCACTTGGCCGCGCGCGTCGCGCACCTGCACCACCGGGCCCTTGTCGATGAACAGGCCGGTAAGTTCGTTGGCTTCCGTGAGCGAACCGCCGCCGTTGTTGCGCAGGTCCATGATCACGCCTTCGACGCCGGCCTGCTTCAGTTCACCCAGCAGCTTGGCGACGTCGCGGGTGGCGCTCTTGAAGTTCTTGTCGCCTTCGCGGCGCGCGCCGAAGTCCGAGTAGAACGTGGGCAGCTCGATCACGCCGATCTTGCGGCTGACGTTGCCGTCCTTGATGTCGATGATCTTCTTCTTGGCGGCCTGCTCTTCGATGCTGACCTTCTGGCGCACCAGGGTGACGACCTCGTGCTTGCCGTCCAGCCCGGCGTCGGAGGGGAGTATCTCCAGGCGCACGGTGGTGTCCTTCTTGCCACGGATGCGGTTGACCACGTCGTCCAGGCGCCAGCCGATGACGTCCACCATGGGACCGTCGGTGCCCTGCCCGATCGCCACGATGCGGTCGCCCACGTGGATCTTGCCGGACTTGGCGGCCGGGCCGGCGGGCACGACCTCGCGGATGGCGGTGTATTCGTCGCGCGCCTGCAGCACGGCGCCGATACCTTCCAGCGACAGCTTCATGGAGATGTCGAAGTTCTCCGCCGCGCGCGGGCCGAGGTAATCGGTGTGCGGGTCGGTGGATTCGGCGTAGGCGTTCATGAAGGTCTGGAACGCGTCTTCGCCATCGAGCTGGCGCACGCGCTCGATGTAGCCGGCGTAGCGCTTGTCTAGCGTCTTGCGGATCTCGTCGTCGCTCTTGCCGGCCAGCTTCAGGCGCAGCCAGTCGTTGGTGGTGCGCTGGCGCCAGAGCGTGTCGAGCTCGGCCTGGTCCTTGGGCCAGTCGGCCTTCTTGCGGTCGTAGGTGTAGCTCTCGTTGGTATTGACGTCGATGCCCTTCTTCAACAACTCGCGCGCGAAGGTCATGCGGTCGACCGCGCGCTGGATGTAGAGGTTGAAGACGGAGAACGGGCCGGAGAGGTCCTGGTTCCAGATGGCGTCGTCGAACTGCGACTTCAGCGGCGCGAACTTGGCCATGTCCGCCTGGGTGAAGAACACCTTCTCGCTGTCGAGCGAATCGAAGTAGGCCTTGAAGATCTTGGCCGACATCGCGTCGTCGAGGGGCTGCGCTTCGTAGTGGAAGCGGGTCAGGAAGCGCGCGGAGAGCTGCGCGGCCTGGGCCTGGGTGAGCGTGGCCTTGAGCGGCAGCGACGAGGCCTTGCGGCCGGTCGTGCCCGCGCCGAGGTCGGCGGCCGACTGCGCGTGCGCGCCGCCGACGGTGAAAGCGAGCAGCAGCGCGAGCGAGGCGTTACGCAGTTTCATGAGGTTCTCTTTAGGCATGCTCGGTGACACCGGCGGCGTGGGCCTGGAGGTCGGCGTGGTAGGACGAGCGCACCAGCGGGCCGGAAGCGACGTGGCCGAAGCCCATCGCCTCGCCGGCTTCGCGCAGCGCCTCGAATTCGTCGGGAGTCCAGTAACGCACGACCGGGTGGTGATGCGGCGTGGGCTGCAAATACTGGCCGATGGTGATCATGTCCACGTCATGCGCGCGTAAATCGCGCATGGTCTCCAGCACCTGCTCCATGGTTTCGCCCAGGCCCAGCATGATGCCGGACTTGGTCGGTACGTCCGGATGCTGCGCCTTGAAGCGCTTGAGCAGGTCCAGCGACCATTGGTAATCGGCGCCCGGACGCACTTCGCGGTAGAGGTGCGGGACGGTTTCCAGGTTGTGGTTGAACACGTCCGGCGGGAAGTCCTTGAGTACTTCCAGCGCGCGCTCCATGCGGCCCTTGCCGCGGAAGTCGGGCGTGAGGATCTCAATCTTGATGTTCGGGCTGGCGTGGCGCGTCGCACGGATGCATGCGGCGAAGTGTTCGGCGCCGCCGTCGCGCAAGTCGTCGCGATCGACCGAGGTGATCACCACGTACTTCAGGCGCATGTCGCGGATGGTCTCGGCCAGGCGGGCCGGCTCGAGCGGATCGGGCGGTGCCGGGCGGCCATGGGCCACGTCGCAGAACGAGCAGCGGCGAGTGCAGACCTCGCCGAGGATCATGAAGGTGGCCGTGCCCTTGCTGAAGCATTCGTGGATGTTCGGGCACGAGGCTTCCTCGCACACCGTCACCAGCGCGTTTTCGCGCAGGCGCGCCTTGAGCTGCTGCACGGCATTGCCCTGCGGCAGGCGCACGCGGATCCAGCTGGGTTTGCGCAGAACGGGCGTGTCGGTGTCGAAGCCGGCGCGGTTGCGCGCGATCTTGTCGTTGCCGAGCTGCTTCTCGACCGCGGGCGTGCCGCTGACGACGCTGATCGGGATGACCTTGGAAGGAGACGTTTCGCTCATGTAGGCAAGCTCAGACCGCTACGCGAGCGGGGAGTTCGGGAAGAACGGGAGCGGCGGACTCGGCCGTGAAACCGAACTGGCGGCAGAACTCTTCCACCAGTGCGTCTTCCACGTCCGCCAGCCGCGACGGACCGCCCAAGTCTAGCACCTGGGTGACCTGCAAACCCTTGTAGCCGCAGGGGTTGATGCGGTGGAACGGCTCCAGGTCCATGTCCACGTTGAAAGCCAGCCCATGGAAGCTGCAACCCCGCCTCACGCGCAAGCCCAGGGCGGCCACCTTGGCGCCGCCGACGTAGACCCCGGGGGCGCCCTCCAGGCGCTCCGCGCCGATGTTCCAGTGGCCCAGGGTATCGATGAGGGACTGCTCGATCTTGTGGACCATTTCGCGCACGCCTACGCCGGCCCGGCGCAGATCGATCAAGGGGTAGCCCACGATCTGGCCGGGGCCGTGGTAGGTCACCTGCCCGCCGCGGTCGACCGGCACCACGGGGATCTCGCCGGGCGCCAGCACGTGCTCCATCTTGCCGGCCTGGCCGAGCGTGAAGACCGGGTCATGCTCGAGCAGCCACAGTTCGTCGGGCGTATCCGGACCACGCTGGTCGGTGAACGCGCTCATGGCTTTCCAGGTCGCCTCGTAAGGCTGGCGGCCGAGGCGGCGGATTTTCAGCGGCAAGGACATGGAGAAACCGGAAAACGGAGGGGGGTCGGGACAACGTGCGGCCGGGAGCCGAGGCTTGCAAGGTAGACGGCAGGCGTCTCCCGGGAGCGGATACGCCCCAAACGGCGGCGGGCCGGGATGCCCCGGCCCGCCCACGTCTTTAGAGGGTGAAGCGGATGTCCGGATCCGCCCGCAGCGCGCTGTGCGCTAGGTCGTACTGCTCTCGGGTATCGCAGCGGAAGCTGACGGTCACCGACAGGAAGTTGCCTTCCCGCGAGTGACGATGCTTCACGGTCTCGTGCAGCACGTGCAGGCCGATGCCTTCCAGGATCGCCGGAACCCGCGTGGGCAGGTCGGCGCTGGCGTTGCCCATGGCGGTGATCTCGAACTCGCCAGGGAACTGGAAGCCCTGGCCTTCTTTCTGCGCCTTGATCGAATCTAGGTCCTGCATGGTGGCACCTCTTACTTCTTCTCTTCGTCAGGCTTCTTGTCGCTGTGGAACCACAGCATGATGCTGTCCCACAGGCGGCCGAAGAACCCGGCCTGCGGCGCGTCTTCCAGCGCCACCAGGGGCAGATTCTGGACCGGCTGCCCGTCGAGCGTCACGCGCAGCGTGCCGACCTGCTGGCCCTTGGTGAACGGGGCTACGAGCGTGGCGGGCACATCCACGGTGGCCTTGAGCTTGTCGTAGTCGCCGCGCTTGACCGTGACCAGCACGTTTTCGGTCACGCCCAGCGGGATCTGGTTCTGCTTGCCCTTCCACAGGCGCGGCGTGGCCAGCGGCTTGTTGGCGTCGTAGAGCTTATGGGTCTCGTAGAAGCGGAAGCCGTAGTTCATCAGCGACATCGCGGCGTCGGCGCGCGCCTTCTCGCTGCTGGCGCCCATGACGATGGCGATCATGCGAGCGTCGCCCTGCTTGGCCGAGGCAGCCAGGCAGAAGCCGGCGGCGGCCGTGTGGCCGGTCTTGATGCCATCGACGCTCGGATCGCGCCACAGCAGCAGGTTGCGGTTGTGTTGCTTGATGCCGTTCCACTCGAAGTCCTTCACGGCGGAGATGGCGTAGTCCTCCGGGAAGTCGTGGATCAGCGCGCGCGACAGGATGGCGATGTCGCGGGCGGTCGTGTAGTGGTTGGCGATGGGGTAGCCGGAAGCGTTCTGGAAGTTGGAATTCACCATGCCCAGCTGCTTGGCGTAGGCATTCATCAGATTGGCGAACGCGCCTTCGGAACCGGCGGTGTGCTCGGCCAGGGCGATGGCGGCGTCGTTACCGGACTGGATGATCATGCCCGACAGCAGGTCCTTCAGCGGCACCTGGCTGTTGAGCTTGAGGAAGCTGGTGGAACCGTCGGTGCCGGCACCGCCGCTGCGCCAGGCGTTCTCGCTGATGGTCACCTGGTCGTTCATGTGGACCTTGCCGTTGGCGATCTCGGCGGAGACGACGTAGTCGGTCATCACCTTGGTGATCGAGGCGGGCTCCAGGCGCACGTCCGGGTCCTTGGCGGCGAGCACCTGGCCGGTGGCGTAGTCCATCAGTACCCAGCTCTTGCCATCGACGTCCGGCGGCGGCGGAACCGGCGCCTCCGCCACGGCAGGACGCGGCACCGGCGAGGGCCGGGGCGGGGTCTGCTGGGCGACGGCGGTGCCGATCACCAGGGCGGCGACGGCGAGCGAGGGAAGGGTACGGCGGAGAAGGTTCATCGTTCTGAGTATTCCGGTCTTGATGTGTCTGGCGCCGGAGCGCCGAAAGGGCAAAGCGTCAGTCTACCGCGACCTGGGGACGCGGCAGTCCCATGTTCTTGATCTTGTCCGCCACTTCGTCGGCGCTATCGACGTCGGACAAGGGCCCCACGCGCACACGGCGCACGCTGCGGCCGTTGACCTGTGCATCGACCACCTGCACGGGCGCGAAGTTCGCCGAGCGCAGTTGCTGCGCGACGCGCTCGGCGTTGGCGTTTTCGCCGAACGCGCCGACTTGCAGGTAGATGCCGGGCTTCGGCGTGCCGGCGGCCACCGGCGGCGGTGGAGGCGGCGGCAGGTCCTGCAATGGCTCACCGGGGGTGATGGCGCGCACTTCCACCAGGCCGGTGCCCTTGGGCCATACGCCGATCTTCACCGCGGCGGCGTAGGAGAGGTCGATCAGGCGGTTTTCGTGGAACGGGCCGCGGTCGTTGATGCGAACGACCACGCTCTTGCCATTTTCCAGATTGGTGACGCGAGCGTAGCTCGGCAACGGCAGCGTCTTGTGTGCCGCCGTGAACTGGTACATGTCGTATTCCTCGAGACTCGAGGTCTTGTACCCGTGGAACTTGTTGCCGTAGAACGAGGCGATGCCTCGCTCCACGTAGCCGCTGGCGCTGGGTAGCACGGTATAGGTCTGGCCCAGCACCGAGTACGGCGATTTGTTCCCGTAAAGCGCTCGCGGCTCGACCTTGGGCACCGGCTCGACCAATTTGCTCAGGTCGGGCGGCGGGCCGTCCGGGACACTATCGGCGCCGTCGCGGTAGCGGCTGCTCTGAGGCCGGGTCACGTCGTCGTTGATACCGCCGCGGCGACCGCCGTCGGAAGGCCGGTAAACGCCACCGCTGCTCCGCCCCGCCGGATAGCTGCCCGGCTTGGACGGCCGCGGCTTGCTGCCGCTGCATCCGGCCAAGGCCAGAGCGGCGGCGGCCAGCAGCGGCAGCGCGAGCGCGGATTTCATCGAGTGGCCTCGCTCTCCCGGACGCCGGAGGCGATGGCCTGCGCCAGCTGATGCACCGCCAGTGCGTACAGCGGGCTGCGGTTGTAGCGCGTAATGACGTAGAAGTTCTGGAACGTGAGCCAGTACTCCGGACCGGCCGGGCCTTCCAGGGTCTGCAGGCTGCTGGGCAGGCCCGGATCGAGCGCCTGCAGCGGCGCATAGCCCCACGCCATCAGCTGTTCCAGCGGCCACTGGGGCTTGGAATCCTTCACTTCGATCGGCCTCGCGGCGGCGTCGGGCTGGGCGCGCGCTACCACGGGCGCACCGGTGACCCAGCCGTGCTTGGCGAAGTAATTGGCGACGCTACCGAGAATGTCCGGCAATGAATCGTGCAGATCGATGCGGCCATCGCCGTCCTCGTCCACGCCGAAATCGCGGATGCTCGAAGGCATGAACTGGCCCCAGCCCTGCGCACCGGCGTAGGAGCCGGTGAGCGTGTCCAGCGGACCGCCGAGCATGCGGTCGGGCAGGCTCAGCAGCACCTTCAGCTGCTCGCGGAAGAACGCGGCGCGCGGCGGGTAATACAGGCCCAGCGTCACCAGCGCATCGAGCACCTTGTACTTGCCGGTGTTGCGACCGTAGGAGGTCTCTACACCGACGATGGCGACGATGTATTCCGGCGCGACGCCGTATTCCCGACCGATGCGCTCGACCAGATCGCGGTGCTGCCGATAGAACGCGATGCCGTCCTCGATGCGCTTGTCGGTGACGAAGATCGGCCGGTAGTCCTTCCACGGCTTCGCTTCGGCGGGACGGCTGATGGCGTCGAGGATGCTCTGCTGCTTCTTCGCGCCATCCAACAGCGCATTCAGCGTGGCAGGGCTCTTGCCCGTTTCCTTCGCGACCTCTTCCACCAACTGTGCCTGTCCCGGATGGGTCTGAGCCCCGGCGGGCGTCAGCGCCGCGGCGGCGGCAAGACCCAGAGCGGCAATCCATTGCAGGGGGCGGGACATGGCAATCACGGTCATCAGGTTACTTCGCTGGCGGAAATTCACCGACGGAAACGTCTCGACGCTACCGAAAACGGCATGCGCGCAGAGCCTAGCACGCATGGAGGCGCAAACCCGGGCGGAATGCGGGCGCGCCGGCGTCCGTTCAGTCGTGCACCTTCCGGTTGGCATGGATGGACATCAGCACACCGAAGCCGGTGAGCAACGACACGGCGGATGTGCCGCCGTAGCTCACCAGCGGCATCGGCACGCCCACCACCGGCAACATGCCGGCGACCATGCCGCCGTTGACGAACACGTAGACGAAGAAGCTCATGCCGATGGCGCCGGCCAGCAGGCGCGAATAGGTATCGCGCGCTTCCATGGCGATCCACAGGCAGCGGCCGATGATGAACGCGTACAGGACCATCACGGCGATGACGCCGACCAGACCGAACTCTTCGGAAAACACGGCGAAGATGAAGTCAGTGGTGTGCTCGGGCAGGAAATCCAGGCGCGACTGGGTGCCGTGCTGCCAGCCCTTGCCGAACACGCCGCCCGAACCTACCGCGATCTGCGACTGGATGATGTGCCAGCCATTGCCCAGCGGATCGGATTCCGGATCCAGCAGCGTGCGCACGCGGTTGCGCTGGTATTCGTGCAGGAAGTGCCAGGCCACCGGCACCATGCCGCCCACCGCAGCGAGCAGGCTGCCGATCTTCCACCACGCCATGCCGGACAGGAACAGTGCGAACGCCCCCGCGCCGGACACCAGCACCGCCGTGCCGAGGTCGGGCTGCTCGGCGATCAGGCCAGCCGGAATGCCGATCAGGATGCCGACAGTGACGATGTCCTTCCACGAGGGCGGCAGCTGGCGAGGATGTAGATACCAGGCCACCATCATCGGCACGGTCAGCTTGAGCAGTTCGGACGGCTGAAAGGACATCACGCCGAGGTTCAACCAGCGCTTGGAACCGCTGCGGATTTCGCCGATGGCCGCTACGACCAACAGCAGGAACACGCTGCCGGCGTAGAGCCAGGGCGTCCAGCCGCGCAGCACCGAGGGCGGAATGCGCGAGATCAGCAGCAACAGCATGCCGCCCATGACGAAACGGCCGGCCTGACCGGAAATCATCGCCATGCTGCCGCCGCTGGCGCTGTAGAGCGTGACCAGGCCGGTGACGGCGAGCAGGAACAAGCCGAACGCCAATGGCAGGTCGATGCGCGGCCGCGTCAGCACACGTCGCAAGAAACGCTGCAGGCGGGCCTGGAGTTCGTCGATCATGGGTTGCCTCCATCGTCCTGCTGCCCGCCGCCGCCTTCGTGATCGGCCGGCAGCTGCGCCGGCACGTCGGCGGGTGTGGCGACGGGTGTGTCTTCGGGCACATCGGGTGTGCTGGCAGTGATCGCCGGCGCCGGCTGTTCGGGAGCGTTCCTCGCTGGTACCGCCCCGCCCTGCGCGGCCAGCCAGGCTTCCATAATTTTGCGTACGATCGGGCCGGCGTCCTGGGCGCCCCAGGCGCCCTGTTCGAGCATCGCCGCGACGGCAATGCGTGGAGCGTCCGTCGGGGTATAGCCGATGAACCAGGCGCGGTGGCGCGTGGCCAGATAGGCGGTGTTCTTGTTGTTGTCGTAATCGTTGGTGCGGCGGGAGAAGCGCTCGGCGGTGCCGCTCTTGCCGGCCACGACGTACGGGAAACCCGTGAACTGACCTCGGCCGGTGCCGCCGGTGATCACGGCCTCCATGCCCTGATTCACGACGTTCCAATAGTTCTCTTTGTGGATCAGGCTGGGGCCGCTGGGCGGATTGGGCAGCGGCACGGGGCCTTCCTTCACTGCCGAGGTGGCCATTACCAGGCGCGGCGCATACGGTGTGCCATGCCCGGCGAAAGTCGCCGTGGCATGGGCCAACTGCAGGGTGGTCACGTTCCAGTAGCCCTGGCCGATGCCCGCGAGGATGGTCTCGCCAGGGAACCAGCCGTACTTGCTTCGGGTGGCCTTCCATTCGCGCGAAGGCAGGATGCCTTCGGCCTCGCCGAGCAGGTCGATGCCGGTCTTGCGGCCGAAGCCGAGACTGCCCATCCAGGTGCTGAGACGGTCGATGCCCAGGTCCAGGGCCAGCTTGTAGAAGTACGTATTGGTCGACAGCTGGATGGCACGCACCATGTTCACCGTGCCATCGCCGCCTCGCTTGTCGTCGCGATAGCAGCGTTGCTGGCCGGGGATGCAGAACTCGCCGGTGGACAACACCGTGTCCTCCGGACGACGGACGCCGTATTCCAGGCCGCCCAGCGCGAGGAAAGGCTTGACGGTCGAGCCCGGCGGATAGGCGCTCTTCAGGGCACGATTGAGCAGCGGCTTGTCCTCGGCCGAGGTGTACGCGGTGTAGTCGGCCTTGCTGATGCCGTTGACGAAAAGGTTGGGATCGAAGCTCGGCACGCTGACCATCGCCAGCACCTGACCGTTGCGCGGATCGATCGCCACGGCGGAGCCGGGCCGGCTTTCGAAGGCATCCGCTGCTGCCTTCTGCACCTTCACGTCGATGCTCAGATAAAGGTTCTTGCCCGGCTTGGGCGCGTGTGTCTCCAGCACACGCTGGACACGGCCGTCGGCGTTCACCTCGACCAGCTCGTAGCCAGGTTCGCCGTGGAGCATGTCCTCGTAGGAGCGTTCGAGACCGCTGCGGCCGACGTGGCTGGTGCCTTTGTAGCGGTCGGCATCGAGACGATTCATGTCGTCCGCGTCGATGCGCCCGACGTAGCCGACGATGTGCGCGAACAACGGCCCATAGGGGTACCGGCGAGTCAGATAGGGCACTACGTCCAGCCCCGGGAATCGCCACCGGTTGATAGCGAAACGGGCGATCTCGTCCTCGGTGAGGTGCAGCTTCAGCGGCACGCTGTCGAAGCGGCGATTTTGCTTGAGCTGTTTCCTGAAGGTCTCGACGTCGTCGTCGCCCAACGGGATGACGTCGCGGATGTCCGACAGCATCGCCTTCATGTCCGGCACTTGCTCGGGTACCACTTCCAGCCGGAACGCGGGCACGTTGTCGGCCAGCAGCACGCCGCTGCGGTCGTAGATGAGGCCACGGGCTGGCGGGATGGCGCGTGGTTTGACTCGATTGTTTTCCGAACGCAGTGCGAACTCGTCGTGCCGCTGCACCTGCAGGTAGCTGTACCGCACCACCAGTACGGACAGGCCCAGCAGGATCAGCGCGAAACCGACCAGCGCACGCACCCGAAACAGGGTGCTTTCACCTCGGGAATCCTTGATCGAGCGGCGACGGAGGGCCATGGGCTACTGCAGGCGGAAGCGCAGGCGCAGGTCGTCCATCAGCAGGAACAGGAACGGCCATAGCGCGGCGCCGACGAACGGCGAGAACCACCAGACGGGTGGCGGCAACGACTCGCCGGCGAAGGTGCGGACGATCAACAGCACCACCCGGTCGTTGAGCAGCAGGGCCAGGACCGCCAGGGTCTGCTGCCACATGGGGAAGAAACGCAGGCGCGAACGGAACCGCAGCGCGATGAAGACCAGTGCGCACAGGCGCATGGCCTGCTCACCGAGCAGTACGCCGTCCAGCAGGTCGGCGCACAGGCCGATGCAGAAAGCCAAGCCAAGGCTCACTCGCTGGTCGCCGGCTTCCAATGTCCAGTACAGGAGGAACAGCGCAGGCCAGTAAGGCTTGAACGGCTGCAGCGCGCCCGGCAAAGGAACGAGCATGGACAGCAACGCGAAGATCAGGGATCCGGCAAACCACAGCGTGCCGACGCGTTGCTTGCTCATGGCACCGCTCCCGTGGCCGAGGACGGGCTGGCTGGCAGTGCTGCGCCTTGCGCACGTACGGCCGAGGGGGATGGCGCCGCGGCCGACGTCGTGGATGGTGCGGGTGCCAGATCGGCCGGCGGACCGGCGGGCGAGCCCGGCTCAGGCGGACCGATCGGCTCTGCCTGGTCGTGCAGCAGCAGCACGTCCTCGCTGCGGTCCAGGTCCGCGGTAGGACGAGCTCTGCCTTCGAGGAACATGCCGGACGCCGCCGGTTCGACGCCGCGGATCTCGCCGACCGGGAAGCCGGGCGGGAAACGGCCGCCAAGGCCGGAGGTGAGGAGTTTGTCGCCCGGGCGCACATCGGCAGCCATCGAAATGTTCGGCAAACTCAGCTGGTCGCCTTCGCGCGAACCATAGGCCACCGTGCGGAAGCCGGTGCGCTCGATGACCACCGGAATAGCGTGATCGGGATCCGTCACCAGCATGACCAGCGAGGTCCGAGGCATGACCTCGACCACCTGACCTATGACGCCATGCGCGTCGATCACGACCTGACCCTTCTTCACTCCATCGCGCGCGCCGGCGTTGAGCAGCATGCGGTGACGGTAGCTGCCTAGATCCACATCGATCACGCGGGCCAGCTGCACATTGAGCTCCAGGCTGTGCTGGGTGGCGAGGAGTTCCTTCAGGCGCTCGTTCTGTTCAGCCACGGATGCCATGCGGTTGAGCTTGGCATTGGCCAGGAGCAGATCTTCGCGCAGACGCTGGTTCTGCTCCGTGAGCAGCTTGCGGTCGGCGAAGGCGACGCTGAGGTTCCGCATGCCGGCAGCGGGCAGGCCAGCCAGGCGATAGACCGGCTCGACCACCACGGAGGCGGCGTAGCGCATACGCCACATCCAACCGTTCCGATGGTCCAGGACCATCAGCACCATGGCGAAGGCGAGATAGAGGATGAGGCGGAGCGTGCCGGCCACCGTGCCGGCAAACAGGGGCGAGGAGTCCTCGCGAGCGAGTGCCATCCCCTGCCCCCGTCAGTGCTTATTCGGCAGCGAAGAAGTCGCTGCCGTGCTGGTCGATCAGCTCCAGCGCCTTGCCGCCGCCACGGGCGACGCAGGTCAGCGGTTCGTCGGCCACCTGCACGTGCAGACCGGTTTCCTCGGAGATCAGGCGATCCAGGTCGCGCAACAGGGCACCGCCGCCGGTAAGAACGATGCCGCGCTCGGCCACGTCCGAGCACAGTTCCGGAGGGGTCTGCTCCAGCGCCGACTTCACCGCGGCCACGATGCCAGACAGCGGCTCGTGGAGGGCTTCCAGCACTTCGTTGGAGTTGATGGTGAACATGCGCGGCACGCCTTCAGCCAGGTTGCGGCCGGAGATCTCGATCTCGCGCACGTCGGTCTGCGGGAAGGCGCAGCCGATTTCCATCTTGATCCGCTCGGCGGTCGATTCGCCGATGAGCGTGCCGTGGTTGCGGCGCACGTAATTGATGATGGCCTCGTCGAAACGGTCTCCGCCGACGCGGACCGACTGGGAATAGACGATGCCGTTGAGCGAGATCACCGCCACTTCGGAAGTGCCGCCGCCGATATCCAGCACCATCGAACCGCGCGCCTCGTGCACCGGGATCCCGGCGCCGATCGCGGCGGCCATGGGCTCCTCGATCAGGAACACGTCGCGCGCACCGGCGCCTTCGGCCGATTCCTTGATCGCGCGGCGCTCCACCTGGGTGGAACCGCAGGGAACGCAGACCAGAACGCGGGGGCTGGGGCGCAAGAGGCGCGAGCGGTGTACCTGCTTGATGAAGTGCTGCAGCATCGCCTCGGTCATGGAGAAGTTGGCGATCACGCCATCCTTCATCGGGCGTACGGTAGCGATGTTGCCAGGGGTGCGACCGAGCATCTTTTTGGCGTCGCTGCCGACAGCCGCCACGGCGCGCGGGCCGCCGGGGCCACGATCCTGTCGGATGGCAACGACCGACGGTTCGTTAAGGACAATGCCCTGGCCGCGAACATAGATCAGGGTATTGGCGGTGCCGAGATCGATGGAGATGTCGTTGGAGAAGATCCCGCGAAACTTCTTAAACATGGGCCCGCCGTGCGTCGATCTGGCTAAAAAGTAAGCGCGCCAGTCTAAAGAGACGGCTCTTTGCACGCAAGGACAATATCGTTAAGAAAGCCTTGTAGGACGGGGTGATATGCGAACTTTCGCTCGGCCTGGGTGAGCTGGCTTTTCTCAGGGAAGTCGCCGTACGCCTCGGATATCGGTAAAATTCGCAACTTTGGCCGGACAGCCGTCCAGCCATCGGTTCGACCGCGCTTGCGCGGCCTGTTCACTAGCCCGGGGACACCCACGAATCATGTCTGCCGTTATCTGCGGTTCGTTGGCATACGACACCATCATGGTCTTCCAGGACCAGTTCAAGAATCACATCCTGCCTGACCAGGTGCACATCCTGAACGTGTCGTTCCTGGTGCCGCGGATGCGCCGCGAGTTCGGTGGGTGTGCCGGCAACATTGCCTACAACCTCAAGCTTCTGGGTGCCGATCCGCTACCTGTTGCGACCGTGGGCCAGGATTTCGGTCCCTACCGGGCTCATATGGAGCAGTGCGGGATTCGCCTCGATTACGTGCGCGAATTCGGCGATCAGTTCACGCCTCAGTGCTTCATCACCACCGATCTGGACAACAACCAGATCACGGCATTCCATCCCGGTGCGATGCTCAGTGCGCACGAAAATCATGTGCGCGACATTCCCGAGATCAGCTTCGCCATCGTCGCGCCGGATAGCCGTGAGGCCATGCTGCAGCATGTCGACGAGTTCGCGTCGCGCGACGTCGATTTCATTTTCGATCCCGGCCAGGCCATGCCGTTGTTCAGCGGCGACGAATTCCGGGCGATGATCGAGAAGTCCACCTACGTGATCGTCAACGACTACGAGTCGCAGCTACTCCAATCGCGCACCGGCTGGAGCGCGGAGGACATCGCGCAGCGAGTGAAAGCCTATATCGTTACGTTGGGCCCTCGCGGTTCGCTGATCTATGCGGGGGGCACGACTCACGAGATTCCGCCGGCACGCGAGCGCAAAGTGGTCGATCCGACGGGGTGCGGTGATGCTTATCGCGCGGGTCTGATCTTCGGCATCATGCGCGGCAAGGACTGGCCGACGGTGGGCCGCATGGCTTCTTTGATGGGCGCCTTGAAGGTGGAGCACCCCGGCACTCAGAATCAAAGATTCGATTACCAACAGTTTGCGGCCGAATTTAAGGAGCAATTTGGCTACGGACTGGATTGACTTATTTCTAGTTCGAATTATCAAAAAGGCCTTCCATTGGAAGGCCTTTTTATTTGCGCGTCGGGAATGGGGCGGCCGTTTGGTGTGTCGCGATATGGCCCCGTGGTTGTACGGCCGGAATACCACTCATCGTTCGGCCTTCTTAATCGACTTAGTCTCAGCTCATCTTGGGAGGGATAGAGGAACGCTGAAACATTGCGTTGTCCAATGGAACTCGCCCGACTGGAAATCGGCATTCGAACTAGCGATCTGCGCCGGAACAACTGAGAGAGTACGGCGTATGTAGGCGTTCTGGATCTGTGAGCGATATGAGCTTTTATGGTTTCGGCGCTTAGCGACCCGATGCAAATGGGCGCACCAACAGGCGTGGTGAGCGGCCTCGATCGTTAGAAAGCAGGGTATATGAGCACGCCGAGCCCCCGTGAAGGATGGGGCCATGTCCTGCAGCATTTTTCTCAAGCGGCGGCTGGCGCCGAGCATCGCCGAGGCAGGGCGTGGGTTCGCGTTGATGGTTGGACCGTAAGGTGTTAGAGAAGG
>JBCNOA010000075.1:0-17087 GCA_039594095.1 Dyella sp.
CTGGCCTCCTGCTACCGTCGCTCCATCGAGCTGGCGGTGGCGCATGACCTTGCCACTCTCGCTTTCCCCAGCATCAGCACGGGCATCTACGGTTATCCGATCGAACGGGCGGCGCCGCTTGCCGTGGCGGCCGTGCGCGAAGCCGTGCGAGGGGAAGCGGTTATCCGGGAGGTCATCTTCTGCTGCTTCTCGCCGGGTGACCTGGCGGTGTACGAGGAAGCGCTGGCTCTTTAGGCAGGCGCGGCGGCACTGGACGTTTCCCCCCGCGTCTCACATCCTGAGGCGGCCGCGCCGGACGATCCGCGGACGCCACTGTCTACAGGATGTAGCCATGATCCACACCCTGGCCATTGCCAACTATCGCTCGCTGCTCTCCCTCACTATCCCGCTGGGTCAGCTCAACCTGATCACCGGCCCCAATGGAAGCGGCAAATCCAATCTCTATCGCGCGCTGCGCCTGCTGGCGGAGACCGCGCACGGCGGCGTGGTGAATGCGCTGGCGCGGGAAGGAGGGCTGTCGTCCACCTTATGGGCTGGCCCGGGGACGATTTCCCGCCGCATGGTGTCCGGCGAGGTTCCCGTCCAGGGCGGTGGCCGGCAAGGGCCGGTGGCGCTCAAGCTGGGGTTTGCGGGGGATGACTTCGGTTATGCCATCGACCTGGGCTTGCCGCCGCCTTCCGACTACCCCACGGCGTTTTCCTTCGACCCCGAAATCAAGCGCGAAGCCATCTGGGCCGGCCCCTTCCTGCGCACGTCGAACACGCTGCTCGACCGCCGCGGCGCGATGGCGCGCGTCAGGGATGGCCGCAGCTGGCGCGTGGTGGCCGAGCACCTGAGCGTGTTCGACAGTGTGTTCACCCAGATGGCCGATCCCGAGCGCGCGCCGGAGGCCATGATGTTGCGCGAGTCGATTCGCAACTGGCGCTTCTACGACCACTTCCGCTCCGACCGCGATGCCCCCGCGCGCATGGCGCCGGTCGGGACGCGCACACCGGTGCTGAGCCACGACGGCGGCGACCTGGCCGCGGCCTGGCAAACCATCGTCGAAATCGGCAATCCGGAGGCTCTGGACGATGCCGTGCAGGATGCGTTCCCCGGTGCCACCGTCCGCGTGGACGCCAGCGACGGTCGCTTCAATCTCCTGTTCGCTCAGCACGGACTGCTGCGTCCGCTCTCGGCCGCCGAACTCTCCGATGGCACGCTGCGCTACCTGCTGTGGATCGCCGCCTTGCACACGCCAAGGCCTCCGCCGCTGATGGTGCTCAACGAACCGGAAACCAGTCTGCACCCGGACCTGCTGCCGGCCCTGGCGCGACTGATCGTGCAGGCGTCCAAACGCAGCCAGGTATGGGTGGTGTCGCACGCGCCGCGGTTGATTTCGGCATTGGAGGAAGCGCCGGGGTGCAACCTCATTGCGTTGGAGAAGACCTTGAGCGAGACGCAAGTGGTGGGATTGCGGGAGTTGGATGAGCCGGCGTGGTATTGGCCGGAGAGATAAGACGGCCACGCATTCCGATGTGGCGGTCTCCATGCAGACGCGCCGCGCAGGCGAGCGCCGGTGGGCGCTTCCCGGTCTTTGCTAAATCTCACAGAAGGCATAGCGAATTTGCCCAGCCGTCCCGGCAAGGCGGCGGGTCCGCCGGTCTTGTGTGTTAGAAACCGGGGCACTCGGCCGCGCGCCATGCGACGCGGATGCATGTGCCAACGCAGCGGGAATATCGTGCGTACCCAAAAACTTGCCTTACTCGGCCTGTCCTTGTCCCTTGCCGCGTCGTTCACCGGGGCGCACGCGAAACCCCTTGCTACGCTTGACCGGCGTGGCGCTTGGGTCAGCGTCGAGGCCTATGGACCCAACGTGGTCCACATCACGATCGCGGCCGACAAGGCGCAGGCACTGAAGGCGCCCGGCTACGGCATTCTTGCCGACCACGCCGATGCCTCGGCTTTCCGCCAGACCCACGACCAGGGCGGCGATACGTTCGCCTCCTCTGCGCTTACCCTGCATATCGACGCGGCGCCGCCGCCGCATACGCCGGGAACCATGGAGCGCTATTTCGCGCCCGACCTGGCGCCGGTCCGACTGCAGGTAAAGAACGCCAGGGGCGCGACCGTCGTCAACATGACGGGGTGGGAAATGGCGCCTCACGAAGTGGCAGGCGAGGCGACCTATCAGGTGGGCGCGACGTTCGCGGCACCCGCCGACGAGCACTACTACGGCATGGGCCAGAACCAGGACAGCCTGGGCCCGCTCGATTTGCGCGGCCGCGTCATCGAGTGCCGGCACTGGTACGACGCACCCTCGGGCGAAACCGTGTGCGTGCCTTTCATGGTGTCGTCGAAGGGCTACGGCATCATCTGGGACAACCCCTCGGATACGCGCTTCGTCGCGGGCATCCGCGGCCGTACCAGCTTCCAGTCGAAGGTGGGCGAGCGCGTCAGCTTCTTCGTGGTGACGGGCGACACGCCCGAGGCCATCTATTCCGCGTACGCCCGGGTTACGGGCAAAACGCCGATTCCGCCGAAGGCGGCCTTTGGCCTGATCCAGTCCAAGGCGCGATACGCAAGCCAGGACGAGATACTGCGCGTCGCCCGTACGTATCGCGAGAAGAACTATCCGCTCGACGTGATGGTGCTCGACTGGTTCTACTGGACGCGCATGGGTCAGCTGGACATCAATCCGGCGGAGTTCCCCGATCCCGATGCCATGAACAAGCAGCTCCACGATGCGGGATTGAAATCGATCGTCTCGATCTGGCCCCGTTTCGAGCGCTCCGGGCGGTACTTCGGTGAACTCGATGCCAAGGGCTATTTCCTCAAGGACAGGAACGGCAAGACGGTCGATGGCCTGCCGTTTCGTTCGGACCGCGCCGGCGCCCTGATCGACTCCACCCATCCGGCCGCGCGCCAGTGGTTCTGGGAACATGCGCGCGACAACATCCTTTCGCACGGCTTCGACTATCCGTGGCTCGACGAGACCGAGCCGGATCTCGTGCCGGACGGCTATTTCTTCTCGATCGGTTCGGGCGACCGCTACCACAATCTGTTTCCGCTGGTGCACGTCGAAGGCGTGGCCCAGGGCATGCGCGCCTGGAAACCGGATGAGCGCGTGCTGATCCTTTCCCGTGCGGCCTATCTCGGCTCGCAGCGTACCGGCGCGCTGTTCTGGTCGTCGGATATCGATCCCAGCTGGGAGGCGCTGCAGCGCCAGATCCCCGCCGGCCTGAACATGACCGCTTCCGGCATCGCCTACTGGGGCAACGACATCGGTGGCTGGCAGTACCTGCCGCAGAGCACCAACGCCACCAAGGCGCCGCTGCTCGATCCCTCCGACGCGCGCGAAACGGTGGGCCAGAACCACGATTACCCGGAGCTGCTCACGCGCTGGTTCGAGTACGGCACCTTTCTGCCCACCCTGCGTTTGCATGGCGACCGCAAGCACACGGAAATCTGGGCGTTCGGGCGGCAAGCCGAATCGATCATGGCGAAGTACGACAAGCTTCGTTATCGACTGATCCCCTACATCTACAGCCAGGCCAGGAAAACCTACGACACCGGCGCTCCTTTCATGCGTCCGCTTTGGATGGATTTCCCGGGCGATGCCCATGTCGCCGACCTGGGTACGGAGTACATGTTCGGCCCCGCCTTTCTCGTAGCGCCGGTCACCGAGCAGGGCCAGACGGAAAAGGACGTATACCTGCCCGCCGGCAGCGACTGGTACAACTTCTGGACCAACGAAAAGCTCGCCGGCGGACGTTGGGTCAAGGTGGCCGCGCCGATCGACCAGATCCCGGTATTCGTGCGTGCCGGCTCCATCCTGCCGCTGGGCTCGGAGATCCCGTCGACCGCGACGAAGCAGTCGATCTCCGAGATCCGCGTCTATCCGGGCAGGGATGCCGACTTTGCGCTCTACGACGACGACGGCACCTCTTACGGCTACGAAATGGGCAAGAGCATCACGACTTCGCTACATTGGAACCAGGCGTCAGGTGTCTTGAGCGCCAACGGTGGCGATGCCGCGTTCAACAAGAAAGTGGCGGAGTTGACCAAGGTCGTGGGCAAGTAAGCTTACGTGGCGGTGCAAGCGGGGCAGGGCGCGACCATCGGGAGCGGTTTTGACGCCCGATGGCTGTGAGCGCTGCCGCCTGCTGTGGCGGTGACGCATACGGGCCCCAACATTCACTCTCAAGTTTGCAAGGAGCGCGACTTGAATCGAAAAAAGATCATCGCTTGTGTACTGGTCGGCTCGGCCTTCGCGGTCGCGCCGGTGTTTGGCCAGAGCACCCGTGGATCTTCCAATGGCGCAGGCGATGGCGTGACGCAGGCTCTTCGCACGCGGTACGCCCAGGCCATCCAAACCGCCGTTCGTGCGAGCTGGTTGTCGCCGGCCGACCTTTCGAAGGCCGCATGCAAAGTGCGCATCACGCAGGCTCCGGGAGGTGTGGTCGAAGACGTCAAGGTCGAACCCGACTGCCCTTATGACGAAGCAGGAAGGCGCTCGGTCATCGCGGCGGTCAGGCGAGCCGAGCCTCTGCCCTACAAGGGCTTCGAAAGCGTTTTTCAACGAACGCTGATCTTCACGTTCATGCCGCTCCCCTGAGCGGAATCCGGTCATGCGACGCACTGAAACTTCCCACCTCCTTTGGTCGCGACGCCGATGCGCCGGCCTCATCCATGGGAGTCCTGGATAGCTCTGACGATGGGAGTGACCCGCTATGAAGAACGTCCCCCTTGCAGCTTTGTTTCTCTTGCTGGCCGCCTGCACCTCTCAACCCAGCACGCCTGCCGTGCCGGCGTCCGCCCAGATGGCCAACCTCGCATCCGTCTATTGCGCAAACCTTGGCGGCAAGCTGGATATCGTCAAAGCGCCGGATGGCGGCGACGTGGGTTATTGCTCGCTGCCGAGTGGAGAGCGCATCGAGGAGTGGGCGCTGTTCCGCCGCGACCATAAGTAGGTGCCGATGGCCGGCCCGTGCTCAAGGAAAGGCACGCGGTCCGACGAGGATCCGATCTCCCGCCAGCTCCTGCGCCTTGCGCCGATATGTCTCCCACGCCTCCATGCGCCCCTGAACGCGATACAGGCAGGCTTGCGCCCAGGCTACGCGCCAATCCAGCGGTGCCCAGGCCGACAGCTCGCCGCTGAGGGCGCTGGCTTCGGCGGTCTTGCCGTTTTCCAGCAGCGCCAGCGTGTAGGCGAGGCCCGTGTCGACGATCAGCTCCGGCACGCCGAGCTGGTCGGCTTTGCCCTTGGCGAGTTTCCACTTGGTCAGCGCCTCATCGGCATGTCCGGCAACGCCCGCCTGGATCGCCTGGGCACGGAGCAGCTGCAAGGCTAGCCAATCGTCCTGATCCGCCTGCTGCCGCGTCCAGTTCTGCATGGCTTCCACCGCGCGATCGACGGCACTGCCATCTTTTGCCTGCTGCGCGATCTGTACGTTGGCGAGCCATGCGTCGGCGTAATCGTGCTTGTCGCCGTCCCACGCCAGCAACGATCCGGAGAGCGCCTTGGCGATCCATGCCTGCGCCTGGGCCGTTTCGCCTCGCTGCATGGCGAGCCTGGCCAGCAACGTGTAGACCGTGCCTTCCAATCCCGGCTCGCCATGCGGGTCGCGGTCGATTCGCGCTAGCACGTCTTTCAGCAGCTGGCTGGCTTCGGCGGTGCGGCCGACGCCGGCGAGGGCGTCGGCGCGCTGGAACATCAGAATGTGGCGGTCCACCTTTGCCGTGTACTCGGGAAACTTTTCGTCGAGTGGCCAGTACTGGTCGGTGGTCGCCAACGCGTCCGCGTGCTGCAGCAGCATTTTTCGAGAGATCGCGAGATCGATCAGCAAAGGCGGCAGGTACTGCTTCATGCCCATGCGGTGGTATTGGTCATACGCGCGCTGGACCACGGGGATCGCCTCGGCGAATCGTCCATGCTGCATGCTCAGCACCGCCAGCGATTCGTCGATGCCGAGTGCTCCCGCGGTATCGCCGGCCAGGGCATAGTTGACGCGCGCCAGGCCGAAGTCCGCCGCGGCCTCTTGGAGCCTGCCGGCGGAAAAGAGCAATTCGGCGCGCTGCGCATAGGCGTAGGCGAGGTAGCCGGTGTTGCTCTGTTTTCGCAGCAGCGTTATCGCGTCTTCGAGCGCGGCGGCGCCTTCGAGATACTTGTGTTCGCGGGCGTACACATACCACTGCAAGGCCAGGGCTCGGCCGCGAAGCGTGGGCTGGGTGCCGGTGGGCACGCGCTGGAGGAGGTCGGCGAGCGCCTTCTTGCAAGCTTCGTACTGATCTTGCTCGCAATAGAAGTCGGCCTTGGCATACGCGAATTCGGGAGACTGGCGGACTTCGCCGGGTGCGTTGTCGATCAGTCCCCGCAACACCGCCATGGTGCCTGCATAGGAGGCGGCATCCATGCGCAACAGGTACTGCTCCTTGACTCTGTCGGTGTCGGCACGGGCGATTTCCGTGGCGCCCATTTGCGCGAGCAGGGACGCATTGGCCGCGTGGGCGGCTTCCAGCATGTCGCCGGCGATCGCCTCCGCGTGCAGTGCATGGCCATCGGCGGCCGTGGCGTCCAGCTGGATGTGCCAGCGGTTGTCGGTCCATGCCACCTGCGGTCGAATGCGCAGCGCGTATGCACTCCACGGTTCGCTACGGTCGTTGCCGGGCTGGTCCAGCAAATGAAGCACCGTGTCGCTGCTTTCGACGGGAATCCTGGCTCCGCGCAGATCGCCCACCACCAGGTCCATGAGGCCCAATCGCAGCCACGACCATTCATCCGGGGCATGAACCTGGGCCGGCATCACGGCGACGGTGCCCTGGGTGAAGTTCGAAGACGCGCGGCCATGCATTCGCCATAACCCATATCCCGCCACGGCGATTGCCAGCACCACCGATAACACCAACGGTGCGACCCACCGGCCGGAGAGTGTCCGGCGGGGCGTTATGGAAGGAAAGGGAGCGCCGGCGTCGTGCGGTGCGCCGTCGCCCCCGTCGCCCGTGAAACCGGTATCGCCGCAAACGGCAACGGTTTCCATGATCCAGCGATATCCGACGCGCGGCAGCGTCTTGATGCAGCGCTGCTCGTCCGCGCTGTCGCCCAGGGCACGCCGCAGCCGGACGATCGCTTGCGCCAGCAGGTTCTCGCTGACGTCGGCGCTGCCCCATACGGTCGCGATCAGCTCATCCTTGCCCACCGGGCGTTCGCGGTTCTCGACCAGATAGACGAGACAATCGAACGCGCCGGCCGCGAGCTCGACGGCTACGCCATCATGCTTGAGTACGCGCGCCAGCGGATCCAGCTCGAACGCGCCGAAGCGGTAAGTCGTCGTCTTCGTGTTGGCCATGGTCGCTGTCGACGTTCGCGGCGCCGTGCAGCACCCGCGATGAAGTTCAGAGTCCCTTGGATGGGAGAGCCATCAAGGATATCGCTCCTTGATTGTCGAAATCCCAGGTCGTGCCGAAGCCATGGCTGCACACCGGAAGTGGGCGTTGTGCCAGGTGCGGTCGGTGGCTAGAGTCGCCACGGTCGGAAAGCCATGTGTGCTGCCTCAGGAGCAAGGGATGCCGATACAGGATGGGCTAGGGGTCAAAGGAATGGCGGTGGACGGAACGGTGACCGCCGCCGTGGTGGTGGGCTCGAGCCGCGGCGTCGAGCCGGCGGGGCAACCACGGCGGGAAAGCTACCGGTGAATGCGACCGCCACCCCGCCGCGCAACGCTGCCCTCGACCAGTTGCGCTCCTTCGTCACCCTCCTGGTGCTCCTGCATCACACGCTGCTCGCCTACCATCCCTACGCGCCGCCGGCGGGGCCGTTCGACGGGCCGTCGCTGTTGTGGACCGCGTTCCCGGTCGTCGATCGTGCACGCCTGCCCGCGGCGAATTGGATCGTAGGTTTCAACGATGTGTTCTTCATGTCGCTGATGTTCCTCATCTCCGGTGTCTTCGTCTGGCCGGCGCTGGCGCGCCGCGGCGCTTACGACTTCGCGCGCGAGCGGCTGTTGCGGCTAGGCCTGCCTTTCATGATCGGCGCCGCGGTGCTGGCGCCGCTGGCTTATTACCCCGCGTGGCGAACCGCTGGCGGGGAGCCGGGTGTGATGCCGTTTTGGCGCGCGTGGACGTCGCTGTCGGTGTGGCCCGCCGGTCCGGCCTGGTTCTTGTGGGTGTTGCTCGCCTTCGGCCTGCTGGCGGCGGGTGTCTACGCGGTGGCGCCGAAGAGCGGCGAACGGCTGGGCCGCTTCCTGGCATCGCGTCGGCCGGGCGGCTTGTTCGTGGCGATCGCGGCGGCATCGGCGGCGGTCTACGTGCCGGTGGCCTGCGCGGTGGATCCCATGGCGTGGTTCAGCTACGGCGCTTTCTTCGTGCAGATCACACGTGCGGCGCATTATCTGGTGTATTTCACGGTGGGCATCGGGCTGGGCGCGGTGGCGCTCGATCGGGGTGTCTTCGCGCCGGCGGGCGAGCTGACGCGGCGATGGTGTACCTGGGTGATCGCAGCGCCCATCGCGTACGCGTTGCTGGTGGCGATCCAGTACCGCTTGGCGACGGCCGACGCAGGCGACCCCGCCGTGGCCTCTCTGCGTATCGCGGCCGATCTGGCTTTCGTCGTCTCCTGCGCAGTGTCCTGCCTGGCCTTGCTGGCACTGTTCTTCCGTTTTTCGGCGCGCCAGGGCGCGATCGGCGCCAGCCTCGCGCGCAACGCCTACGGCATCTACCTGACGCATTACGTCTTCGTGACCTGGCTGCAATGGCGATGGCTGGACGAACCCTGGCCCGCGCTCTACAAGGCGGCGGCGGTCTTCGCGGGAACCCTGTCGCTGAGCTGGATCGCGACGGCTTTGCTTCGGCGCCTGCCCGTGCTGTCGCGGGCGCTTTGAATCGCACGGCGAACCGCCTTGGACGGCCCATCGAACAAGCCGCATCACCGGCTTTGGTCTGTTCTTCGGAAAACCGCCGATGGCCAAGGCGACTGCTTGGCGAGGTGCGCCACGAGCCCGGCCTGACGGCACAGATGGCACGTACGCAAGCCATTGCCGAAGCGACGGGCGGAAAGGCGAAGACGGGCTAGATGTACGCAGCTATTCCACAGCGAATGGCCGTCGCGCAGAAATGGGATCCGCCCAGCTGGCAGGCTCGTTCTCGCGAGCGCGGCCGGGCGTTGCCGGGTGCCTTATCGCAAATGATCGTCTCTTGGGAAGAGCCGCAAGCTCATATTTATTGGCGGTTATATAAGCCGTAATGTATGTCTCATGGAACGAGGCCTCGGTACTCAACTAAGACACCTTCTCGATCTGCTGGACGGTGCGGTGGAGGCGGCTTACGCCAAGGCGGGCATCGCCTATCGGCCGCGGTATACCCCCGTGATGCGCGCTCTGACGAAAGAGTCGCCCTGCGGCATAGGCCGCATCGCGAGCCTGGCGGGCATCAGCCAGCCGGCGGCCACGCAGACGGTGGCGCTGATGCTCAAGGCGGGCTTGTTGGAATCCGTTTCTCATCCCGCGGATGCCCGGCAACGCCTCGTGCAATTCAGCGCCAAGGGCCGCGCCATCTTGCCGGAGCTGCAGGTCTGCTGGCAGGCCACGCGGGAGGCGGCGAACGGCCTGGATGCCGATCTGCCCGTACCGCTTTCGGACCTGCTGGAGCTGGCCATCGCGGCGTTGGAGCGCCGCTCTTTCGATGACCGCATCGCCCAGGCACGCCGACGCCTTGCCACCGGCAAGGCCACGTCAACTCCTCGACGCAAGGCTTCTTCATGAACGTGCAGATGAATGTTCGACCCGCTGCCGCCTGGAAGGTGCTGCTGCTGGGCCTGGCCGCGATCGTTCTCCCGATCGTCCTGACTTTCATGGCGGGAGAAGCGCTGCTGCCCGAAGGCATGCGCAATGCCGTACCCGCGCCGATCGCAGCGGCGCTCGCACTGTTGGGATACCGCTGGTGCATGCAGCGCATCGAGCGCAGGCGCGTGGATGAGTTGGCGAGCAAAGGTGCCGCGATCGAACTCGGCGCCGGCATCTTGCTGGGCGTGGCCATCGGGCTGGCCTGTCTTGCCCCGCTGGCGGTGGCGGGACTGGTGAAGGCGCAGGGGCTTGGCTCCTGGCTTGCCTTACCGCGCAGCGCGGCCTTGATGGTGCTGGTGGCCTGCTTCGAGGAAGTGCTGATGCGCGGCTTGCTCTATCGCCTTGCCGAGCGGCTGTGGGGGACGACCTGGGCGTTGTCGATCTCGGTCGTGCTGTTCGTGCTGGCGCACTTGCCTGGCGATCACGTCAGTCTGCTGGGCCTCGCGGTGACGGCGGCAGCGGGCGCGGGCCTGGCCGCGGCCTACTTGCTGACTCGACGTTTGTGGCTGCCCATCGGACTGCATTTCGCGTGGAACTTCCTGTTCGACGGCGTGTTGTCGATCCCGGTCTCGGGCCACGCACCGCACGGCTGGCTACAAGTGCAACTGCAGGGGCCGGAGTGGCTCAGCGGCGGCGCTTACGGCATTGAAGCTTCGGTCGTGTCCCTAACCGTATGGACATTGTTCGCCGGCCTGATGCTGCGCAGGTCGATGCGACGGCAGCGCTGGCAGCAGCGGCCTTCGCGGATGGCGGTGTCCACGCCCTCCGGCATCTGAGGGTCTCTGCCTCTGCGTCAAGATGACCGCAGAGCGCACCATGGACTTCGTTTACGATGCTTCCGGCTCTAGGAAGGGGGCAGGGGCATGAGGCATGGCAAGGCTGGCGGAAGCATCATCCCAAGGCTCATGGCCTGTGTCGCGATGCTGGCGTTGGCGGCATGGAGCGTCGGCCATCTGGTGACGGCTCGTCACGCGCCGCCGCCGCGAATCGATTTCTGCCCGGCTTACGGCTACTACCCGCCCGTCAAGCTATGGAGCGGCCACCACATGGTGGCCATTGCTTTCGGCATCAACGGCACCCTCTATGGCGTTGATCGGCAAGGCACGGCGTGGGCGTCGGCGCTCCGGGAAAATACCTGCCAGCAGACGCCGCCTGTGCACGTCGACCTGACTGCATCTCCGGCGGCCAGAGGAGAGCACGACGCGGCCCTCGCCACCCTGGGCGCCTCCGATTACGCAATGATGGCGATCACCCGGGAAGGACGAGCGGTCTCGCTCTATTTTGCAGACTATGTCTGCGATGCGACTCGCTACTCTTGTGCCAACGTGGAGGATCTTGGGCTCGACCGGGTCACGGCGATCGCCAACGGACTTGCCCTGCGCGACGATGGCACCGCATGGGGGCGTGGTGACAGCGGTTGCGGACAATCCGGCGTAAAGCCTGGACCGGCGTTCAAGCGGATCGGTGCCTTGTCCCGGATCGCGGCGGTGGCTTCCGGCGTGAGCAACAGCATGGCCCTGGATGCCGGCGGCGGCGTATGGACCTGGGGAAACCTGTCCAATCCCGAATTTGCGCTGCGGCGGAGCTACGCACCGGGCTGCCGGAACCAGAGTTTCGACATGTTCGGCTATGCCATGTCTCTACAGGAGAATTCCATTCCCGCTCGTGTGCCCGGCTTGCCGCCGGTCAAGGCGATCTCGACCTATCGCAACGTCGATCTGGCGCTGACGCGCGACGGCGAAGTGTGGGGCTGGGGCTACAACCTGTGCGGCATGCTGGGCGTGGACCACGATCTATCTTCCCAGCATCTGTTCTATCTCGAGCGCCCGGTGAAGATCGGCGGACTGCCCCGCATTGAAGCGATCGCGGCCGGATGGAGGCATGCGTTGGCGCTGGATGGGAACGGTGCGGTTTGGGCCTGGGGCAGCAATCAGGAAATGGAACTCGGTGGCCGGCTCACGCGCTCGGGGAGGGGGCGGATGTGCGACGGTCGCGAGGAATACGCACCCAGTCACTCCTCCTATACCTCGGTACCGCTGGTCGTACCGGGCATTCCCCGGATGGTGGCTATCGCCGCCGGGCAGAGCGCCAGCGCTGCCATCGACGAGCAAGGCGATGTCTGGGCCTGGGGGCTGCATTAGCATGCTCGAGACCTAGGAACGCGCGGCTCCCCATGGAGGTTTTCCACGCATGGCTGGCAGCCATGCGATCATGCCGCATGACTGCCTTCTCCACGCTCCCCCTCAAGCCCGCCCTGCTGGCCAGCGTCGACACGCTCGGCTATGGCGAGATGACTCCCGTCCAGGCCCAGAGCCTTCCTCCCATGCTCGACGGCCGCGACGTGATCGCGCAGGCGCAGACCGGCAGCGGCAAGACTGTGGCCTTCGGTTTGGGCCTGCTGCAGGCGCTGAACGTGGAGACCATCCGCTTGCAGGCGCTGGTGCTGTGCCCGACGCGCGAGCTGGCCGACCAGGTGAGCAAGGTCATCCGCAAGCTCGCCGCCAACATCCCCAATGTGAAGCTGCTGACCTTGTGCGGTGGCATGCCCCTGGGACCGCAGCTGGCCTCGCTGACGCACGATCCGCACATCGTGGTGGGCACGCCCGGGCGCATTCAGGAACACCTCAAGCGCGGCAGCCTGCATGGCGGCGGTATTCAGGTGCTGGTGCTGGACGAGGCCGACCGCATGCTGGACATGGGTTTCAGCGACGCCATCGACGACATCGTCGGACGCATCGCCAAGCATCACCAGACGCTGCTGTTCTCTGCCACGTATCCGGAAGGCATTCGCGACGCCAGCCGTCGCCTGCAGCGCGAGCCGGTCGAGATCACCGTCGAAGCGCCGGCTGACAGCCGTCCCGCCATCGAGCAGCAATTCATCGAAGTGGACCCCGCCCGCAAGATCGACGCGCTCGCCCAACTGCTCGCCGGCGAGCGCGGGCAGCATGCGCTGGTGTTCTGCAACATGCGCCGCGACGTGGACGCGGTGACGGAAGAACTGGATCGCCGCGGCTTCTCCGCGCTGGCCTTGCATGGCGACATGGAGCAGCGCGACCGCGACGAGGTGCTGGTGCAGTTCGCCAATCGCAGTTGCGCCGTGCTGGTGGCCACCGACGTGGCGGCGCGCGGGCTGGACATTGCCGCGCTGCCCCTGGTGGTGAGCTACGACGTCGCCCACGATCCGGACACGCACACCCACCGCATCGGCCGCACCGGCCGCGCGGGGCAGGAGGGCCTGGCGATCACGCTGTGCGCGCCGCGCGAGAAGCCGAAGGCCGAGAACATCGAACAGGTCCTGGGCGCGCCGCTGCCGTGGCGCCCTCTGAAGCTGGCGCCGCCGCGCGGCAAGACCCTGAACCTGGCGCCGATGAAGACCCTGGTGATCGACGCCGGCCGGCAGGATAAGCTGCGCCCCGGCGACATCCTCGGCGCGCTCACCGGCGACGCGGGCCTGAAGGCGGACGACGTCGGCAAGATCGACGTGTTCGCCACACGGTCCTATGTGGCGGTCAGCCGCGGGTTGGCGAACAAAGCGCTCGAGCGCCTGCGCGCCGGCAAAGTCAAAGGACGCAACTTCCGGATCCGCACGCTGGGTTGAGCCGCGCGGACCGCCGATCCGACATCCAGTCATCGCAGCATCGCCACGGGGACGACATGCAAACGAACGACGAATCGCTCAAGCGCGGCCTGCAGGAACGCCACATCCGCCTCATGGCCCTGGGCTCGGCTATCGGCGTGGGCCTGTTCCTGGGTTCGGCCAATGCGATCAAGCTGGCCGGCCCGGCCATCCTGCTGTCCTACGTGCTGGGCGGCGTGGCGATCTTCATCATCATGCGCGCGCTCGGCGAGATGGCCGTGCACAACCCGGTGGCCGGCTCCTTCAGCCGCTACGCGCAGGATTACCTCGGGCCGCTGCCCGGATTCCTCACCGGCTGGAACTACTGGTTCATGTGGCTGGTGACCTGCATCGCGGAGATCACCGCGGTGGGCATCTACATGCAGGTGTGGTTTCCGGATGTACCGCAATGGGTGTGGGCGCTGGCGGCGCTGGCCGCCATGGGCGCGGTGAACCTTGCGGCGGTGAAGGCTTACGGCGAGTTCGAATTCTGGTTCGCCATGATCAAGGTGGTGACCATCGTGCTGATGATCGTCGGCGGCGGCGCCATGATCGTGTTCGGCCTGGGCAACGGTGGCGTCGCCACCGGCATCAGCAACCTGTGGACGCACGGCGGCTTCATGCCCAACGGCATCAAGGGCGTGCTGATGGCCTTGCAGATGGTGATGTTCGCCTACCTGGGCGTGGAGATGATCGGCCTCACCGCTGGCGAGGCGGACAAGCCGCAGAAGTCGATTCCCGACGCGATCAACTCGGTGTTCTGGCGCATCCTGATCTTCTACGTCGGTGCGCTGTTCGTGATTCTGTCGCTGTACCCATGGAACGAACTGGGCACGCACGGCAGCCCGTTCGTGATGACCTTCGAGCGCCTGGGCATCAAGTCGGCGGCGGGCATCATCAATTTCGTGGTGCTCACCGCCGCGCTGTCCTCGTGCAACGGCGGCATCTACAGCACCGGCCGCATGCTCTACAACCTCGCCCAGCAGGGCCAGGCGCCGCGCATGTTCGCGGTGACCTCGGGCAGCGGCATTCCGTACCGGGCGGTGCTGGTCTCGGTCGTCGCCTTGCTTTTCGGCGTACTGCTGAACTACTGGGTGCCGGCCAAGGTGTTCGTCTGGGTCACGTCGGTCGCCACCTTCGGCGCCATCTGGACCTGGGGCGTGGTGCTGGTCACGCAGATGAAGTTCCGCCGCAGCCTGAGCGAGGCCGAGCGCGACCGTCTGGTCTTCCGCATGCCGCTCTTTCCCTACGCCTCATGGCTGGCGCTGGCTTTCCTGGTGCTGGTAGTGGGGCTGATGGCCTATTTCCCCGACACGCGCGTCGCATTGTTCGTCGGCCCGCTGTGGCTGGTGCTGCTGGCGGTGCTGTATGCCGCATGCGGGTTGGGCGCGCGCAAGGCCGTCGCGAGCGAGGCCGGCTGAGCTACTTCAGCCGGCCAGTCGCGAGGCGAGGGTGGCTTTCACGGCGGGCCACTCTTCCCGCACGATGCTGTAGAAGGCCGTATCCCGCGGCCGACCGCTCGCTTCGATCTTGTCCTGGCGCATGACGCCTTCGAACACCGCGCCGATCTTTTCGAGCGCACGTCTGGAGCGGCCGTTGTCGGCCTTGGCGCGGAATTGCACCCGGTTGGCGCCGAGCGTGTCGAAGCAGTAAGCCAACAGCAGTTGCTTGCACTCGGCATTGATGCCGCTGCCCCAGAATTCGCTGGCGATCCAGGTGACACCGATTTCCAGCTTCCGGTCCTCCGGGTGGATGTCCAGGAAGCGAGTGGTGCCGATGACCCGCCCGCTGTCCGCGAGGCACACCAGGAACGGGTAGGCCTTGCCGAGCGCGCGGTCGCGCAGCGCGGTCCGGAAGTTGGGATAGAAGACGGCAGGGTCCGAGTAATCGACGGATGTCAGTCGCCACATGTCGCGGTCGCCCGCGACCTCGAAGAGCTCCTCGAGCGTGTCTTCCTCCAAGGGCCGGAGTTCGACGAGGCGACCCCTGAGCAGGAGCGGATGCCGGATCCACGAGGTAGTCAAGGCGCACCTTTGCGTTGTCAGGGGGAGCGTATTGAATCGGTGCCAAATGGCTTTTTCGCGGCGAAGCGGAGGCCGCGGCAAGGTCGCGGCACAGCCAGGAATGAGCGTATCCTGGCCGGCGCCGATCGGCAGCTTCCCGCGAACGCAAGGGTTCGTTCCTTGGCCAAGCAGACCCATCACGTGGTGCCGCATGTCTCCCGCCTGGCGGGCGTGGAAATTTTGTCCCTGTGGAGCGCGCGCGCGTTTCCACGCCACACCCACGACCACTACGGCATCGGCTTGATCACGGCCGGTGCGCAGAAGTCGTGGAGCGGGGTAGGGCCGGTGGAATCCGGGGCGGGCGACGTCATCATGGTCAACCCCGGCGAGGTGCATGACGGCTCGCCGATCGACGGGGCGCGCGGCTGGCACATGCTCTACCTCGATCCTGAGCGCGTAACCCGCGAGCTGGCCGGTGAACTCCCTGGCGATACGACGTTCCAGCCGGTGGCGCACGACCGGGCCTTGGCGCGTGACGTGATGAAACTGCTGGCGGCGCTCCAGGCACCGGATACCGGCCTCGATGCCGAGGAAGTTCTACTGGCCTGTCTCGCGCGCGTGGCGAAGAGGCACCGTCTCGGTGGCCGGCGGCTACCGGCGATGGCGCCGTCGGTCGCGCGTGCGCTCGAGTGGATCGAGGCCGAACCGGCGGCGGATGCGTCCCTCGCAGATCTGGCCGCCGCATGCGACGTCAGCCGTTTCCAGCTGATCCGCGGCTTCATGCGCGACGTGGGCACGACGCCGCACGCCTACCGGATCCAATCGCGCGTGCGCCTGGCACGCCGCTATCTGGCCGAAGGCCGATCCGTGGCCGAGGCCGCACTGCTCAGCGGTTTCGCCGACCAGAGCCATCTCACCCGCGCGTTCGTCCGCCAATTCGGCCTGACGCCCGGCCGGTATCGAGCGATCGTCGGCTAGCGCGGCGGCCGCGCAATTTTCTTCAAGACCGCGCGCGGCCTGGCTGGGATGGTGGCGCCTTTCCCCAGGAGAGGCCGCCATGACCATCGTCCCCGCCGTGAACGCCGGGTTCCTGCTCACCTCGCTACTGGTGGTGGCTTCGCCAGGCACGGGCGTGCTCTACACCGTCTCGACAGGTCTGTCTCGTGGCGCGCGCGCCAGCCTCGCGGCGGCAGTCGGATGCACCTTGGGCATCGTGCCTCATCTGTTGGCGGCGGTGTTCGGCCTTGCCGCGCTGTTCCGCGCCAGTCCCCTGGCTTTCGAAGCGCTCAAATATCTCGGTGCGGGCTATCTGCTCTACATGGCATGGCGCACCTGGCGCGACCGGAGCGCCCTGGTGCCGGGCACTGACATCGCCGCCCGCGAGCCGTGGCAGATCGTCGCCTCGGCCGTCCTGCTCAATCTGCTCAATCCCAAGCTGCCCATCTTCTTCCTGGCCTTCCTGCCGCAGTTCATCGCCCGCAACGACCCGGCTCCGATCGCGCGCCTGCTGCTGCTCGGCGCGATCTTCATGGGCATGACCCTGGCGGTGTTCGCGGTGTACGGCATCTTCGCTGCCTTCATGCGAGCCCACGTGCTGGCACGCCCACGCGTCACCGCGTGGCTGCGGCGCGGTTTCGCCGCGGGCTTCCT
>JBCNOA010000076.1:0-16642 GCA_039594095.1 Dyella sp.
CCACGGTCCGGCGCCCGCGGCGGCGACGTGGACATCGCCGGCGCCTATCTTGGCGTCGAGGCTGGCGTAGCCAGCGCTTGGGTAGTCGTTGGGGCCTACCACGGTGAAGGCGATGACGCCGCGCCCGCTTTGCGTGACGGCTGCCGCGCCGTAGGTGAGGTTGGCGTCGGGCAGGGCGAGTGTGCCGTTGGCGAAGAGGACGCCCGAGTTGGGATTGATCACGAAATAGTTGATGCCCGAACCGTGGCTGCCGTCACTCAGCAGTACGTCTGTGTCCAGGGTGCCCCACAACTTGCCGTTGGCGTAGCTCACCTGTTGCATGCGCGAATCGTTGACTGCCAGGTCGCGCGGTGTGGAGTACACGATGTGCGGATAGCCGAGATAGGTCGGTGCGCAACCGGCGAGGGCGAAGCAGTCGCGCAAAGGTGCGTTGCCCGGTTTCTGCTTGGCCAGGCTGCTCGGAACGGCGTAGGTCTGCACCGTGAGCGGCGAGACGTTCAGCGCCACGGATGAGGGCATCGTATCGATCGCCTGTGTGTTCGATACGGACCACAGCCAGACGGTGTTGGACGTGCCCGAGTCGTAGAACACGGCGTCCGAACTGAGCAAGTATTCGGTGCCGCCATGGGCCGTGGCGTATTGCCCGCCGGAAGAGATGGCCGGCCATACCGTGAACGCCGGCGCCGGGATACTCGGGTCACCGCCATTGAAGAGCACCACATTCGGCGACGCAGCACCGGACGCCAATGCCTGTTTGGAGATGGCGTAGATCTGTGCGCCATTGAATCCATCGCCGAACAGGGCGAACTCGTTGGTAGTCAGGAAGATCGCATTGGCGTCGGCGCCGATGTGAGGGTAGTCGCCCAGGCAGAAGCCGCCCGCGCAACCGTGGTCCGGCGTGCCGTCCGTGCCGTTGTTCTGCACCGGCAAGCGATAAATGTTCCATGCGCCCGTGGGATCGGCGGTCTGGCTGACTGCGATGTCCAGATGATTGGTGCCGGCCAGGGACGACAGCGTGCCGACGCGATCGAGCGTAAGCACGACCTGGAACCAGCGCTGCGTGCCTGCATCGTAATAGCAGCTCGGATCCGTGATGCTGGGGCCGTACGCGCCCGTGCTGCGGTTGATTGCCGCCGGGTAGCCATAGAACGTATTGAGGTCCACCGGCCCGACCAGCTTGTTGCCGGCCTTGTCGTAGATCGCCAATACGTCGTTGACGCTTTCCATGACGAAGCCGTTGCCGGCACACAGTCCCTGGTCCGGTGGCTCGACCGAGAACTGATTGCCGCCGTTGGCATAGCGCTGGTCGTGGAAGTTGAGGCCATCGAAGCCGCCGAGCAGCTCCGGACTGGATTTCGCACGCCTGGAGTTCCCCATGCTGTTGCCGCCGGCATGTCCGCGGGAAATGCTGCGGTTCACCACGGGCTGCGGTCCGAGATCGCCGTTTCCGCCGGAGTCGGCATCGCCCGCAGCCATGGCAGGGTCTTGCTCCAGGCTGGTCATCGGTGCGCCGCCGAGGGGCGTGGTGACCGGTGTCGTGGTGCCCCCTCGCTGCAGCTTGAGGGTGACGGGCGATGCGCCAAAGGCGCAGGTGGCGAACGCCATGGCCATGGCCGCAGCGAGCAATCGTATCTTCATAGCTCTGGGTCTCCCGTTCATTCTCGTTAGGTGACCGCGCCCCCGGTAGAACGCCGGATCGGCTGCGCCGATGAGCGTCCGCGCAAGTACGCACCAGGCGATTCGGCCTGGGCGTGCCGCGCACGATAGGCGCATCCGCCGTGGGGTGCCATCGACCATACGGCTAGGGCACCGTAGGGTGGCAAAGCCTTCCTAAGCGTATGAAGCGGGTGCTTGCAGGAATCTATGTTGCGTGATGTGCAGGCGTCGGCCTGGCAGTTCTGAGCGATCGAAAGGCGGCCGGCTGATACGGCATATGTAATGCCGGGGGCGCGAACCGCACGCCTGATTTCTGGTGCGCTGCATTTACCTCTGAAGCAATGAGTTATCGACCCGGGTCGAGCGAAGGCTGGCGGGTGGTTTTCTTGTGTTGACGTCAGGACGGCGAAAGCTATGCTCGTCCCTTCGAACTACGAACATAGGGATGTGGGCGTGCGGACGCTGTTCATGACGATTTTTCTTTTGGTCATCTCGCTGGCCCATTACGCCAGAGCCGCGAGCTTCGATTGCGGCAAGGCCGCCACGCCGACCGAGAGGCTTATTTGTGCCAGGTCCGATCTATCTTCTTTAGATGAAGAGCTTCAGCGTCGTTATCAGGTGGCGTTGAGGACCGTAAAGCCTGCGGTCGCGCCGAGCCTCAAGCGAGAACAGGCAAACTGGCTCCGGTACGTGCGGGACATTTGCCTGGACGTCGACTGCCTTCACGGCGCTTATGAAGCGCGAATCGACCTTCTTTCGAAGACGGGGCGGATCCTGGTGGATGACGCGTCATGCAGTATTCCCGACGGAAATTCCTGCCGTAGCGTGGTCTATTACCGAGATTCAAGCTATCGAATGGCGTCGTTCAACAAATCGCTGCTATCCCATAAGCAAGGCGGCCGACTCATCGGGTGCGACCGGCTCATCAGCCTGCCGGTCGGCTATGCCAATAGCAACGACAGCTTTGGTGGCTTCTGCACGCTCGTCAATGACGCCAAACGCTCGCGAGTCATGATCTGCGATGACGACATGTTCGGACATTTTGCGATGCGGTTGCTTGTAGATGGCGATCGCAGCGACGGTGCGCTTATTAAATTCACAAACGACAACTGTTTTGGTGGCTAGCTCGACGAGTACGGCTGTCCTCATATCTCGATATGTTTGTTCCGTCCATTGACAGTACTGTTCTCTGGCGCGATGTGTAAGGAGGTGGTGAATGCGGTATCTAAGCCTTGGCCTTATTGTGGTGGGTGGTTTGCTGATGGGACATGTCAGGGCTGCGAGCTTTGACTGTGGCAAAGCAGCGACTGCCATTGAGAAGTTGATCTGCGGTACTAACGAATTGTCAGTTCTGGATTCCGAGCTACAGAAGAACTACGAGAAGGCTCTAAGCAGTTTGGATGGTTCGGATAAAGAGAGTTTGATCAAGGAGCAACGGAATTGGATCAAATATGTGCGAAATATCTGCGCCGAGGGCGCTTGCCTCGAAAGAGTTTACAGGTCGCGGATAGCGCTACTTGCTAAAACGAAAGACGGCATTGCTGATGAGGGTGTATGCAGTATTCCCCAGGGCGGCTCATGTCGAAGCGTGGTCTATTACCGTGATTCCAGTAAAAGAATCTCCTCTTTTAACGATGCCCTTGTCACCAGAAAGTTGGGTGCGCGTGTCATTGGCTGTGATCGCCTGATTGATCTTCCGGTGGGCTACGCCAGGAGCAATCACAGCTTTGGTGGCTACTGCACTATCGTCGAGGGGCGAGTTCGCTCTCGGGTGATGATCTGTAATGACAATATGCTTGGCCATTTTGCGATGCGCTCCATCAGGGATGATGAGGAAATTGACGACAATTTAATTAAATTTACCGATGAGAATTGCTTCGGCGGATAATTCGAAAATTTGAGGAAGCGCCAACTCAACCAGGGAGTTTGACCTGTGCGTAACGCCACCATTACTTCGGATCAACTGCGTGCGGTGCTTTTTGCTACTGAAAACAGCAGCAATGAAGCGGTGCTTACCCGATTTAGCTGGGCAGGTAACGACAATAGTTCCTATTCGTTTGGCGTTCTCCAGTTCGATGTGAATACGAACCATGGCAATGTTCAGGGTTTCTTGGCGGATCACGGTTTTACCCCAAAGGAAATCAAGGATCTAAGCAAGACCGGTGGGGCGCTAACGAAGGAGCAGTTGGCGCCACTTAATGCCAAACTGGAGGCTATTCCATCAAAGGATCTCGATTCGTTTACGAATTCGCAATTGGATGAGGCGGTTGACCGTATTGATGCTTTAATCGGCTCATTACGCCAAACGAAACCCGCAATTGCTGATGCTATCGCTTCCAGTGACGAGCTTCAGCTCGCGCTCGCGGACTACGATAATCAGTTTGGCATTGACGGCATCGGGGGTAGGGCTCCAAACAATTCCATGCTTGCATATCTCGAGGGGCGTACCGTACATATGCCCGGCGGCACGTTGCAGCTCGGCGAGTCCATTACTCGGGCTGATGTTACGACTTTCATTGATGCCACCGAATACACCCGCAAGAATCAGAGACCGATGGCAGACCGAGACCTTCGCTTGAACGGCGCGCTCGTAAAGCTGGGTGTGATAGATCCTTCGCTTGTCGCGCAAGAGAACTCCGCTCATCACGGCTTGTTGAGAGCTGGCGCGAAAGGCGAAGCCGTGGCCGACCTTCAGACCAAGCTTGCCGAGCTCGGCTATACCGGGCCAGAGGGGCGTCCCCTCGTGGCCGACAAGGATTTTGGTCCGACGACAAAGTTCGCTGTTGAAACATTCCAGCGCGATCATGGCTTGCATGTCGATGGCGTTGCCGGCAAGGACACATTGAAGGCCATCGAGGATCAGCGAGTCGCGCATGCTCAGACTCAGTCGAGCACGAACGCTCAGCTTTGGCAGTGCCCGACGCGCCTGGACGATCCGGCCCACCCGGATAATGCGTTCTATCTCAGGACGCGCGACCTCGTTCACCAGCTGGACCAGCAGCATGGCCGTACGCCTGATCAACGTAGCGACCAACTCGCTGCCGCTTTGACGGTTCAGGCGCGGGCAGATGGATTGCAGCGCATCGACCAGGTCGCCCTGAATCAGGACGCCAGCGCGATCTGGGGCGCGCAGCGCCCGCCTGGCGCTCGCGATCACTTTTTCGACAAGGTGTGCAATGTCGGCACATTGCAAGCCATGAATACCCCTATGGAGCAAAGTGGTGCGCAATGGCCTCAGGCCATGCAGCAATTCGAGCAACAACGAGGCCAAGCACAGCAGCAACAGCAGCAAGCGCAGGAGCAAGCTATTCAGCAGTCCGGCGCGGCGATGCGGATGCAGTAGTGCTGTGGGAAGGTCGGTGGTGGTACATCTCCCGCCCTGTCGAACCCTAGTCAGCGCTTCCATGAAGCAATGGCCGGATTGCACCATCTCGATCAAGGAGCTTCATGAAAAGGAACGCCGCCAGCGGTGCGTTATCCGCGCTCTATGCCCTCGGCAGCCCTTTCGCCTGCCTCTCATTGGCGGTCTTGTCTGCCACGGCTTACGTCGAACACAAGCAAATCTCGCATTTCGAGGGTGGTGCCGGTTATGAGGTGATGTACCAGATACCGCTGTGGTTCGTGTTGTATGTGGCGGTGGTGATCGGGGCATATCTGCTGCTGCGCAGGCGGCTTTGGTTGCTGGCGGTCGCTGCCGTATGCCTGGGAGTGGCGTCGATGCCAGCGGTCAGCTATATCGCCGAACTAGCGTGGGATGTGCGTCTGCCGCCCGGTCCGCTCGGGCGGCTCTGAGCCAACCGAAAGTTGGCGAGCATGGCGCTTGCCGCTAGGATGCCGGTCTTTCGCCCCGCGTTCCGGGGCTGCCACGGCAGGAGGCCGGCTTGGAATACCCATGGAAGAGCGCGTCGCGGCGCACATGCGCCCTATCGTTACTGCTGTCGGTTTCCCTTGGCCTGGGCTGGTATAGGCCGGTGGCGGCATCCGACGAATTCACCGGCGCCGAGCGCGTATTGGCCAGGCAATGCGCGGCGCTGGTCGAGGGCGACATCGAACGGCTACGCAAGCTGCTGGACGGCAAGCCCTTGCATGCCTTGACTACCCGATGCCCTGGCTATCCGCCGGTGCGTTTCGCGGATCTCGCCACCGAAAATCTCACCTACGATAAATGGCTGAAGTTCCGCGAACTGGCTGCGCCTGAAGAGCGCGCGCCGCTGAGCGATCTGCGTCTGCGCTTCGTGCTGGGGGCATTGGTGCGCCTGGATGAGGTGAAGCCGGGGCTCGACCGCATCGATCAGATGATGGACGAGGGCGCCTCCCCACGTGGCGAAGACGGCAAGGTGAGTTGGGCGGGCGTTGCGGATTTGCTGGACGTGCTTCAGATGCCCGAGTCCAAGGCCACGGCCGAAGACAAGGCACACGTCGCGCGGATCTTCCTGGACCGCATGCTGGCTCGCCTGCCGGCGGAGCGCGATGCCGACCTTGCGCCGTTGTGGAACGGGCTGGTGCATCTGCCAGAGCCCGAATTGCTCAAGGCGGTGGCGCTGCTCAAGGAGCGCTTCGGTGGTTTCAGTCCGAGTCGCGAGACATGGCAGGCCGCGCCGGAGACAGCCTATCCCCTGCAGAGCGCCGCGCCGTTCTCGTTCCGTGAGCAGCCGCCATTATCCGACGCAGCCGTTCTCGCCATCGTCGATCTGCGCTTGCCTGCGCCTCCCACGCTGTCGACCTGGACCGGTGCGGTCGATCAGGGCCGGCTGACCGTGCTCGATGCTTTCATCCAGCGTGGCTATCCGCTGCCGCAGGAGCAGGAAAGCGGCACGTGGCGCTCCATCCTGGTGTCGGGCGTGGCGGCGATCGATGCCCGCAGCGATACCCGTCCGCTCGAAAAGATGCTGGCCGTCGCCAAGCGCGAGGATCTGCGGCCGGAGATCGCGGACCGCATGGTGCTGATGCTCGCGTTCGCGCGTCCCAAGGCCCCGTCGTCCGATTGGCCGGCCAAGCGCTGGCAGCTGATGGATCGCCTGGTGGCGCTGGGCGCGAATCCCAATCGCGCGTTCAACGACAAGGCGGAAGTGCGGATGCACCTGGACCTGTACAACCTGGTGCGACGCGATCCGGAGGTGGCGACGGGGCTGCTCGATCATGGTTTGAGTCCGACCGCACCGGTGTTGCCGTCCGGCGGCAATCTGTTGAACAACTACTTGATGGTGAAACGGCCCGTGCCCGAGCCGGAACCCGAGCTCGGCGTGATCCGCGACATGCTCAAGCGCAAGAACATCATCAATACCTTCGACCCGGGCGTGAACCGTTTTCCGGTCGAGTTGGCGGTGATGAATCACTCGCCGGAGTTCGCCAAAGCTTTTCTGGCACTGGGCGTGAACATCCATGCGCGCGATCCCAACGGTTACGGCCTGCTGGTGCGAGCCGCCGCCAATGGCTACGCGAAGCTGGTGAAGTTCCTGCTGGACGCGGGCGCCGACGCGAACGAAGCGACGCCCGACGGCATCAGCCCGTTGGCTTATGCGCAGTGCGCGAAGAATGCGGAAGTGATCCAGCTGTTGCAGCAGCACGGCGGGATCGCCAAGGGCACCCCCGATTGCGGAGGCCGGCAATGAACGCGTGGGTCGCCATCGCAGCACGCCTGCATCGCTTCCCATGCGGGGCAATGACATGACGAAGGACATATCCAAGCAGAGGCCGCGGCGCAGGATCCGCTTCCGCACGGTTCTGGGTCTGCTGCTTCTCGCGGTGGGCGTCGGTGTCTATCTCATGGACAAGCGCGCCAACACGCCGCGCGGCAGCGCCTATGTGGCCGAGCCGATGTTGATGCAACACAGCCGCGGCGAGTACGCGCAATCGCTCTACTACTACTTGGTGCCGGCCGCGCCGGAACAGGTGCGGGCCGCGCTTCAGGCCGGCCTGCAGGGCGAGGGCTATGCCTGGACCGAGGACGACGCGCCGCTGGACAGCTTGAGTTCCGACTGGGTGAAGATCGCCGCGCGCCACCGGCCCGACGTGCGCAAGGCGCTGCTCGATGCGCACGGCGCCGTCAGTACGCCGCTGCTGGACGATGCGCTGGCTCAGGGCGTGATCACGCCGGGAGAAAAAGCCATGTTCGGCCCCGCGCTGGCCGGGCAGGGCGAGTTCGACGACGAGACCGTCAAGCGCGTGCCGTTTTTCACCCAGCGGATCCGACGCTGGCGTTTCCAGCGCAGCTACGGAGGCCTGACACGCTACGATGACGGAGGCGGCCTGATGGACGTGGCGCCGATGCTCGGCCAGACGCCCATGACGCTGGTCTGGTTCGCCGGAAGCCGGACGATCAAGCGCTATCGGCCGCATCTTCTGGCCTGCATGACCGGCGTGACTTGTTTGCCGGCGCCCGGGATCGACGCCAAGGACGATGCGGTGATGTACGTGGATGCCGAGTTCGACCGGCGCCTCCATGACATCGCGACGAGCCTCCATGCGCTGGACCCGGCACGCACGAAGACCGCGTTGGGCGACTTCCTCCGCGGCGGAGGCGATGAAGACGCCGCACCCGCGCTTCGCGACAGCAAGAGCGCCCCGGTCGTCGCGTTGTCCGCACACGATCTACCCGCCGACGAAGCCAATCTGCGCCGTTACGATGACCGGAGTTGGCGCCTGCTGGCTCTGCCGGACGGCTCGGTGCTGGCGGCAGGGCTGCAATCGCGCCGCTACGTCCTGCACGACGGCGAGCTGGATCTGCATGACGAGAAGCCTGTTTTCGGCGCCGAGGGTGGCGTGCGCATCGATGCGGAGGGGACGGTCTGGGGCTTTACCTGGCAAGACGCCGAGGACGGCCCGATGCTGGCGCGCTGGACACCGGGGCAGCCGGCGGCCAAGCCGATCCCCGTGCCCTACAGGATCCAGGACTGGGCGCTCGTTCCAGGACATGGCATCGGCTTGCGCGAAGGCGACGATGCGCTGCATGTGCTCGACACGAAGAGCGGGCGCTGGAGCGATGCCACCTGGAACACGAAGCTGCGCGGCCAGGTCAGCGACAGCCTGGATCAGGCCTTGCCCTGGATTAGCAGCGCCGTACCCATCCACTTCCACGACGGCCTGTTGTGGGAGAGCGACCGCGACCTCTACGGCGTATCGCCGCTGACCGGCAAGGTCGCTGCCACCGCGCGGTTGAACAAGCATTCGCGTCTGATGACCAGCGCGTTCTTCGGCAGCCGCGAGGCCGGTTGGGTGATCGCGATGACCGACGATGCCTTGGGGCGGGACGTCTACCGCCTGTTCGACCTGGGCACGGGCGAGCCTCGCGCGGACTTGCTGACCGGCAGTGCGGGCTATGCGTCAGGCGTGGCGCGCACCGCGCATGGCCGCCTGTTGGCGACCGCGGGCGGCGGCTCGCCAGGCGTGCCGGTTGCGGTGTTCGACACCCACGCCGGCGAACCGCTGGCCAACCTGATGCCGCCGGACGGCTATATGGCCATCGCCGTGGCGTTCAGCTGGAAAGGCGATGGGCTATGGGTCTATCTGGAAGAGGAGGGGCCCGATTCGCGGCGGAAGCTGGCGTGGTGGCCCGTTCCCGAGGCGTATCGCGATGCCGCGGCGGGCGAGGCGGTGCCCGATCAGCTGCGCTGTGACGATCGCATGGATGCGTGCAAGCTTTAGGCGCCGTCAGCCGTTACCGGTATCCGGGGCTTCCGGCCGCTCGAGCGTGCAGCCTTCCACGCGCTTGCCGACGTGTGGAACAGTGCCATGTAGATACCGGCGTCCGGTGTCGGCATGAGCGGAAGGCGTGTATTTGATTCATGCGGGTCGCCGCGATGAGGACGGCATCCATGCGCATGCAGAATGGTCGCGACCACCTTAAGCGTTGACATGCCGCTCGTGTCAACGCAGCTGTTCCGTTATGTGGGCATCCACGTCGCGTTGCCTCACGCTGCGACGGCGCAGCCCTCGCCATAGCGCCAATCCGTTCGCCAGCAGGGCGGCAGCGGCCAGCGAACCCATGAGCGGTGGTGCGGTCGTCGCCAGCCACGATGGCGGAGCGGTTGCAGCGATCAGCAAGGACAGCAGCAAAGTGATGACAGCTCCAATCACCATGGCGAGGTGCCAACCCCAGCGTGGCACGGGAAAACGCCGCCGCTCCTCGTAGAGCGATAGGCGTTCGTGCCGGACGACGGCGCCGCTGCCCAGTGCCACGTCGACTTCGCAGATTTGGCCCTCGCGATCGAGCAAGTGTGGAAGCCATCCGTCCGGATATCGCACCTCCAGATTGGCGATGCGAGCCTCGAGCACCGCTCTGCCGCGCCGCGTGTGCGTCAGGATGACCAGGTTGCCATGCAACGTGCGGATATCGGCTTGCGATGGCGGTGAAAAGAGGCCCAGGCACAGGAACAGTCCGCCGCAGACGATGCAAACCAGAGCCGGTGCCACCAGCAGCGGCTGGTCGGCGCGCTGCAGTGCGGCGGCGAGCACGAGCAACGCGCAGCCAAGGCCCAGTGTGACCGCTCCATTCACGCCGGTGCGGACGGAGGCGCTGCGTAGCGCGGCTTCCGCCGGCGTTTCCAGGCGTAACGCGCCGAGCACCACGGGCGGCTCGCCGGGGCATTTCGCTTCTTGCAGCGTGGAACCTTCGCGCGCGCGGCGCAGGCCTTTGTTCACGCGAGCCTGGCGTATTTGCGTCGCCGCGATGTCCGGCAGCCCGATGCCATTGAGCGCCACGGGTAGTGCGATCCGTGGGCCTATCGCGAATTCGCAGCGGTTTCTGCCGGCAGTGATTAAGCGCTCCCAGCCATGGAACGTGGCGATCCCCACGCTACCCACGTATGGCTGCAAGATCTCATGCCCTCCACTGACGACCATCTGGTGCCGGTCGACAGGTCCTTGCACGCGGTAGATGGGTGCATCGGCGGCCACATCCACGCCGAATACGACCGCGATGGCCTCGCGCTCTTCCGGAGTGATCCGCCGGATGGGCTCGCCGTGCACATCCAGGTGGCGCAGCGCCGCCCGGCTGTCGACGGTCCTCACCAGATGCATGGATATGCCCAGGAACACCGGCAGCAGCACAACGGTCACTACGAACCACACCATGACGTCCATGTCACCTCATTCTCGTCGTGCCGGCTTTGGGGCCGGCGGCAAATCCGGGCTCAGTCCCTTCCAATGCCGCATTCGCGCCCAGGGTTCAAGCGCGGCTTGCGGCGATGCCATGCCGGATCAGGGGGCGGGCGCGTCATCGCATGCATGGCCCAGCCGCAGGGCGATCGTACAGGCGAGGTAACTGCGCTTCTTCTCCTTCGCATCGCGCTGGAGTTCGCCCAGCGCGTCGCCCATACCTTCGTAGGCGGCCAACAGCGTAGGCCAGTCTTCGTCGGGCAGCCAGTCGAGCAGGCCATCCACGCTTTGCGCGTCAGGATCGCCGTAACCGATGTTTTGTACCGCCGCGCGGGTGCGCTGGTGGTCGCGCAGCAGCCAGGCGATGCGTGCGCGTTTGTCCGCCAGCGGAAGGTCGGCGGCTGTCACACGGGCAAACGCGGCCAACAGCCAATGCGCCGCGACGCCTTGCCGGTCGGCTTCGGCGAGAGCCGGCTTGTCCAGGCGCATGACTGCGTCCAGCCAGGCCTGACGGCGCGCTGCGAAGACCTGGTCCAGCATGCGTTGGGGGCTGACCGCGCCGATGGCGGCATCGCCGGCGGTATCGGCGCAAAGCGGTGATTCCTTGGAGCCGCATTGCTGGATGAAGGCATCCAGTACGTCGGCGTCGCCGGGGACATCCTCCAATGCGGGCTGCTGGCCGGTGACGAGCTTCCAGGCAAGCAGGCGTGCCGGCGCGTCGCGCGCGGTGCAGCCCTGCGGCACGGGAAGCACGGCGATATAGCGGGTCCCGTCGGTGGTATCGCGCACGGCGATGACGTCGTTCACCAGGCCGTTTGCCAACGCAGTGCGCGCGAGGCCTTCGGGGACCACGCTCCACAAGGCCGCCGAAGGGGTGCCATCGGCGCAGGGGTTGTGACTTTCCATGCCATCGTAGAAATCCTCGTCGTGGATCCACATGCGCGATAACGAGAAGCCGCTCGATGCCATCACGCCGCAGCTCGATTGCCCCGGGATGGCGATCGCCTGAACGCGCTCCGGCTGCGATGGCTCCGCTGCGGCACCGTCCGGCCCGGGCGCTTGACCACGCAGGGCATCGAACAGGGCCGCGGAGGGATCGAGACGACAGTCGTTCGGGAGCCGGACGAATGAGTGCGCGGATATCGCCGTGGGCGGCTTCATCGCTCCTGTGATGAGCAGAGCCTGCACGACGTCCGGTTTGGATTGTCTGGCGCATTCGCGATGCAGGACGGGAGCGGCCTCGATGGCGGCGCCGGCGTGCAGCAGTGCCTGGATCCTGGCTACGTCCCCCGGTTCCAGTCCCCGGCCCTCGTCGCAACGTGAAGCCCAAGGCCGCGTCAGCGCAAGCAACGCGTCGTGGCGCAACGCCGGCCAGCGCGCCGTCAGCAGGGGGAAGCCGCGTTCGATGTCCGCCGGCTTCGCGTAACGCACCCAGCCTTCGGCCTCGTGCTCGCCCGGCTGGTAGCCTGCGGCAAACAGGTCGGGCCAGGCTGCCACGGGCACGTCGTTCAACAAGTACTTGAGCTCACTGGCGCCGGTTCCGTGCGGCAGGCTCTTGAATAAAACCGACCAATGCGCAGCGTCCGGGCGGCCCGCCTTGAAGTAGCCAAGCATCTGGCCGGCTTTCGCGTGCCATCGCGCGGGGTTCAGTGTCTTGAGCGCCGAAGCGAAGGCGTCGGGCGGCAACTTGGCATGGTCTGCCAGCCAGCTCGCGACGGTATTTTCATCGGGTCCGGTATCGCGCGATGGGCGATAAGCCGCGGTGTAGGCGGACGGCAGCCTCGCGACGATGGCTGCGCGCAGGCTCGCCGGCATCGTTTTGGCCTGTTCCAGCCGTTCCATGGCTGCCGCGACGGCGGCAGCGTCCGACGGCAGGCGAATCGGCAGAGCGAACAGGCGCTCTACGTCCTCCGGCGTCTTCACAGATGCCAGCAGCCACGGGAATAGCGGTGAAGCAAGCTTACGGTCGAGCCGTCCCAGTTCGTCCACAGGAAGCGACGCTAACGGAAGGGCCTCGCCATAAACCGTGCCCGGCGCGCAGACCGAGCGCCATGCGGAGGCAGCGCTGGTATCCGTCTCTGCGGCGCCGGCCGTGAGCGGCCGGTCCGCTGGCAAGGCGAGCGCGAAATCCAGCATCTGCCGCTCCAGCGCCAGGCGCATGAAGCACTGGGCGTCCTCGCCCTGTGGCCACGGAATCCGGCGGGCGAGCAGAGCGCTGATGGCGCGGCGATCGTCGCCCGACTCGCCCGCATAGAGGCGATAGGCGTCGTAGTAGTTGCGGGTCGCCTGGCCGGCGCCGAGACGGGAAGCCAGGCCAGGCTGCCGGCGTAGCGCATCGAATACGGGCCATCGCTGGAACCGAATGGCCAGCGTCACCGCATCCGCCCCGTCGGCGACCTGCTGCAGCGGAGGGGCGCCGTGCTGCAACAACCACACGGCCGTGCGGTTCAGGCCGATGCGGATCGCATGCAGCAACGCCGTGCCCTGGTGCCTGTAGGTGGTGAAGTCCGCACCTTGCCGGCGCAGGTCGGCCAGCTGTTCGATCACTGCTTCTTCGTCCGCGGCCGGCTCCGTAGTTTCCGGCCAGGGCTCGTTGTAGGGCGGCGACGCCGGCATCGCGAGCACGACGTCCAGTGCCGCCTGATTGGCCTCCAGCGTTTTGCGCGAAAGCCTGGCGTCGCTTGCCGAAGTCCCCGCGGCCGCACACATGGCAAAGAGGCCGGCCATGGCGGCCGCCTTCCCGATCGAGCGCATGCCTTTTCCCCTTCCACTGAAAGGGTCCGTCGGACCCGGCGGCTATTTTGCATGGGGCTGGGGTTCCGTTGCGCGGCCCGGTGGCGTTCGCGATATGGCCGATTGATGGCGGTTGCCGAGAACCGCAACTTCCTTGTGACAAAATTCGCCCCTCATGCCTCGCGCCGAGGCAACCATGGGCACTTGAAAGGATGAAAAACGGAAGCCTGCTCCTGCGGTGTGCCTTGCTCGCCGCGCTGCTTTGCCTCCATGCCTGCGCCATGGTCGGCGTCAGCCGGATCAACGCCCACGACTCGGTCAGCGAGCAGCGGGGCGATGTGATCAGCACCGGGCGGTTGAGCGACCAGAGCGTGCAGGCGCTCAATGTGGTCGCGCTCACGGCTCGCGACTGCGATCGCGCCTTTCCGGCCTGCGTGGACACGGTGCTGCATTCGCCGGGGCTCAACGAGGAGCAGCGGCTTTCCACGCTCGCCGAGCTTTGGCTGGGGCTGGCCATCCGTTCGGACGGAAAGGATGGCGACGGGCCGATCGGCGACCAGGCGCTCGATGCCTACCTGCAGGCCGGGCGGTATGCGTACGCATATCTGTTCTACACGCATCGCCAACCCGCCGAGCGCTCCTTCGAGCTGCGCCAGGTGCGGGTGATCGGCTTCTACAACTTCGCCGTGCAACGGGCGATGGCGCGGTTCTTCCAGGAGATTTCGCATGTCGATCCGCAATGGACGCATATCCAGCTGGCCGGCTGGACCGTGGCGCGCGCCGATACGGGCACGCGCTGGGATCCGGACGCCGCCGAGCCCAAGGAACTGATTCCGGCCCCGGTGCTGCGCTTCAACGGTCTGCGCAACGTATATCGCCGCGACGGTTTCGGTTCCGAATTCGTCACTGTGGCGCCGTCGGATACTCAGGATAAGGACGTGCCCTGGCGCGATCCCGATTACGTGTCGATGACCGGCGCGATCCTGTTCGACGGCGCCAGCCTGAGCGACGTGCTGGCTACGAAGCAGGCCAGGGTGCTGGCGGAGGATCCCTATCGCATCGATTCGGTCACCGTCGCAGGACGCAAGGTGCCGCTCGCCGGCAACTTCACCGCCGCCTACGGCGTGTGGCTGGCGCGATCCGGGTTCGCGAGCCAGTCGATCCGTTCACTGCTGGGGCGGGAGGGCGGCATCAAGACACCGCGCGTGCTGCTGATGCAGCCTTACGACCCGAATCGCATGACGGTGGTCATGCTGCATGGCCTGGCCAGCAGCCCCGAGGCGTGGATCAACGTGTCCAACGAGGTGATGGGCGACGAAGAGCTGCGCCACAACTATCAGGTGTGGGAAATCTATTACCCGACCAATGCCCCCATTGCCGTCAATCTCGCCAATATCCGCAAAGCGCTCGATGCCACCTTCAAGCACTTCGATCCGGACGGTCAGGCGCGTGCGTCGAACAACGTCGTACTTATCGGCCACAGCATGGGCGGCGTCATCGCCCGCTTGCTGGTCTCCTCCAGCGGCGACCGGCTGTGGGGCGTGGTGCCTGCGCGGGCGCAGCTGTCGAAAGCCAAGCAGGCCCGCCTGCGCGAGCGCCTGGCGCCCTATCTGCAGTTCACGCCCATGCCGCAGGTGACGCGTGCGGTGTTCCTGGCCGCCCCGCAGCGCGGCACGCCGTACGCCCAGAACACGCTGGCACGCTGGATCGGCAACCTGGTGCGGCTTCCGGCCAATGTCCTGAAGGAGATGGCGAGCATCACCGATCTGCTGAAGGACGATGCCGCCGAGGGCGGCACGCCGGTGCGGATTCCCAACAGCATCGACAACCTCAGCGACACCGATCCTTTCGTGATGGCCGCCGCCGACCTGCCGATGTCTCCGCAGGTGCGCTACCACACCATCGTCGGTGTCTACACGCCGCCCGGCCCGCTGGCCGACAGCAGCGACGGCGTGGTGCCCTACAAGAGCGCGCACCTGGCCGGTGCCGAGTCGGAGCTGGCCGTGCCGTCGTGGCACAGCGTGCAGGAAACCCCAGCGGCGATCCTGGAGTTGCGGAGAATCCTGCGGTTGCATGTGGGGATGACGGACGCATCGCACCAAGGCGCCACGTCCGTCACGCCGTAGCTGGAAGGAGTGCCGTGCTCCGGCCGCGCGGCAAGGCGGGCCGCCGGCGACTCACGCTCACCTGGAAGTGCGCAAGGCATTCACCGGAGGGCCAGTCGCTCGTCCAAGCCGATCGAGCGCCTCAGGTATCTATGCAGGCTCTCGCGATCGAACTGCGGCTCGACGATGTCGCTGTCGGCGAGGAAGGCTTTCACGTTGCCGCACTCCCACTGATAGGTGTCCTGGTAAAGCTCGACCGTGGACTGTCCGTCGTGCATCACGTCCTTGAACAGGCTGAGCAGGGGATACAGGTGGGCGTGCTGGTCGTGTTCCCATTGCGCGCGCCATGCCGCATAGGGAAGCCGTTTGAAAGTAAAGCCGAATGCATCTTCCAGGCGGGTGAAGAAGTCCTGCAGCGTGAGGTTGTTGTCCTTGGAGTGGATCAGGTTGAACTTCTTGCCCAGCGCCGCCGGCTTGCGCGAGATGTGCGCGATGGCGCGCGTCATGTAGTCCACCGTGGTGAGCCCTTCGCGCAGGTCGCGCAGATCGGGGATGTTGCCGAACTGCAAACTGGTCTTCACCAGGCGCGACCACCATTGGTAATCGGCGCATACGCCGGTCTTACTGTGGTAGGTCGCATAGCCGAGACGGAAGGTCATCAGCGGCAGGCCGCGCTCGGCGGCCAGGTCGGCGATCTTTTCCATGACCCATTTGCTGCGGACATAGCCGATGTCGGTAATAACGGCCGGCAGGTTCTGGTCGATGTCGTCGTCTTCCCGCATGACCTGCTTGCCGGTGTGCAGATGCCCCCAGCTATAGACGGAGATGGTGGAGAGCAGGATCAGCGGCTTGAGCTTGCCGGCAGCGGCGAACGCGATGATCTCCCGCAGGCCTTGCACGTTGTCCCTGCGCATGTACGAGTACGGCTGAATGAAATTCACCGCGCTGGCGGAGTGGTAGACCAGGTCGACCGCATCGCACAGGAATCGGTAGTCCGCCGCGGGCAGGCCGAAGCCGCGCGCGGCCAGGTCGGCCGGATAGAAGCGGATGCC
>JBCNOA010000077.1:0-16489 GCA_039594095.1 Dyella sp.
GAAGCCGGCCGGGGGCGCCTTACCGTTGCTGCCGGCGCCGACGCTGGTCTCCACCCACGGGAACAGGTCGTTGCGGCAACCGCTCGGATTGGCTGGCGTGGCGGCGGCGGTGGAGCAATCGAGCTGCTGCCACATTTGAAAGAAGCGGTGCACGGGGCTGTTGGCGTAGTCGTCGTAGCTGAGCGAGGCACTCGCATCGACCGGCGCGTTGGGCAGCTGCACGGGGAAGCGCGTGTCGATCACATGCTGCGGCAGGCCGGTGCCGCCGCTGGCGAGCTGGCCGTATTCGCCGGCGGGCAGGCCCGGCTCGACGGCTTCGGCCTGCGTGGCGGACGCGAAGTACGGCTGCGTCGGCGCGCCGCCGGTGTTCATCGCCGGCAACTGCGCGTACGGGGCGGTGCGTGTCGGCGCGGGCGAGTACTTGCCGGTATCCGTGGCGCGCCACTGCCGCGCGAGCGCCACGTTCGGACCGGGCGTGCCGTCGGCATTGACGATGCCTTCGGACAGCAGGTTGCGGATGGTCTGCCCCTTGGGCGGCACATACGTCGCATAGACGTGGTCGAAGGTGCGGTTCTCGCCGATCAGCAGGATCACATGCTTGATGGGCGTGCGCGTGCGGCCGCTGCGATCGTCCGGATCGGAGGGGCGGTGCAGCGTGACGATGCCGCCCGGCACGCCGGGTCGCGGGCTGGTGCCGGCACCGGGGATGCCGTGGCGGAACCCGGCGTCCTGCTCGGGCGAAGTGGTTTGCGCACCCGCGGCACCGGCCAGCAGCGTGGCGAGCGCGGCGGACAGCAACGGCAGATGACGCATACGGCCGTGAAGCATGGGCATGGCTTGGACTCCTGCAGCTTGCATGACTGCAATCGCGTGGTCCCCCTGATGCGGCCGCGGCGCGGGTACATCGCGCGGCAGCCGGCGCGGAGCATGGTCCCCGCCCATGACGTTGCGTTGGCAGCAAGGCGACAGCGGGGGCCGCGCAGATGACACGGCTGCTACAGCGCAAGCCCTTGCGTCGACGCAAAAAAGCGCGTGCTTTTCAAGCCCGCGGCAACAGCCTGAAAGGCCGCATCATTTCGTTGTCTTCATGCTCGAGCAGATGGCAATGCCACACATATCTGCCGGGCTCGCCTTCGAAACGCATGATGATGCGGGTCACCATGTCCGGGTCGGCACGCACGGTGTCCTTCCAGCCGGCCTCATGCGGCGGAGGCGGCTGGCCGGGGCCGGTGTATTTGAGCTCCTTGCGCTCGTTCCACGCGAACAGGTCGAAGGGCCGGCGCTCGATGATCTGAAAGCGCACCAGGTGCAGATGGATGGGATGCGCGTCGCCGGTGAGATTCACCAGACTCCAGATCTCCACGCTGTCCTGCGTCGGATCCTCAGTGATGGGGTCGGACCAGTGGTGGCCGCCCAACGTCATCATCATGGCATTGCCATGCGCGTCGTCCATCTCACCCACGGCGAGGATACGTTCGCGCACCGCGGTCGCGGGATCGATGCGCGGCGCGGCGCGCAGCGTCGACGGCAGAGTCCCTGTATCGCGGCGGCCGCGATCGCGCACGCGGAATTGCAGAATCGGCTCCGCGGGTTGGCGCAGCTCCACGGATTGGCCGTCCATACCGGCGAAATCCACGATCAGGTCGGCGCGCTCGGCGGGATACAGCTCCACGCGCATGCGTTCGGTCGGCGCGGGCAGCAGGCCCTGGTCGCTGCCGATCTGCAGGAATGGCCGCCGGCTGGACAGGCCCAGCTCGAAGTGGCGCGCATTCGCCGCATTGATCAGCCGCAGGCGATAGCGGCGCGGTTCGACCTCGACATACGGATAGAGCTTGCCGTTGCATAGCGTGGCATTGCCGTACGCCTCCGAGACCCACGGTGCGCCGGGGTCTTCGGAAACCGGATAGTAGAGCTGGCCGTCCCGCGCGATCAGGCGGTCGCACAGGATCAACGGCAACTCCTGCGCTCCCGCGGGGAGACCGAGCGCCTGCTCCTCCGGATCGCGCAGCAGGAAGGCGCCGAACAGCCCGGCATAGATGTTGAGCCGCGTGATGCCCATCGCGTGGTCGTGATACCAGAGCGTGGCCGCATCCTGCCCGTTGGGATAGTGATAGAGCAGGGAATGGCCGGCGGGATACGCATCTTCGGGCCAGCCGTCGCTGTCGGCGGGAACGCGCGCGCCGTGCACATGGGCCACGGTGCGGACGTCGGGACGGTTCTTTTCCGCACCGTGGATCGTGTGGTCGACCGGAAGCAAATGCCGCGACGGCAACCGGTTGATCCATTCCACCAGGAAGGGCTCGCCGCGCACGGCTTCCAGCGTGGGACCGGGCGACATGCCCTGGTATCCCCACAGTGTTGTCGGCGGAAGGTCGCGATGGAGGCGTGCGGCGAAAGCCTGCATCTCCATGCGATAGCAAGGCAGCCGGCGGCCGGGATACGCAGGATGGGCGCGCTGCGTGTCGGCGTGTGCAACCGGCGGAATCGGCAAGGCATCGACGAATCGCGCCAGCGTCGCCGGATTCACCAGAGGCTTGCCGGGCTCGGCGAGCTGGGCCGCCATACGCGCCTCGGCCATGCGCATGGCGGGCGAAGCGCGCAGCGGATCGCCGACGAACGGATAGGCGAGCAGGCTGCTCGCGCCGAGCAGGAAACGGCGACGCGAGAACCTCATGCGCGCCGGCGGCCGCGTGGGAGTGGGCTCGTCATGCGCCCCACGTTAGGCAGGCGCGATGACAGCCGCGTGGCAATATCGGCTACTCGGCCAGCTCCGCGACCGCCTCGGGAACGGCGTCTTTCGGCACGGGCGCGGCCACGGGTTCCGCGAGCATGTGCGCTCGCTGCCAGCCGCCCCAGCGGTAATACGCCAGCGCCATCAGCATGGACGCGAGCGAGCCGAGCGGAAAGCTCCACCAGATCGCGTCCGCGCCCAGGCGCGGCATCAGCGCGAAGGCGAAGGGCGGCCGGATCATCCACATGGAGATGAACAACACGATCAGCGGCGGCCACACGGCGCCCGTCGAACGCACCACGCCGAACAGCACGAAGGTGACGCCGAAGAACAGGAACGACCACACGGCGATCATGTTCAGGTGCTGCGCCAGCGCGATCGCCTCGCCGTCGCCGGGAAGGAACAGGTGCAGCGCGCCGCGGTTGAAGACGTAGATCAGAGCGATCAGCGAACCGCCGAGCAGGAAGTTGTAGGCCACGCCCACGCGCGCGATGCGGTGCACGCGATCCCACAGGCGCGCACCCACGTTCTGCGCCGCCATGGACGACACGGCGGCGCCGATCGCCATCGCCGGCATCTGCACATAAGTCCACAGCTGGGTGGCGGCGCCGTAAGCCGCCGTGGTCTGGGAACCGAAACCATTGACCAGGCGCATCATCAACATCGCCGAGGAAGAGATCACGATCATCTGCAGGCCCATCGGCAGGCCTTTGAAGACCAGGGCGCGCAGGATGGCCGGATCGGGCCGCAGATAAGCCAACTCGTCGCCCGTCAGGCGCAGGAAGTGCTTGCGTCGATACAGCGTCGCCAGCAGCGCCGCCAGCGCCACGCTCTGCGAGATCAGCGTGGCGAAGCCCGAGCCGGCCGTACCCATCGCCGGGACCGGCCCCCAGCCGAACATGAAGAGCGGGTTGAGCGCGATGTCCAGCAACACCGACATGGCCATGAACACGAACGGCGTGCGCGCATCGCCGGCGCCGCGCAGGGTCATCATCAGGAAGTTGTAGAAGTACATCGAAGGCATGGCAACGAACACCATGCGCAGGTACGGCACCGCGTAGGGCATGGCATCGGCCGGCGTGCCGAGCTTCTCCAGCATCCAGGCGGTGTTGAAGTAGCCGAACACCGAGACCAGCGTCGACAGCGCCACGAAGAAGCTCACACCCGTGCCGACCACGCGCTTGGCCTCGATCATGTTGCGCGCGCCCAGGCTCTGTCCGACCAGGATCGTGCTGGCCATGCTCACGCCGAACACGGCGGTGAGCAGCAGGAACACGATGAGGCTGGCGTTGCTGACCGCGCTCAGCGCCGACTCGCCCAGGAAATGGCCGATCCAGATCGCATTGACGGAGGCGTTGAGCGACTGCAGTACCGTGCTGCCCAGGATGGGCAGCGCGAACAACAGCAGGGTGCGGGCGATCGGCCCTTCGGTAAGCGATGGCTGGCGCGAAGCTGGCGGAGACATGGAGGCTCGAATGTGGATGCGAGGTAGGGCGTGGATCTGCGGTCAGGCGACGAGGCCGGCGTCGTCCCATGCCACCGCGGCGAGGCGGCGTGCATGATCGCGCACGTCGGCGGGCCACGCATCGATCAGATGCTCGAAGCGGTCGCGCTCGCCTCGCCAATAGGCGCGCGAGGCTTCCTCGTAATGAGGCAGATCGCCGGCCATGGCCTGCATGAAGCGGTCCAGCGCCTCGCCCGAGCGGCGTGCGCGGTCGACACCGCCGCGGCGGGCTTCTTCGACCAGACGGCGCAGCGTCGCGGACGCGCCGCCCGGCTGCGTCGCCAGCCATTCCCAATGGCGCGGCAGTAAGGTGACTTCGCGCGCGACCACGCCAAGGCGTGGCCGGCCGGGACCGCGGGGCGCGGCTTCCGATCCGGCCAGGCCAAGGCGGGAAAGGACGTCTTCCGGGGTGCCGCGGAAGTCGATCTCTACGGGCAGGCTGGTCTGATCGTCGAACACGAGTACCGGCCCCTTGGGGCCGGCGTCGATCACGCGCTTGGTGGCGAGGGCCACCTCGCGCAGCGAACCCGAGGCGATCAGGCGATGGCCATCGAAGGCGGTGCAGCTCTGGCTCTGACTGGGGTGCATGACGTTTTGATCCGGGGATTATGGGTGGGGTTTTTATCCGGGTTATCAAATCGCTTCAATAACCATCCGGGTGAATCATTGGTGCCGCTTTTGAAACAGTGAGTCGACCAAAGGTGGGATTTACGGGTTCACCCTGCATCGACGACACTTATTGAACCATATAGTTCATAAAAGAACTGTCCCCCAAAAGGCACTCCCCATGCGTTCCAAGAAAGTTTTTCTCGGCGCCCTTGCGCTGGCCCTGGCCGCTACGGCTTCCGTCGCCACCGCGGCTACCCGCCTCGAAGTCCAGGGCGGTCGCAGCTACACCGATTCGCACGGCACCAATGCCGCCTTCGTGGAAGCCGTCTTCGACGAGCACGCCGTCGGCAGCAGTCGCTTCACCTGGGCGCCGGATGTCTCCGTCGGCTGGGTCGGCGGCCGCAACCTGAGCCGCTACAAGGGCAATCGGTACGAAACTGGCGACGATGTCTGGCTGGTCGCTGGCGGCGCGCGATTTCGCTACGGCACCGACAGCGACTGGTACCACGGCTTCTTCTACAGCCTGCAGGGCGCGGCCCAGAAAGGCCGCACGATGGCGCTGAGCAGCACGGGCGAATTCGTCAACACGGTGGGTTGGCAAGGCAAGTACCTCAGCTTCCAGATTCGGCACATCTCCAACGGCGGCACGCACGGCCCCAATCGCGGCGAGACGATGGCGCTGGTCGGCGTGGGCTTCGATCTCTAAGACGCTTTTACCCGCCGGAAACTGCAACGGCCCCGCGAGGGGCCGTTGTTTTTTGTCTGGCCGTCAGTGGCCGCCGCCCGCCGCCGGCCCCGCCTTGGCGGTGAACGGTGGCCGCGTCATCCACACCACCGCCACGAGGCTGACGAAGACCCAGCCGAGCACGTGGAACACCTCGTTGAATGAGATCTGGTAGCCCTGCTGCGTGATCATCTGATTCACCACCGCCGCCGCGGCCTGCGGATCGCCCCCGCCCAGCGTGCTCAGCGCCTGCGTCGCGGTCGGGTCGTACGGCGTGATGTGCTCGGTCAGCTGCGCGTGGTGCACGATCGCGCGGTGGTCCCACATGAAGGTGGTGAGCGAGGCAGAGAAACTGGCGCCCAGCGTGCGCAGGAACGTCGCCAGGCCGCCGCCCGCCGCGATCTCATGCGGCTGCAGGTCCGACAGCAGGATGGTGGTCACCGGCATGAAGAACAGCGCCACGCCCAGGCCTTGCAGCAGCTGCACGCCGGCGATGTGCATGAAGTCGATGTCGAGGAAGAACTCCGAGCGCAGGAAACTCGTCGCGCCCATCACCAGGAACGACAGCGAGGCGATCAGGCGCAGGTCGAACTTGGTCGAATACTTGCCCACCACGAACGTCAGCAGTACCGGCAGGATGCCCAGCGGTGCGCTGGCGAAACCGGCCCAAGTAGACGTGTAGCCGAGGTTGCGCTGCATCCACTGCGGCACCAGCAGGCCGATCGCGAAGAAGGCGGCGTAAGCCAGCACCAGCGACAGCGTGCCCATGCGGAAATTGCGATGACGGAACAGGCGCAGGTCGACGATGGGTTCCTTGTCGGTGAGCTCCCAGATCAGGAACACCGCCAGGCCCAGCACCGCCACGATAGCGGTGGCGACGATGAAGGTGGAATTGAACCAGTCCTCGTCGTTGCCCTTGTCCAGCACGATCTGCAGCGCGCCCACGCCGACGATCAAGGTGATCAAGCCCACGTAGTCCATCTTCGGCCGCGAGGTGACGTCCTTGCGCTCCTTCATCTGCGCGCCGATGACCATGCTCGCGAATATGCCGATGGGCACGTTGATGAAGAAGATCCACGGCCAGGAATAGTTGTCGGTGATCCAGCCGCCCAGGATCGGGCCGGCGATCGGCGCCACCACGGTCACCATCGCAAGCAATGCCAGCGCCATGCCGCGCTTGGCGGGTGGATAGATCGAGATCAGCAGCGCCTGCGTGACCGGATACATCGGTCCGGCCACCGCGCCCTGGATGGCGCGGAACAGGATCAGCATGCCCATGCTCTGCGAGATGCCGCACAGGAACGATGCCAGCGAGAACAGCAGGGTGGACCAGATGAACATCTTCACCTCGCCGAAACGGCGGGTGAGGAAGCCGGTGAGCGGCAGCGAAATGGCCATGCTCACCGCGAACGAGGTGATGACCCAGGTGCTCTGGTTCACGCTCACGCCGAGGTTGCCGGCGATCGTCGGCAGCGACACGTTGGCGATGGTGGAGTCCAGCACCTGCATGAAGGTCGCCAACGACAGGCCGACCGTGGTCAGCGCCATGTTGGGTGGACGGAATTGGGTGTTCATGGGTGTGCGCGCCGGTTGCGTGGAAAGGGATAGGCGCGGCGGGCGCGAGGCCCGCCGCTGTCGGCTTCCCGCTTACTTCTGGCCGGCCATGTTGGCGTGGATGATCTGGTTGATCGCTCCATCCGCCTCGGCCATCTGCTTGGCGTAGACGTCGGTGTTGAAGGCCGGCTGGCTGGGCGCCTGCTTGGCCAGCATCGGCCCGGTCTGGTCGTGCAGGCTCACTTCCACGTCGGTGGAAAGACCGATGCGCAACGGATGGTCGTCCAGCTGCTTGGCATCGTCGAAGAACACGCGCACCGGCACGCGCTGCACGATCTTGATCCAGTTGCCCGTCGCGTTCTGCGCCGGCAGCAGCGAGAAGGCGCTGCCCGTGCCTACGCCGAGGCTCTGCACGTGGCCCTTGTAGGTCACCTTGCCGCCGTAGACGTCGGCACGGATCTCCACCGGCTGGCCGATGCGCATGTGGGTGAGCTGCGTTTCCTTGAAGTTGGCATCGATCCACACCTGATGCAGCGGCACCACGGCCATCAGCGGAGCGCCGGTGGAGACGCGCTGGCCCAGCTGCACCGAGCGCTTGGCGACGTAGCCGTCGACCGGCGCGACGATGGTGGTGCGCATGTTGTCCAGGTAGGCCGCCCGCAGCTTGGCGGCAGCCGCCTGCACGTCCGGATGCGAGGCGACGACGGTGTCGTCGACCAGCACCTTGCTGGTCTCGTATTGCTGCTGCGAAGCGATCAGCGCGCTCTCGGCCGCCGTCAGGGTGTCCTGGGCATGCGAGAGCTCTTCCGCGGAGATCGCGCCGGACTTGGCCAGATCGCGGCGACGGTTGTAGTCGGCGCGTGCCTTGTCCACGGCGACCTTGCGCGCGGTCACATCGGCCTGCGCGCCCGACACGTTGCTGTACAGGCCGCGGACGCGTCGCACGGTGCCGGCGAGGCTGGCCTTGGCTTCGGCGAGGGCCACTTCCGTATTGCTCGGGTCGAGTTTCACCAGCACGTCGCCGGCATGCACGAGGTCGCCGTCGTCGGCGCCGATGGTGACTACGGTGCCCGGCACCTGCGGGGTGATCTGCACGACGTTGCCGTTGACGTAGGCGTCGTCGGTGCCTTCGTACCAGCGGCCGTCGAGGAAGTACCACGCGGTCCAGCCGGCGGCGGCGAGGACCACCACCGCGCCGAGCAGTCGAAGCATGAAACCGCGGCGGTTTTTCGGCGGCTGTTGGGGAGCGGCGTTGTCGGCCGCGAGGGGAGTTTGGCTAGACATGGCGAAAAGCCTTCAGAGAGAACGGGCGGGGACGGAAGAAGAGTTCGCCGGCTGGTCGGCCAGCGCGTGCGTGTCGCTCTGCGGACGGAAGCCGCCGCCGAGCGCCTGGATCAGTTGCACGGACAGGTCCACCTGCTGCGATTGCAGGGCGGCCATGCGCTGCTGTGCCTGCAGCAGCTGCTGGCGCACGATCAGCGCTTCGAGGTAGTTGCCGATGCCGGCCTTGTAGCGCTGCTCGGAGAGCTGCCAGGCCTGCGTGGCCGCGTCGAGCGCACGCTGCTGCGCATCGATCTGCTGCTGCGCGGACTGCAGGGCGTTGTAGTCGTCGGCCACTTCGTTGGTGGCGGCGACCAGGGTCTGGTTGTACTGCGCGACGGCCAGGTCGTACTGCGCGTCCTTGCCGGCGAGGTTGGCGCGCAGGCGGCCGCCGTCGAAGATCGGCAGGCTCACCGACGGCGCCAGCTCGTAGAAGCGATTGCGCAGGCTGAAGAGATTGCCGCCGCCCAGATTCAGCAGGCCCGCCATGGCGCCGATGCTCACGTTGGGCAGGAACTCGGTCTTGGCGGCCTTGATGTCCTTGCTCGCCGCTTCGACGCGCCAGCGCGCGGCGACCAGGTCGGCGCGATGACCGATCAGATCGACCGACAGATTGCCGGGCACCATCAGCGCCGAAGGCTTCAGTACCTGCGGGCGACCGATGTCCAGACCGCGATCGGGACCCTTGCCCAGCAGCACCGACAGCGACGACTGCGCCGCGTCGATGGCGCGATGGGCCGCGGCCACCTGCTGCTCGGCCGTGGCGACTTCGGTGTCGGCCTGCTTGAGCTGGAGCTGGTTGTCGATGCCCGCGCCGACGCGCTGGCGGGTGAGATCGCGTGCGCGGTTGGCGCGGTCGAGTTCCGCCTTGGCCACGTCCTGCTGGGCGTAGGCGTAGCCGAGCTGGGTATAGGCGCGGGCGACGTTGGTCGAGAGCTGGATGCGCGCAGCCTGGCGGTCGATGTCGGCAGCGCGCGCCGCGCCGAGCGCGGCTTCCCAGGCGGCACGCTTGCCGCCCCACAGGTCCAGGCCCCAGTTGAAGCTGGCGTAGCCGTACTTGGCCCAGGCGAAATGGCTTTCCGGGCCGAGCAGGCCGGCCGGCGGGCGGGCGCCGGCCACGCTGGCCCCGGCATTCACCGTCGGTCCGCGCGCGGCATCGGCGGCACCCGCAGCGGCCTGCGCTTGCTGAGCACGGGCATCCACGGCGGCAAGACTGGGGTTGTCGCGCAGTGCTTCGTCGATCAGCGCGTCGAGCTGGCTGTCGCCCAGGGCGGTCCACCAGTCCTGCTGCGGCCAGGCCGCGGGAGAAACCGCGATGCCTTCGAGGCTGCGCTCGCTCTTGAGGGAAGAGGCTTCCGTCAGCGTGCCGGACGGATGCAGGCCGCCGCTGCTGACGCAGCCGGCCAAAGCCAGGGTCAGTCCGATCGCCGCCGCCATAGTGTGCAGACGCATGGTCGTCATCCAGAAAGTGAAGTGGTGGATCAGGTTCGGTCGCGCAGTGCGTGGAGCACGCGAGAGAGGTAGTCGCGCAATTGCTGCTGTTCGGTCTTGTCCAGGGAGCGCTGGGCGGCCTTGAGCACGCGGTCGTTGCAGTTCATCAATTCCTGCGTCAACGCACGGCCTTCGTCGGTGAGCTCGATGCGCAGCGCCCGGCGGTCCTGCTCATGAGGGCGCCGGCGCAGGTAGCCCTTGCGCTCGAGCTGGTCGAGCTGGCGGGTCATGGCGCCACCATCCAGTTCGACCGAGCGGGCGAGCTCGCCGGCCGTCATCGGGCCCAGCACGGCGAGGCGCTTGAGGATCAGGAACTGCGTGTAGCGAAGATCCATCCCCTTCGCGGCCAGCTCGGCCTCCATCGCCCTGACGATCTCGGCGCGCACGGCTGCCAGCAGCACGCCGATGCTTTCCTGCATGGTGGGGTCGGAATTCATGGACGCGCATTCTATTGCCTATCTAATATTTGTCAAGGCAAATATATTTAGGACATCTTCTGCTTGCGCAAATGTTCAGGCGACGGCCCGGGGCTTGGTCGGCAACTGCGCCCGACGAGCCGCCAGCTCGTCGACGACCATGGCGGCCAAGGCCGGGTCCCGGATGGCGAACAGGTCGAACACGCCCAGCGCCTGGAGCGCGGGCAATGCGCTGACCAGCCGGGGTTCGACCTGGCGGCGTACGGACTCCGGCGTAAGCGGGTCGAGCATGAGTTGGGCGCTGACCACGAAACGGGTCAGGGCTTCAGCGGCGTCCATCGACGTGGACGGCGAGTCGGGAGCTGACATGCCGGTCTCCTTCGGAAGATGCAATGAGGACGTTCGCGGTGGCTGCGGCGTGACCGCGCGTGGCTGCCGGAAGGGCGCCCGGGGAGGGGCGCAGGCGCATAAGCCTAGGCGCAGGCCGTGCTGGCCTGATATCGTCAGTTGGCCAATTTATATCTAAAACACGTCATTCGATATATCGCCATGGGACAGACGCAGCACGGCTCCTCCGAACATTTCCGCTGGCTGGAGAGCGCGGAAGGTCCCGCGCTCATCGCCTACGTCCTGGACGGCACCGCGGAAAACAGGGCCTTCCATACCGAAGAGTCGGACTGGCACAGCCACGTGCGGGGACAGTTCTTCTTCCTGGAGAAAGGCCTGCTGAGCGTACGCACCAGCTACGGCGCGTGGACGCTGCCGCCGCACCGGATCGGCTGGTTGCCGCCGGGCGAACTGCATACGGTGCGCGTGTCCGAGGCCACCCAGGGTTGGGGTGTGTATGTGGCGCCGAATGCGTCGGCTGGCCTGCCCGAGCGCACCTGCGTACTCAACGGCAACGAGCTGATGCGCGCACTGGTGCTGCGCGCGGCCACGTGGTCGATCCAGCAGCCGCTTACCGAGGAGCAGGAACGCGTGCTCGCCGTCCTGATGGACGAGATGCGGCGGGCCCCAGAAGAACCGTTGCACGTCGTCTTGCCCGGCGATCGACGCCTGCTGCGCATCGCGCATGCGGTGCTGGAGCATCCGGACGACGTACGCACACTGGAGGAATGGGCTCAATGGGCGGGGCTTTCGCCACGCACGGTGACTCGCCTGTTCCGCCAGCAGACCGGCATCAGCTTCGCGCAATGGCGCCAGCAGGCCCGGCTCGCCCGAGCGCTGGAGCGGCTTGCGGCGGGCGAATCGGTGGCGGGAGTGGCGGACGCCCTGGGCTATGCGAGCGTGAGCGCGTTCGTGGCCATGTTCCGCCGCGCTTTCGGCCTGTCGCCGGGACGTTACTTCGATACCCAGGCGGTACTCGCCTGAACGGCGCTCAGGGGGCCTTGGGTTTGCGGCCTCGCCGCGGTTTCGCCTCGCCGGCGCCGCCAGCGGCGATCAGCGACTGGATGTAGCCGATGCCTTCCTCTTCGGGAAAGAACGCGACCACGTCGGCGACGGACAGGTCGTAGCGCTTGCGCAGGTCGAGGAATTCCTCCCTCGCCCGTTCCATCCGGATGGCACCGGCCGGCTGGCCGGCATCCGCTTCCTTCTTGCGTTCGAGTTCGGCGAGCTCTTCCTGAAAGCGCCGGAATGCGTCTTTGGGGATGGTCATGAAGGCAGGGACGTATCGACCGGGTGGGCGATTGTCGCACGAGCCTCAGTCCGCAGGGCCAGTGTCTCGGATGTACACGGGAAGGTCCGTGGTGGGTGGGAACACCGGCACCTGGTACATCAGCGCGGCGACATGGCCGCGATGGTAGGTCCGGTGATTGACCACGTGGAGCAGGATTTCCTCCCGGGTCATGCTTCCGCGGTCGCCGTCGATGAAAGTGAACTGCACCACTTCCGTCGCCTGGGACGGGTCCAGCCCATCGACGTAGGCCAGGTACCAGCGGTCCATCTCCTCCTGCGCGGCGCGCAGCCGGGCGAACGGCGGACAATCGGGCGGATTGCGCGTGGCCAGCCCATGAGGCACGCCCAGCAAGTGGCATCGCCACACGTGGTCCATGGCCTGAACATGGTTCACCGTGCGAAGCAAGTTGCCGAAGACGATCTCACGATCAGCCAGTAATTCCGCCTCAGGCAGGCGCGCCAGCGAGTCGAACAGTTGCTCATTGGCCCATACGCTGTAACGGATGAGCAGTTGCAGATGACGTGCTTCGGACATGGGCCATCGCATCCACATCGGCGCGGCCGGCCGGCCGCGCCCGTAGCTTATCCGCGCCGGACGTCCAAACCAGGCGACGTGGACAAGGCGGATCGAAAAGCTTCACGAACGTGAAGACGGTGCACACGAAACGGCCTGATCCGCGACTCCGCCAATTGCGACGAGGTCGGCGAACTGGCTCGCCGAGCCGCTGTAAAAACTAGCGTCGTTCCTGTGGGTCGGTCTTCGCACCCCCGGGAGCGGGGGAGAACGCATGCGTGGGGGGCGCGCATGCGGGTTAACGTTACCCTCTACGGCCGCGGCCGGACGAGGAGAGTACGCTGTAGGCGCCGGAAAGGCCGCGATAGCGACACGCATGTGCGACCGTCCTGCGTCGGGAATGCTGCTGCAGCGAGTCGGAAATCCTTCACTGTGGTTTCACGGCATCCGCTGTCCCATTCGACAATTTGCTGTATCCGCAGGCGGTTGGCCCGTGCTTTTTTCGGCCCGCCGCCCAAACAAGCTCAGGGGAGCCGGGATGCAATCAAGAGCTGTGGGGAACCCTCTGCTACGCCACGGAGCGGCGGCGTTGCTGTATGCCTTGGGATTCGTATTGCTGCGCCAGGTCTCCTTCTCCTACTGGGTCCTGTTCGCGGGCTATCGCTTGACTGTGCTGCTGCTGGTGCCCCGGCGCTACTGGCCTGCGTTCGTCGTCGGCGAATTCGGCCCGCTCGCGTTCACCGCGGTGCGCTGCCTGCCAGAATTCGGCTGGCTATGGTCATCCGTGATGGTGGTGCCGCCGATCGCGCTGGCGATGCCGGTTGTGCACGCTTGCCGCGAACGCTGGCAGCTGTTCCGGAGCCGGCACCATGTGCGCATCAGCGTGCTGCTGCTGTGCGCGCTGGCCTGTTCGCTGATCTGGACGCTGGCCAACCTCGCCGCGGTCTCGGTCTCGATCAAGCCGGCGGGCTATCCGCCGATGGATTACACCCTGCTGGCCGGCCGCTGGCTGGTAGGCAACTACCTGGGCGTGCTCACGGTAGCGCCCCTGGTGCTGATGCTGCGCGAAGTCTGGCAGATCACGCCCGCGCAGGAGCGCTGGACGCGGTTGATGGATAGCCGCCTGTTCCTCGAAAGCGCGCTGGGCCTGCTGCCGGTGCTCATGCTGCTGGCATGGATAGGCGGTGGCGGCATGGGCGAGCAGGCACGCCAGGTGGCGCGCATGTCGATGTTCGTGCCGGTGGTGTTCCTCGCCTTGCGCCACGGGTGGTACGGCGTGGCGATCGGCGGAACCATGGCGAGCACGGCAGTGGTGTTCACGATGCCTGCGGCATTCGACCCGGGCACGATGCAGGCCGAGGTGCTCATCGCGTTCACCATTTCCACCATGATGATGTTCGGTGCGCGCATCTCGGTCCTCAATCAGCGCGACCAGCAGGAACGCCTCGACGCCCGTCAGACGCTCGCCCTGGCCCAGCGCACGCTGTTTCTCGGCGAACTGCGCATGCGCCAGACCGCCACCGCCATCGAGCAGGTGCGCGGCAGCATCCAGCAGACCAACAACCTGATGCTGGAACGCCTGCGCTACGTTGTCCCGACCCAGGAAGAACGGCAGTACCGCCTGCAGACCGCGGTCAATCAGGAACAGCTGTTCCGCCTGGCCGACAATCTCCACCCGGTGAGCTGGCGACAGCGCGGCCTGCCCGCGGCGCTGCGCGAAGGCGCCGTGGCGCGCACCCTGGAAGCCGCCGGCGTGAGCTACACCTGCGACATCGAAGGACGCGGCCTAAGCCAACTGTCGCCGGGTATCCATCTGGTGCTGTACCGGACCATCGGCGAGCTGGCCGGCAGCCTGTGCGGCGATCGCGACATCGGCCGCATTCGCGTGCGCCTCCGCGGCGGCGCGTTCGAAGGTCGACGGTGGGTGGTGATGCGCATCGACGGCTATCGCGATGCGGCCGCTGCGCGCATGGTGCGCTGGGGCGAACTGATGCAGGGACTGGCCACGGTGGGTTCGGGCCTGGAAGCGATCCGCGATCAGGTCGCGCTGTTCGAAGGCCAGCTGCGCGAACGCGAAGTGGCGCATGGCACGCGGATCAGCCTGATCCTGCACAACCCCGAATGACGAGCGAAAAGATACCGGATAAAAAAGGCGCGCCGAATGGCGCGCCTTTTTTCTTGCCCGATCGCGCGCTTTCGCGATCAGCGCATCATTTGATGGTGCCCTGACTCTGGATGTGCGTGCTGCACTCCACCGGGTCCGAACACGTCGTCGACGTCGCATCGAACGCCATGGCTCCGTTGGCGAGGAAATGGGCCGTGATCCGCACGTCGCCATCGCGATAGACCGTTTCGCCGGTCACGCCGGTGGCGGCGGTGGTGAGCGCCGACGCGTTCGGACCGGCCGACGCGCGCTCGGCATCCACGCCGATGGGCAACACCAGAAATTGGCCGTTCGCCGCAGCGAAGGCACCGCGAACCCGGCCGTTGAGATCGTTGACCTGGATGTAGCGCACGCCGTCCTTCAAGAACACGTAGACATGCCACCGCGGGCTGGAGCTGACGTCGGAGGCGTTGGGCCAGGATTGTCCCAGGCCGGTCGCCGGGAACTGACGGGCCATGACGGAGGTGGAAACCGCAAGGGCGGCGAGCAGGGCCACCCGGACAACACTACGCGCACTGAGCATATCGGCCCTTCCTGTCGGTGTCCTTGACGCGAACCGCGGCACTCTATCAGCGAAATCCGTGATGAAGATGTGAGGGCATGCGCTTAAAACAGGGGTCGGGCCGACTGCCACATGAATGCCCGGTCAGCGCCTCTCCGTCACCTGCGAAGCCTTGCCCGGCTTGACGTAGGCGTCGAACAGCTCGGCGATCCGACGGTATTCGTCGTACCACGAATCGGGATGGACGAAGCCGTGCCGCTCCATCGGATAGAGCGACATCCAGAAGTTGTTCTTGTGCAGTTCGACGAAGCGCTGATAGAGGCGGATGGAGTCGCTCGCCAGCACGTTGTCGTCGATCAAACCATGCTGGATGAGCAGGGGATCCTGCAGCTTGTCGGCGTACTCGATCGGCGAACTGGCCGCATAAGCGTCCGGATCCAGCTGCGGGTCGTTGAGGATGTTCGAAGTGTATTCGTGGTTGTACGTGGTCCAGTCCGCTACCGGACGCAAGGCGGAGCCGGCGGCGAATTCGCCCGGCGCGCGCAGCAGCGCCATCAGCGTCATGAAGCCGCCGTAGCTGCCGCCATAGATGCCCACGCGATGCGGATCGACGCCGTGCTCGCGGACCAGCCACGCCTTGCCGTCCAGCAGATCCTCCAGCTCCGGATGCCCCATCTGCCGGTAGATCGCGGTACGCCAGTCGCGGCCGTAACCCTCGGATGCGCGGTAGTCCATGTCCAGCACGACGTAGCCGCGCTGCACCAGCAGGTTGTGGAACATCTGCTCGCGGAAGTAATTGGACCAGCCGAGCGTGACGTTCTGCAGATAGCCAGCGCCATGCACGAAGATCACCGCCGGCCGCGGGCTCGACGCTTCGTCCGCCGGTCCGTAGTACTTGGCCCAGATGGTGCCCGCGCCGTGCGAGGAGGGTACAGGCACGATCTTCGGCGCGATCCACGTGCGCTGCGCGAACGCCGGCTTCATGGTCTGAGTCAGCTCGCGCGGCGCGCCGCCGGCCGCATCCTGCACGGCCAGCTGCGACAGTACGTAGGGTGCCGAATGCAGTACCGCCAGCTGACGACCGTCGGGCGACAGCACGAAGTCGTCCATGCCCTGGTAGCGGGTCAAGCGCGTGGGCTCGCCGCCTTGCACGGATACGCGGTACGCGTCGTAGCTGTAGGGAGCGACTTGATTGCTACGGAAGTAGAACCACTGGCCATCGTCGCTCAGCAACGGATGGCTGACTTCGAACTTGCCGGCGGCAAGGCCCGGGCGCTCACCGC
>JBCNOA010000078.1:0-16450 GCA_039594095.1 Dyella sp.
CGTCCTGGCATGAGCGGGGCGGACGTCCGCAGTTCCGCCAGCCGGCTGCACGAACAGCTGGAACACATCATCGATCTGTTGCGCCGGCACAAGCTGGTGGAGCAGGTCGCGCACGCGCAGCAAGGGCCGCATCAGGAACTGGTCGATCATCTGCTGCACCGCCGGCACCTGGTGGATCTGCAGCGCCAGTTGGATGGTCTGCATCCGGCGGACATCGCCTACATCCTCGAGGCCTTGCCGCTGGAAGACAGGCTTACGGTCTGGCAGCGAGTGAAGGCCGATCGCGACGGCGAGATCCTGCTGGAAGTCTCGGACGCCGTCCGCGAATCGCTGATCGCGGACATGGACCAGGGCGAGATCCTCGCCGCGGTGGAACCGCTGGAAGCCGACGAACTGGCCGATCTGGTCGAGGATCTCCCGACCGAGGTGCTGCCGGAGCTGATGGCCAGCCTCGACGCGCAGCAGCGCGAACAGTTGCAGTCGGCCCTGTCCTGGAAGGAAGGCCAGGTCGGTGCGCTGATGGATTTCGAGATGGTGACCATTCGCGAGGATGTCAGCCTCGAAGTCGTGTTGCGCTACTTGCGTCGCTTCGATGAATTGCCCGCGCAGACCGACAAGCTGTTCGTGGTCAATCACGAAAACCTGCTGACCGGCGTGTTGCCGTTGCACTGGCTGCTGGTCAATTCGCCGGAAAAAATGGTGAGCGATGTGATGGCGCCCGACGTCAACACCTTCCATCCGGCCGACGATGCCTACGAAGTGGCGCAGGCTTTCGAGCGCTACGACCTCGTGACGGCGCCCGTGGTGGACGACAGCAATCACCTTATTGGCCGCATCACCGTCGACTCCATGGTCGACGTGATCCGCGAAGAGGGCGAGAGCGAAGCGCTGAACCGGGGCGGCCTGCGCGAAGAGGAGGACATCTTCGCCTCCGTGTGGAAATCCATACGCAATCGCTGGGCATGGCTCGCCATCAACCTGGTGACGGCTTTCATCGCGTCGCGTGTGATCGGCCTGTTCGAAGGCTCGATCCAGAAGTTGGTGGCGCTGGCCGCGCTGATGCCGATCGTAGCGGGCATCGGCGGCAATTCCGGCAACCAGACCATCACCATGATCGTGCGCGCGCTGGCGCTGGACCAGATCACGCCGGACAGCGCCAAGCGCCTATGGCGCAAGGAACTGGGCGTGGCGCTCGCCAACGGCCTGGTCTGGGGCGGCGTGATCGGCATGGTGGCCTGGGGGCTGTACGGCAGCCCCTCGCTGGGAATGGTGATGACGGCCGCGATGACGCTGAACCTGCTGCTCGCCGCCTTCTGCGGGGTAGGCATTCCGATGCTGATGGCACGCCTGGGGCGCGATCCGGCGCTGGGTTCGAGCGTGCTGATCACCGCCATGACGGACAGCGGCGGCTTCTTCATTTTTCTCGGGCTGGCGACACTGTTTCTTATGTGATGCCATCGGCATCCCTTTTCGGTTGGATTTATGAGCGATCTTCCTTACGCCTACGGCACGCCCCCACTGGCCGCGCAGCTGCGCAGCTCGCCCGAGGATTTCCTCGTGGAGGAAATCCTCGGCTACGAAGCCGACGGTGAGGGCGAACATGCGCTGCTGTGGGTGGAGAAGCGCGGTGCGAACACCGATTGGGTGGCGCGTGAGCTTGCGCGGTTCGCGGGAGTGCCGCCTTTGGCGGTCGGCTATGCCGGTCTGAAGGACCGCCATGCAGTCACGCGACAGGCCTTTACCGTCCAGCTGGCGGGCAAGCCCGACCCGGACTGGCATGCGTTTCCCCACGCCGAGGTCAAGGTACTGGCCGCCGCGAGGCACAAGCGCAAACTCAAGCGAGGGGCGCTGCGCGGCAACCGGTTCGTGCTGGTGCTGCGGCAGGTGGAGGGCGACCGCGCGCAGGCCGAGGAGGTGCTGAGCCGTATTGCGGCGCGCGGCGTGCCCAACTATTTCGGCGAACAGCGGTTCGGGCGAGGTGGGGGCAATGTCGAGCAGGCTCGCGCGATGTTCGCCGGACGCCGTGTCGACCGCGACAAGCGGTCCTTCCTGCTGTCCGCCGCGCGATCGCATCTCTTCAATGAAGTATTGGCCGCGCGCGTGGAGCGGGACGCCTGGGATAGTCCGCTCGACGGCGAGATCTGGTCGCTGGCCGGCACGCGGTCCTGGTTCGGACCGGAGCCGTTCGATGCGGCGCTGGCCGACCGCCTGGCGCGGGGCGACATCCATCCCTCGGGACCGCTATGGGGGCAGGGCGAGACGCCGGCACGCGGCGAGGCGGCCGAACTGGAAACCGCCATTGCCCAGGCGAATGCCGACCTCGTGGAGGGACTGGCAGCTGCCCGCATGGATCAGGAACGCCGCCCGCTTCGGCTCATGCCACAGCAGCTGCGCTGGCGCTGGCTGGAGAGTGACGCGCTGGAGCTCGCCTTCGAACTGCCGGCTGGCGCGTATGCGACGGTCGTCGTCCGCGAGCTTGCGCGGACCTGAGCCGACCGGCTCAGGTTTTCAGAAGAACGACCACGGCGCCCGTGCCCCCCTGCATGGGACGGGCGGAGGCAAAGGCGATGACGTCGTCGCGGCGCCGTAGGAGACGATCGGTCAGCACTTTCAGAACAGGGCCGCTGTTTTTCGAACGCAGGCCCTTGCCGTGCACGATGCGCACGCAGCGCCATCCTCTCTCTCTCGCCTGAGCCAGAAAGTCGGCGATCGTGGCTTGCGCCGCCGCGGCGTTCATCTGGTGCAGATCGATGTCGTCCTGCACGCTGAACTGGCCGCGCTTGAGCTGCTTGAGCAGTTTGGGCGGATAACCGTCGCGCAGATAGCTGAGCTCTTCACCTACCTCCATCAGTCCCGGATCGAAGGCCATGTCCAGCAGTTCGCCCGGCACCGCCGCTTCGTCCGCCTCGAGCATGTGGGCACGCGGTTCCGGTTTCGGTGCGGCGGGCGGCTCGACCGCCTCGAGGCGGCGAACGTCGCCGATGGCCTCGCGGAACAGGCGCGTGTCGTCTTCGGTCACGGTGACGGGCGGTCGGCGTTTCATGCTGTCATCCTAGACCAGGAAGGTGTGGACGCGGTTCCGTGACTGCATAGCCGGCGCGCCCAGAGCAGCCGGCGCATGCTGACCCCTTTGCCTGCAACGACACGAATCAACGCGTTGCGTGCGAATGGCGATGAAAACACCTGCCATGCTCGGGTAGACTTCGAAACATTACTGGCGCGCCGGGGACTCGGGTGCGCGCCGGCCTTTGGCTTTGAACGGATGACGATGCGAGTTCTTGTCAGCAACGACGACGGCGTGGATGCTCCCGGCATCCGCGTGCTCGCCGAGCGCCTCGGCGCGGTCGGTCAGGTCACGGTTGTGGCCCCCGACCGGGACCGATCCGGCGCCAGCAATTCACTTACCCTCGACGCACCGATCCGCGTATTGCGGATGGACAACGGTCACTACCGCGTAGCGGGGACGCCGACCGATTGCGTGCACCTGGCATTGGCGGGCCTGCTCGATCACGAGCCAGACATCGTGGTGTCCGGCATCAACAACTCGGCCAACCTCGGCGACGACGTGATTTATTCCGGTACCGTCTCGGCCGCGATGGAAGGGCGCTTTCTCGGCTTGCCGGCCATCGCCGTTTCGCTGGTCAGCAAGGATCACAAGGGCGAGCACTACGACTCCGCCGCGCGCGCCGTACTGATGTTGATGGAACGCCTGCTGGTGGACCCGCTGCCGGCCGACACCATCCTCAACGTCAATGTGCCGGACCGGCCGTGGGAGGACATCCGCGGCTTCGAAGTCACCCGCCTGGGCAAACGTCATCGTTCTGCGCCGTGCATCAAACAGACCGATCCGCGCGGCAAGCCGATCTGGTGGATCGGCCCGGCGGGCGACGTGGACGATGCCGGCCCCGGTACCGATTTCAATGCGGTGCAGCGGGGCTACGTCTCGGTCACGCCGATCCATGTCGATCTCACGCGCTTCCAGGCGCTGGAGAAGGTGAGCAGCTGGATGACCGCGCTTACCAGCCATATGGCCGACCGGGACGGAGAGAAGGCGGCATGACGATGAACGTGCATCCGTTGCCGCCGTCCGCGCTGAAAGGCGAGGGCATGACTTCGCAACGCGCGCGCGACCGCCTGGCGGCGAAGCTGAAGGAAGAGGGCATTAAGGACGCCCGGGTGATCGAGGTGATCCGGAACCTTCCCAGGCACCATTTCATCGACCAGGCGCTGCACTCGCGCGCTTACGAGAACACCGCGTTGCCGATCGGCCATGGACAGACGATCTCCCAGCCATGGGTAGTGGCGCGCATGACCGAGGCGCTGCTGGAGTTCGGCGTACCGAAAAAGGTGTTGGAGATCGGCACCGGTTCCGGTTACCAGGCCGTGGTGCTCGCTTCGCTGGTTCCGCAGATCTACACGGTCGAGCGCATCGAGGAACTGCTCCGCCAGGCGCGGCGCCGCTTCCGCCAGCTCGGGCTGTCCAACATCCGCTCGCGTCATGACGACGGCAAGCTGGGCTGGCCGGACGAAGCGCCGTTCGATGCGATCATCCTTACCGCCGCGGGGGACGCCATTCCGAGCCAGCTGCTCGATCAGCTCGGGCCCAGCGGCGTACTGGTGGCTCCAGTGGGGTCGCCCAGCCACCAGACTCTGATCCGCATGCGTGGCGATGGGCACGGCGACTTCATTCAAGAAGAACTCGGACCCGTGAGTTTCGTACCGCTGCTTGGCGGCATCGGCTGATTCCACTTTCACCAAGGACGCTCGATGCGCCTCTTCGGAACCCTGTACGCTCGCGCCCTGACCTGGGCGCGCCATCCCAGGGCGGTCTATTACCTGTGCGGCCTGAGCTTCGTCGAAGCCTTCATCTTCCCGATCATGCCGGAAGTGATGCTCGCGCCGATGATGCTCGGCAAGCGGCACAAGGCCTTCTTCTACGCCAATATCAGCCTGCTGTTCTCGCTGCTCGGGTCCCTGGTGGGCTATGCGCTGGGCCATTGGGCGTTCCAGGCGCTGCATCCGGCATTGGAGGCGCTGCACCTGCTGGCGCCGATCGAGCAGGGTGTGGAGAACCTCCGAGCGCAAATGAATACGCATTGGCTCGGTCTGTTGCTGGTCCTGGCTCTCGCGGCTTTGCAGCCGGTGGTACCGATGAAGTTCGTGACCTGGGCGGCGGGCATCGTAGGTGTGCCGGTCATTCCCTTCCTGGTCTGCATGGCAGTCGGGCGCGGCAAGCGCGTATGGCTGCTGGCGCTGCTGATCCGCCTGTTCGGCGAGCGTGCGGAGCGCCTTCTGCACAAACACATCGAACGTATCGGCTGGGCGGCTATCATCATCCTTGTCGGTCTGCTGGCTTGGTGGCTGCTGCATCGTTGATGCGGCGGGCCAGCGAATACGCGAGCATGAAAATGACGTTACGGCTCGGTATGCTCACCGCATGAAAGGACACAGCCGCTACTTCGCCCCCGCCGCGATCTCCCTTTTGCTTGCCGCCTGCGTTTCGCCGCGCAGCTCGGTGGTCGTCGAGCCGGCGGGTGCCATGCAAGGACGTACCGTGGCGCCAGCCGCGCGTGCCGCTGCTCCCGGAGGCACTTACCGGGTCGTGAAAGGCGACACGTTGTATTCGATCGCTTTTCGTAACGGCGTGGATTTCCGCGATCTCGCGTCCTGGAATGGCATCGCCGCGCCTTACACGATCTGGCCGGGACAGACGCTGAAGTTGGCGCCGAACGGGGCGCCGGCAGCAGCCAGCCATCCAGGGGCGGCAGGAGCAGCCGCCGTGGCGAAGAGCGTGACTCCTGCGCCCGCCGCAGGGGCCTCCGGGACATCGGGCGGTTTCCAGTCCGTCGCGAACGAACCGGCAGTTGCGGCGACGACAGCCGGCCATGGCGTGGCGGCCGCCGCCACACCCGTGCAGACGACACCGCCTTCGCACACGGCTGCACCCGTGCCTGCCTCGGTCCCGGCACCTGCCAGCACTGCCGCTCTGGTCGTGCCCGTGGCCGGCTCGCCCGCGACCGCCCACACAGCCGCCGCTGCGGCGACTCCGCCACCGGCGCCGGTCCCGCCTGTGGCCGCCGGCGCGACGCGCGCCAACGGGGGTGTCACCTGGCGCTGGCCGGCGGACGGCACGCTGGGCAAGCGTTTCCAGTCTGGCGACGCCATTCCCGGCATCGAGATATTCGGCAAATCAGGCGACCCGATACGGGCCGCCGCCGACGGCGTGGTCGTCTACAGCGGCAATGGCCTGGTCGGCTACGGCGAACTGGTCATCATCAAGCACAACGACAGCTTCCTGTCAGCCTATGGCCACAACAGCAAGCGTCTGGTGAAGGAAGGGCAGCGCGTCAGCGCGGGCCAGCAGATCGCCGAGATGGGTTCGACCGGAGCCTCGCGGGACGAGCTGCAGTTCCAGATCCGCCGAGACGGCAACCCAGTCGATCCGCTTGGCTACCTGCCGTCCCGTTGAGGTCCGGGGCAGGCGTCGAACGCTGTCAGCCGTTCGGAAGGATGAAGGCGGCAACCACGCGGCGGCTTTCGCCCGCCAGCAGGTCGTAAGTGCGGGCGGCTGCGGCATTGTCCATCACTTCGATGCCGATGCCCCGGCGCAGGAAGCCGGCCATGAAGGCTGGTGCGGGGAAGACCTGGTGCTCGCCAGTACCCAGGATCACCACTTCAGGATTCAGCTCGAGAATGGCGTCCACATGACCGGCATCCAATTCACGGGCGTGCGCGACCGGCCAATTTTCTATGGCCCGCACCGGAGACAACACCAGGCTGCGGGTGAACTCGCGGTCGACCACAGTGATGCTGTCCTTACCGACGCGGCGGACGAATAAGTAGTCTCCGGGGCGGTCCAACGAGAGGTCCATGGACGGCTCAGCGGGGCAGGGCGAGCTTGGGCTCGTCTTCGTTGCGGCGGAACAGCACCACGATGTGGCCGATCTGCTGGATGTTTTCGGCGCCGGTGCCTCCGGCGAGGAAGTCGATCTGTTCCTGGCGCTCTTCCTTGTCGCCGCCGGACAGCTTCACCTTGACCAGTTCGTGATGGGTGAGGGCGAGATCGAGCTCCTTGACCACGGCCTCGGTCGCGCCCTTGGCACCGAGCAGGATCACCGGCTTCAGGTCGTGGGCCAGGCTGCGCAGATAGCGGCGCTGTGACGGGGAGAGCGACATGCGTTCAGTCTCGGATTCGCGGCAGATGGACCGACAAGGGTATCATGACGCCCCATTCCCCCGTATCTGTGGCAGTTGCCGACCCATGTCTCGCAGCAAAAGCAGTTCCCGCTGGCTGCGGGAGCATTTCGATGACGTCTATGTGAAGAAGGCCCAGGCCGAGGGCCTGCGTTCGCGCGCGGTCTTCAAGCTGGAAGAGCTGATCGAACGCGACCGGCTGCTCAAGCCGGGCATGCGCGTGGTCGACCTGGGGGCGGCGCCGGGCGGGTGGTCGCAGCTGGTCCGCCAGCGGCTTGGGGATAACGGTACGGTGATCGCTCTGGACATCCTGCCCATGCAGGGCATCGCAGGGGTGGACTTCCTGCAGGGGGACTTCCGGGAGGAGGCCGTGCTGCGCGTGCTGGAAAGCCGGCTGGACGGGCAGAAGGTCGATCTTGTGCTGTCCGATATGGCCCCCAATATGAGTGGTGTCGCGCTGGCCGACCAGATCCGCGCCATGGATCTGGCAGAGCTGGCGCTGGATTTCAGCCGGCAGTGGCTGAAGCCCGGCGGGTCGTTCCTGATCAAGTTGTTCCAGGGCGTTGGCTTCGACGATTACCTTCGTAGCTTGCGCGCGGAGTTTTCGCGCGTAACTATGCGTAAACCAAAGGCCTCTCGCGCCCGTTCGCGTGAGGTATATGCGCTGGCCACAGGAAGAAAGGCCGGTGGCGCTCAACCGGGCGAGAACCCTGCATGAACGAGATGGCTAAAAATCTGTTGCTCTGGCTGATTATCGCCGTGGTGTTGCTCACGGTGTTCCAGAGCTTCAACCCGCACGGTGCGTCGTCATCCGACCTGCCCTACAGCAGCTTCGTGCAGAGCGTGGACAACGGCAACGTGTCCACCGCGGTGATCGGCGCCGACCAGCCAGCGACCATCAGCGGCAAGCTCAAGGACGGTAGTTCCTTCCGCACCGTGGCTCCCGTGCTCGGCTTCTCCACCAGCACGGTGGTCAAGCAAATGCAGGACAAGGGAGTGGAAGTGCGGCAGGAGCCGGCCAACAACGGCTTCTCCCTCATTGGACTCCTGCTCAACTGGCTGCCGATCATCCTGATCGTAGGCGTGTTCATATGGTTCATGCGCCAGATGCAGGCGGGTGCGGGTGGGCGCGGAGCGATGAGCTTCGGGCGCTCGCGCGCCAAGCTGCAGGGTGAGGATCAGATCAAGGTCAATTTCAGCGACGTGGCCGGCTGCGACGAGGCCAAGGAAGAGGTCGGCGAGCTGGTGGAGTTTCTGCGCGACCCGGGCAAGTTCCAGAAGCTCGGCGGCAAGATTCCTCGCGGCGTGCTGATGGTGGGCCCGCCGGGTACCGGCAAGACCCTGCTCGCCAAGGCGATCGCCGGCGAAGCGAAGGTGCCGTTCTTCTCGATCTCCGGTTCCGATTTCGTCGAAATGTTCGTGGGCGTCGGCGCCAGCCGTGTGCGCGACATGTTCGACCAGGCCAAGAAGCACGCGCCCTGCATCATCTTCATCGACGAGATCGATGCCGTCGGTCGTCATCGCGGCGCGGGCTTGGGTGGCGGTCATGACGAGCGCGAGCAGACGCTCAATCAGCTGCTGGTCGAGATGGATGGTTTCGAAGGCACGGAAGGCGTGATCGTGATCGCCGCGACCAACCGGCCGGATGTGCTGGATCCGGCATTGCTGCGGCCGGGTCGCTTCGATCGTCAGGTGGTGGTCGGCCTGCCGGACGTGAAGGGGCGTGAGCAGATTCTCAAGGTGCACCTGCGTAAGGTGCCGACTGCGCCGGACGTAGACCCTATGACCATCGCGCGCGGTACGCCGGGCTTCTCCGGCGCCGATCTCGCCAATCTGGTCAACGAGGCCGCTTTGTTCGCGGCGCGCGAAAATGCGCGCGACGTGCGCATGACCCATCTCGACAAGGCACGCGACAAGATCCTCATGGGCACGGAGCGCCGCTCCATGGCCATGAGCGAGGACGAGAAGAAACTCACCGCGTATCATGAGGCGGGGCACGCCATCGTCGGTCGCCTGGTGCCAGAGCACGATCCTGTCTACAAGGTGACCATCATTCCGCGCGGCCGCGCGCTCGGCGTGACCATGTATCTGCCTGAAGGCGACAAGTACAGCATGAATCGCGTGGCCATCGAGTCGCAGCTGTGCTCGTTGTACGGCGGACGCGTGGCCGAAGCGCTCATCTTCGGCGAGGACAAAGTCACCACGGGCGCTTCCAACGACATCGAGCGGGCGACCAAGATGGCTCGCAACATGGCGACCAAGTGGGGCCTGTCAGACAAGCTCGGCCCGGTGACATACGGCGAGGAGGAGGACGAAGTATTCCTCGGCCGTGCGGTCACGCAGCACAAGAACGTGTCGAACGAGACGGCGCGCAAGATCGACGAGGAAGTGCGAGACATTCTGGATCGCGCCTATGCGCGCACCAAGCAGCTGCTGACCGACAACATCGATAAGCTGCACGTGATGGCCGAGGCACTGCTCCAGTACGAAACCATCGATGCCCGCCAGATCGATGAGATCATGGCCGGCCGGGTACCCGGCCCACCGGCGGATTGGACGAAGAATGCCTCCACGGGACCGACTCCGCCGCCCCCGCCACCGCGCGGCGACGCGGGCGCCAAGGTGGGCGACCCGGCGACACAGAGCCGGCACCCGTTTAACTGATCGCGGTCGACGGGTGATAGATGAGAAAAGGGCAGCCACCACGGGCTGCCCTTTTTGTTTGTACTCGAGGTGTCTGGTAGTAGCTCGAAGCTCAGCGCTATCACGCCCTGCAGATAGAGGCTGTTTTTCTCGCATACCTCTAGGCGATCCTGTTTCTCGCCGCTAGAATGTGCGGCTCTGATGCGGTCGTCGTCCGCCGAGAAATGAATGCTTCGGCACTCGGTGAAAAAAAACTGAAAAAAGTATTGACGACTACCGTTCGAATCTGAATAATTCCGCTTCTCGCTTCGACGCTTTCCACCTCGGTGGTTAAGCGGAAAAGGCAAAAGTTTTACAGCGCGCCCGTAGCTCAGTTGGATAGAGTACCAGGCTACGAACTTGGTGGTCGGGAGTTCGAATCTCTCCGGGCGCGCCAATTACAAAGCAAGGTGTGATGTTCGCATCATGTCTTGCGCCGCAGGGCAGAACATCGCCATGCGGAACCGGACGAAAGATGTGTTCGGTGTGCTTCGATACGGATTGACTAGGCGAAGCGTCACCCGTAGCATTTCAAAGCTTCGGCGTTGCGAAAGCGGTCGAAGGTTCGAAATTCGGGGTATAGCTCAGCCTGGTAGAGCGCCAGCTTTGGGAGCTGGAAGTCGTGGGTTCGAATCCCTCTGCCCCGACCAGCAGCTGCTCTGCACCCGAGTGCATTGCGCCTGTAGCTCAACCGGATAGAGCATCGGCCTTCTAAGCCGACGGTTGCAGGTTCGATTCCTGTCGGGCGCGCCAACACACGTAAAGTTATGGTGGGCGTAGCTCAGTTGGTTAGAGTACCGGATTGTGATTCCGGTTGTCGTGGGTTCGAGTCCCATCGTCCACCCCAAATTGAAGAAGTTCAGGGCCGTTAGCTCAGCTGGTAGAGCAGTTGACTCTTAATCAATTGGTCGTAGGTTCGAATCCTACACGGCCCACCAATTAGAAAGCGCTCAGGGAAACCTGGGCGCTTTTTCTTTGCACATTCGTTCGCGTTCCATGCATCGAAATAGACGTCTGGCCGTCCATTCCTTATCGATCGAAGCAACGGGTTGGCGGTACTGGATTGGCGGTCGTTCTCGTACAAGAGAAGCGGGTTTCCGCCCTAAGTCATCGTGGCCACGATATCTCCCGCCTTCAGCAGCGGGGTGAATTAGATATGGCCGAGTACGTCAACCGGGCCGGCCAGGCCAGAGCCAAAGGGACATGGATCAAATCTTTGCTCAAGGCGATGTGCAATGCCTCTATGAGCGGAGAGGACGACGTCGAGGAAACTGCCAGGGGCGCGGCTCTCACGGTCTATCAAGTTGCGCCTTGGGCATCGAGCGCGAGATTACAGCGCTTGCGGCGCTCTACATGAGCTACGAGGCGATTCATCGGCGTGCTCATGCTGCCTCCCTGACTCTGGGAAATACCGCCCCGCCAACACATAGGAGGGGGTATGGAAGAGGTTCTGCAAAGGCCGGTCGCGACCCAGAGGCGGGACGACAGGATCATCGAGAAGGGCAGTTGCGACGGATAGGACATCGAGGTCGAGTACGACTTCCGATACATCTATGGGCCGCAGTACAAGGCGACATGGATTTGGATCGGTTGACCGGGCAAGCACTACACGGAAAAGAAGACGACGATTGAGCCTCTTTTGGAGAAGGGGTATGACATTCGATCCGCTCTGCGTTACGTCGTGCAGAATGTAAAAGCCACGCTTGACGTTATTACCAGCGAGTAGTGGCAGTTGTCACAGCTCTGGCGCAGAGGGGCGTGTAGGCCTGGGCGGACTACTTGGGTGTGCTTAGGGCGGATGGGCAGGTTGTGCCTATGAGGGACGGTCGGCCGGGTAGCCACGAAAGCCCGACTCTGCGGGTGCGCCAAGTTTGATGGCTATCCCGCCAACGTGCTTCATCAGGCAATTCGCTGGCTATTCGGAGGGAGATGGGTTCCCTTACGCTCCGGTTTTTGGCGGGGCCACGGGCGGACCAATGAAGGTTTTCATAGCGAAAGTGATCGGCGCCGCAATCATCGCAGGCGCCTTTGTCTGCTATCAGGAATATTCCCGTAAGCGCATCACCGAGGACGTCTCGCGTGCGATGGAGATCACTAAGGAGACGGGACCAAAGACGACGTTCATCGTGGTGCCTGCCTCTACTCAATCTGCCCAGGTAGAGGGAAAAGCACAGTCATCGTCGCCACCGGACACCTCGCTTCAACGCGACATAGCCCTCGGAGTCGACGAAGTGTGTGTAAATGGCGAGACAGTGCGTGTGGGCCACGATTTTGACGTGATACACGAGTTTAGTGGCTCTAAGCCAGTGAGGTGTTTCGAGCGCTCTAAGCTTCCTTAACCGGAGGCTGCGGCTTCGTTTTTCGCAGCGCGGCCTCGGTGATGAGCTTCGACATCTGGGTGTATCCGGGTGGCGGGTCAGGGAGAGATATACCCCATATACCCCCAGACATACCCCAAAAGGGTTGAGACTCTAGAAGGCATCCTTGGACGCGGCTGGACGACAGGCATAAAAAAACCCGCATATTTGCGGGCTTTTCTAGTGTTCCGTGGACTCTATGGGACGCCCTTGGATTCTCTGTTGGTACCGGTGATAGGACTCGAACCTACACTCTGTCGCCAGAAGCGGATTTTGAGTCCGCCGCGTCTACCATTCCGCCACACCGGCATTGCAGCGAGACATTATGCCGGGTTCAGTGGACGGGGTCGAGACCCAGCTGACGGTCGGTGCGTTCGTAGCAGTGGTCGGCGCCGACCGGCTTGAAGATGGCGCAATGCGTCATGGGGCCGGAGTAAATGTGCAGGCTCACCGCCACCGTGTCGTCGCTGGGATTGCGGATGGTGTGGTACTCGTGGGGCGGAATCAGGCTGCCCGCCGAGCCGGGGCCGGCCTGAATGGAGCCTACGGGCTGGAACCGCCACTGGCCGCCTTCGTCGCTCAACCGCTCGTACTGCACGACTTCCAACGCGCCGCTCCATACGCCCTCGACGCACCACATGCCGCAATGATCGTGGATCGGCGTGCCCTGGCCGGGCCCCCAGGTCATCGCCACCACGCAGTAGCCATGGTCTTCGCTGCGGTACAGCTCGCGCCGCGCGTAACGGCCTTCGGCGGTTTCAAAGACGCAATCGGGAAGCCTAACCTCCTGGCCGCGGATGAGCTGGCACAGGCTGTTGCGGAGGCTGTCGGTGATCTCTGGCGTGGTCGGTTTGCCGACAGCGGTGTCGATGGCATCGATGAGCTTGCGACAGCCAGGAAATTCCACGGTAAGCATGCGGTTCTCGTCAGGCGGATTTACGGCAGGTCAGGATCTTACCAGCCCTACGGTGGCGGCCGGTTAAGGGCCGGGCAGGCGGCCCAGGAAACCGCCGATCGCGCGGCTGTAATTCTCGATGTCCACGAGAAAGGCGTCGTGTCCCTGGGGCGAATCCAGTGCGATGAACTCGACATCGGCGCCAGCGGCGTTCAGGCCTTCGGCGATCTGCTCCTGCTGTTCGAGCGGAAAGAGGATGTCGGTGCTGACGCCGATGACCAGGGCCCGCTCGATCCGTATGCGTTTGAGCCCCTCGAGGATGCTGCCATTGCCATATTCGGCGATATCGAACCAATCACTGGCGCGCGAAAGATAAAGATAACTATTGGGGTCGAAGCCGCGCACGAAACGCTGCGCATGCCCTTCGAGGTAGGACTCGACTTGGAACTCGAAGCCGAACGGATCGTCATCGCGTTGTTCCGGTTCCAGTCGGATGCGCGCGAAGCGGCCGTTCCATTCCATGGCGGAGCGGTAAGTGATCACGCCGAGCTTGCGTGCGATGCTCATGCCTGTTTCGGGGTATTGCGCGTCGTCGTAGCGGCCGTTGTTCCACTGAGGATCCAGCCGGATCGCCTCGCGTTGCAATGAACGGATAGCGATGGCGAAGGGCTGCGCCTGCGGTGCCGTATCGACGCTGATGTGCGCACGTACGCTGCCGGGATGCAAAAGCATATAGGCCAGCGCACTCATGCCGCCCATGGAGCAACCGATCAGGCAGGCGAGCCGCTCGATGCCCAGGCTGCTTACGGCGGCGTGCGCGGCATTCGCCACATCTTCGAGCGCCAGTTCCGGGAAGTTCAGGCGGTACGGTTCGCCCGTCGCCGGATCGATCGACGCTGGGCAAGTGGAACCTTTGTCGCTGCCCAGCGAATTGACGCAGATGACGAACCAGCGATCGGTATCGATGGCCTTGCCGGGGCCGATCATCGCCTCCCACCAGCCTGGCGAGGGGTCCTGTTCGTTGGACGCCGCATGCGCGCTGGGCGAGAGACCGGTGAGGATGAGCAGCGCATTGTCGTGCGCAGCGCTCAGCGCGCCCCAGGTCTCGTAGGCCACGCGTGCACCGTGCAGTTCTCCGCCGCGCTTCATGGGGAAAGGCGAGGGCAGATCGAAATAGCGGCGCGCGTCGTGGCTCATCAATGGACCTTGTCGATTTCGATCTTGATGGGAGTGGATGTGCTTACGTCCACGACGCCGGCATCTCCTTCCAGATCGCCGGGCTGTGCGATCGCCTGTCCGCTCCTGCTGATACGCGCGCCGACGAAAACGCGCTTCGCAGCAGACAGCTTCAACTGTGGCGTCATGCTCATGGCATCGGTGAGCGTCACGGAGGCGGGCAATGCCGCGGCATCCATCTTGGCCACAGCCAGAGGCATCGGAGGCCCCTCTTCGGCACGTGCATACACGAAGAGCGTGTCGCCGTTCTCCAGCCGGCCTTTCAACGAGGGGGCCAGAGAGACCTGTAAGCGAAGCGCCGGTCCCTGGGGCTCGGACGTTTCCTGGGCGGTCGGCACGCCGCCCGCGCGCGCGTCGGCCACGGCGATCTGTTCGGTCACCGCTTTCGCCACCGTGGAACCGGGTTCGAGCAGCGGTTGCAGCTTGCGCCAGGTGATTGCCGCTTCAGCGTAGCGGTCGTGTTGAAACTGGCTGATGCCCAATAGCCAGAGGCCGCGTTGATTGTCCGGCTCCTGTTGGACGGCACGTTCCAGAAGATCGAGCGAACGCCCCTCGATCTTATGATCGTCGCGGGCAATCGAATCCGACTCCGCCCAACCGACCATGGCAGCGGTATTGGAGGGATCCAATTGCAGCGCCTGATCGTAGGCTTGGCGCGCCTCGGCCGGCTTATGCATGGCGCCGTAGGTCTGGGCCAGCAAAAGCCATCCCTGCAGGTCCTTGGGCTGTTCCGCCAGATGAGTGCGCAGCTCGGCGACGGCCTGGTCGATGGTCAGGGGCTGGTCGGGCTGCTTCTCCACGCCATTCAATGCGATGGGCGTTCCGATCAGGAGATACAAGCCTGCAGCGCCGGCAGGCAAGACGAACGCCACCGCCAGGATAAGCACGAAGATGCCGCGCGACCGCCCGTGCCGGCGGCCTTGGCGGATCAGCGGTATCAGCAGCAGCGCCAGCGCCACGGCGATCATGGCCGCGGCGATCAGATAAAAAGCGAGCTTCACCAATCGTCCCCTTCGTCGTTCGCGCTTGTTTCGCTCGAAGCGGATGCCTGCGTACCGCGGCTGCGCTTGCGAATGGTGACTACGACCACGGCGGCGCCGGCGAGCAGGATCGCCAGCGGTCCGAACCACAGCAGCAGCGTGCTGCCCTGTACCGGCGGGTCGTACAGCACGAAGTCCGAATAGCGATCGACCAGATACTGTTTGATCTCCGCATCGCTCTTGCCTTGCCGCATCAGATCGAAAACCTGGTGGCGCAGGTCGCGCGCCAGGTCGGCGTTCGAGTCGGCGAGGTTCTCGTTCTGGCAGACCAGGCAGCGCAGCTGCCGCGTCAGTTGCTGGAATCGGGCCTCCTCCGCGCGATCCTTGAACGGCATCGGATCGATCGCCTGCGCGGCGAGCGTGCCGCAAATCATCGCGGACACGGTGATGAACAGCAGCCGCGAAAGCCATGGAGCGCGCTTCATGGGGCCTCCTTCCGCAAAGCTTCGATCGCAGGCTTCAGCTCTTTCTCTATCACCGTGGGCGTCAGCGGGCCGATGTGCTTGTAGCGGATGACGCCCTTTCCATCGATCAGGAATGTTTCGGGCGCGCCGTAGACGCCGAAATCGATCGCAGTGCGGCCTTCGCGATCGGCGAGGACCAACCCGTACGGGTTGCCGTGACGCTCGAGCCATGCCTTGGCTTCGTCGGGTTCGTCCTTGTAGTTGTAGCCCACCAGCGGCACGCCGATACGCTGGCCTTCGCTCATCAGAACCGGATGCTCGTCGCCGCAGGCGATGCACCAGCTGGCGAAGACGTTGATGAGATAGGGTTTGCCGAGCATCGCGTCGCGGCTGACCGTCTGCGACGGATCGTCCAGCCGGGGCAGCGCGTAAGCGGGCGCCGGCTTGTTGATCAGAGGGGACGGCACCTCTCGCTGGTCATGGCGAGTGTTCCACCAGATGCCGAAACCGAATAGCGCCACCAACAGGAGGAAACCGAAAAAAGGAATCAGCCGACTCATGCGTGCGATTCCCTCACTGGCACCGCTATGGTCTCGGCCGCTTCGCGCCGGACGCGGAAACGCCTGTCGGCGGCGCTGAAAA
>JBCNOA010000079.1:0-16332 GCA_039594095.1 Dyella sp.
GGAGTTGGTTAACGAGCGCGGCGTGCCGGATGTGCAGCGGTTGACGGTGATGCTGGAGGGGGTTGGGGCGTTTATGGAGATGGGGACGAGGTGCGCGGCGCAGGCGCATTTGAGGATGCAGGTAGAGCAAATGCGGGAGAAGGTCGGTGCGCACGGCGTAGTGAAGTAGTGCGGAGAAGCTTCGACCTTGCCGGCGGCTCAAGAGAGTAAGGGGCCGGAGGTGATTAAGAATGGTCGTCTCTTAGCTGCCTCCGCCCCCTTACTACTTAGTTATCGATCTAAGTGTGTGTCGCAAGTGGAAGAGCATTGAGCTCCGCGCGTGCCTCTCGCCATCGGGGGTAGTGCTCATCCATAAGTGCGACAAAGCGTTCGTCATGCTTAGGCACTATCAAATGCGCCATCTCGTGCACCAGCACATACTCCAAGAGGTGCCTGGGCTTCTTGACCAGTTCAGTGTTCAAACGGATATGCCCACGCGCATGATTGCAGCTACCCCAGCGGGTCTTCATTCGCTGTAGATAGTAGGCGCGCACCTTTACACCCAGCCGAGGTTCCCAGCTTCGGATGAGGTCAGGCACGATCGAGTGAAGCTGGGCCTTGTGCCACTCGTGCATCACATCCGCCCGTTTCGCGGGATCACTATCGGGGCGCACCATGAGCGTGATGCGCTTGTGGTCCTGGCGAATGCCGGGCTTGGCATCCACGTACTGGACGTAGAGCAGGTAACGGCGACCCCACAGATAGTGGCTCTCCCGCGTGACATGGCGCCGCGGCGCCTCGCGGGCCTGGGCATGGAGTGTGGCTTGCTGCTTGCGGATCCACGAAAGCCGGGTGATGGCATAGGCCCGGAGCACCTCAAGGCGGGATCGAACAGGCGCGACCAGCGTCACCCTGCCTTCTGGCGGATGCACGGACAAATGGACGTGCTTGACGTCCTTGCGCGTCACCGTGATCTCGATGTCGCCCAGCCGCAATGTATCCATCAACGGTAGCCGGATTGGTTCTTGACCAGCTCGAACAGCTTCAACATGGCACTGCGGTCGCCACCGACCAGCGGGAGCAGTGCGCGTCGGACTTCACGTTCCTTGATCTCATGCCCTTTCCAGCCGGCGGGTACGGCTTCGCGCATCGCAGCGTCAATCTTGACAGCCATGTCGATCAACTCACTGGCGTGCCAGATCCTTTCCTCTCCGATATGCCTGGCATCGGGCACCTTGGCCAGGATATCGGGCAGATTGCGGTAGATCACCACCGCTTCGGGCCGGCCCTGCAAGGCTTCGGGCGCCTGCTCGCCACCGGACGCGTGCGCTGCCAGCTTCTTCGCCAGCGCCTCGGCTTGCTTAAGGAATTCCGCATAGCTCTTCGCGTCGGCGCGCGATTGCTCGATCAACTCGTCCAGCAAGCTGGACATTTCTTTGAAAAAGCGCGGATCGGTCAGTCGCTCCTGAATGATGGTCTTGCGGATATTGTTGATGATGCCCTCGGCCACGGCTTTCGTACTAGCGCCCTTGGCATTGAGCTTCTGTGCGATGGCGTCGTGGATGCCCGTCTTGACAATCAGGTCGACTAGCGACAGATCACTCATGTCGCCCAGCTCGCGGGCGTCATCGGCCTTGACGTAGCGATTGAGCAAGTCGCGCATGTCGCCCTCGAAGGGCTTGATGTCGAACTCCTCGCCGGAATAGTTCTTGATGGCCGCGCGCATATCGACATAGAACGCCACTTCCTGCTCAAGCCGATCGATCGTAGTGGTGTCGTAGCCAGCGTTCGTCAGCTCGCTGCCTATATCCGCCCACGCACGCACGAAAGCTGCGACCAGTTTGTAGAAGGAAATGCGTAGGGGTTCGGTCTGCTCCAGTGCTTCAGCATCCTGCGATTCGCCACAGAAGTAGGCGATGTATTGCTCCAGCTGTCGTGGCGCTAACACTGGCTCGCACAGGTGCAGCAGTGCTTCGCGGCTCTCTTCCAGTTTCTTCGCGCCCTCGACGATCCAGTTTTTCAGTGTGACGTTGCCGTCCTGTCCATCCCTCGTATCTACTACCAGCTGATCGGAGCTGTAGACGGAGATGGCCTCTTGCACTTTGCCGAAAAGCTCCTTGAAATCGACGATGTAGCCGTAGTCCTTGTCATCACCATCCAGCCGGTTGGTGCGGCAGATGGCCTGGAACAGATCGTGGTCGCGCAGGTTACGGTCCAGGTAGATGTACGTGCAGCTAGGTGCGTCGAACCCGGTCAACAGCTTGCTGACCACGATCAGCAGCTTGCAGTTCGCGGGCTCGTCTTTGAAGCGCCGCTTCATCTCGGTTTCGTATTTGTCGGTGCTGTCGAAACCCTTGAGCACCCAGTCTTTGTAGGTGTCGTACTTGTAGCGGTAATCGCTGCCTGAAGGCTCTTTCGAATACAGGGATTTGTCCGGCTCGAACGAGGTAATGATGCCGACGTACTTGCCGAAATCCGTGTTCTGGAACAGGCGGAAGTAGTGGCACGCATCGTAGATTTCGTCAGCTACCAGGATCGCAGTGCCGCGCCCTTCGCTGAGACGGCGGCGCGTGTCGAAGTCCTCAATGATGCTATTGATGATCCGGTTTTTGCGCTCTTTGGAGCTGAGCAGTTCCTCCATCGTGGCCCAGCGCTTGCGCAAGGCGGCCTTCTGGAAGTTGTTCAGATGCTTCGTCTTGTGGGCGAAGTACTCCTCGATCTTCTTCCTGTTGCCTAGTTCCTGTGGCACTTCGCGCGCTTCGTACTTCAGGTCCAGCACCACCTTGTCGGCCACCGCCTGCGGGAACTTGTAGGTGTGGATGTAGGTGCCGAACACCTCGTGCGTGGTCTTTTTGTCCTTGCGCAACAACGGCGTGCCGGTAAAGCCGATGAAAATGGCATCGCCCAGCCAGCGCTTCATCTGCTTATTCATGTCACCGCCCTGGGTGCGGTGGGCTTCGTCCACGAACACGTAGAACCGGCCATGCGCCGGTGGCGGCACGCCGGCGAGATCGGTGGTGTCGAATTTGTGGATCAGCGCGCACAACAGACGCGGCGTGGTCGCACCGATCTTGTCAACCAGATCGGCACGTGAGGTCACCCGCGTGGAATCAAGCCCTGCGTTCTTCAACACCTTGGTGATCTGCTCATCGAGCTCGTCGCGGTCTGTGATGACAAGAATGCGGGCGTCGGGGTCGTCCTCCAGCAGCCACTTGGCCAGCAGCACCATGAGGATGCTCTTGCCGCTGCCCTGGGTGTGCCAGATCACTCCGCCTTCGCGCTTGCGCGTGCGTTCCTGCGCGGCCTTGATGCCGGCGTGCTGGTGCTGGCGTGGCACCTTCTTGATGCCGCCGTCAAAAATCACGAAGTGGTAGAGGAAGTCCAGCAGATGCGTCTTGTTGAACAGCTGCGCCAATGGCCGGTCGAGCAGCACGCCAGCTTCGCCGGTGGCGAGCTCGGCCGCAGCCTTCCACTGCACGTAGAACTCTTCCGGGCTGCCGACGGTGGCGTAATACAGCCCTTGGGCATCGTTTCCCGCCAGCAGCAGCTGCACGGTGCTGAAGAAGCCTTCGTTGAACGACTTTTCCTGGTTGCTCAGCAGCTGCCGGATGCCCTCATCCTTGCCCACACTGCTTCGCTTGAGCTCGATGACAGCAATGGCGATGCCGTTGATGTACAGCACGATGTCCGGCCGGCGTTCCAGCCCCCCGCGCAGGGTGACTTCTTCGGCCAGCGCGAAGTCGTTGTTGGCGGCGTTGCCCCAGTCGATGTAGTGGACTTTGCGGATGGGCTCGCCGAGCGAGGTCTGCACGTCGGCGCCGTAGCGCAACAGGCCGTAAGTCTTGAGGTTGGCGTCGTACAGAGTGTTGCCGCTGATCTCAGCGGCGACCTGCAACTGGCGCAGCGCCGCGGCGATTTGCACGTCCGTATAACCGCGCCTCTTCAAGTTGGCGGAGAGATATTCCGGCTCGATGTTGCGATTGGCTTCACGTCGGCCCCAGTCGCCGAGGTAGTCGTAGCCCAGGCCGTCCGCGCGCGGCTTGTCCGTGAACAGCCGGACCACGCGGCTCTGGGTGATGCGCTCGGTGCGAGGGCGGTCAGGCATCGTTCGTCTCCGACAAGACTTCGGCCTCCACGTACTTGCGGAACGACGCGGTATCGGTGAAGCAGCGGTAGCCGGCTTGGCTCGCCAGCGTGATGACAGCGGCTTCCTCGTTGAGCAGCATCACCACCGGTTGGCTCAACTCCTCCTGCAGTCCCGTCGGCCAAGCCAGGTCGAATACCGCGATCTGCTCGCCAGTCGCAGGGTCTGCGTAGTCGTAGTCGATCATGCCACGCGGCAAGCCCTGTTCCGCCACCCAGGCGTTGAGCGCCTCAAGCTCGGCTTCCTCCGCTTCGGTTTCCACACCGTTCCCAACGACGGTGCCGGCGATCGGCGCAGCGGCCCCAGACAGCCACCGCTTATCACCGTGCAACAGCTCTTCCAGGCGCTTGTTCAACTCGTTCGCCAGCAAGACCTTGCGTGCCTCCAAAAACTGGCGGTAGTTCTCGATCTTCCATAACGCGGGATCCATCGGAATCCACTGCGAAGCCAAGGCACCGGGATGCGCCTGCTCGATCTTGGGGAAATAGTTCTCCGGCAGGGCGTCGCTGATGTCGAGGTTAGTGTCCTTGGTCAGGAAGCAATAGTTGGCCAGCGCGTTGACTTCGGATTTCTTGAACTTGCGCTTGTACAACTGCGCCTTGGGGAAGATGTGGTGCACTTCCAACTTGCTCATCTTGCCGTGCATGTTGGCCTTGAGGCCGATGCCCGTACCCCAGTCGCGCGCTTCACCCACCCGGGTCAGCATATAAAGCACGGGGTAGAAACGCGCGCCCAGGCTCCAGCCGGTGAAGTGCGCAGGCTCGGCACGCAAGCCGCCATGCCAAAGGCGAAGTTGTTCCAGCAGACGATCCAGGTCGCCATCCTCGATGACACCCAGGTCCTGGTCGATGAAGGATTCGACCGAGCCCGAGAAGCGGCCCCACATGCCGGCCTGGAAATACCAGAACAGCAACTTGTCGCGCTCCTTTTCATTGGGCGGTCCAAGCTTCTTCTGCTGGCGCTGATCGAGATAGCGGGCCATCACCGGGAAACCGCCGCGGGAGAACAACACGCGGTCGTGGTCCAGGCCAAGCCGATCGGCAATGATGTTCAGGCTGACATCGATCTGCTTACACGCGCGCTTGAGCGCATCCTGCACCTCCAACGGCCCCTGCTCGTGCAAGTACTGAAACTTGGCCTCGCCGGTCAGCACGGTGTTCACCGAGCGCAGCAGCCAGTCCAGGCTGAAGTCGTAGCCGTGGTCGTGCCACTCCTTCAGCTTCTTCTTCATCTCGTCGCGGCCGGTTGGCCAGTCAGCGCAGATCTTGGCCAGCGCCAGGTCGCCCTTGGACAACTTGGTGCCGCCGCTGTTGACGCGGTTGAAGATGTCCACCACCACGTCCAGCGACTTGTCCGCGCCGGTCACTTCCTCGATGTGCAGATCGATGTCGGCGATGCCGAGCACGCGCGTCAGGCGCGCCATGTAATCGCCGAATTTCGGCGCCAGTTCCGGCGTAGAAAGTTGGCTGATGTAAGTACCCATGCCATCCGTGCCGCCTTTCATCAGCGCCGACACGTCCACCCAAAGGGGGTTGTCCTTCATCTTGGCCGACTGATAGAACTCAAAGGTCTGCGTGTCCAGATTGAACTGCAGTCCGGTGAAGGCCTTGGCCTTGCCGTCGAAGAACTTCGGCGGCTTGCCACGAATGACACCGTACAGCGAGGTCATGCGTTGCTGGCCGTCCAGCAGAAGCTTGACGATGCCGGCGGCGAGCGTGCCATCGCCGCGGTGCGTCGCGCCTTTGGACTCCGTAGCCCAGACCAGCAGCCCGCCCACCGGGTGGCGCTGGTACAGGGAATCGAACAGGCCACGCACCTGATCGCCGTTCCAGACGTAACCACGCTGGAATTCGGGCAGAGCCATATGGCCGCTATCGATGTGGTCGAGGATGGTCGAAATCTTCATGCGGCGGACTCTCCCTGTCGTCCTTGGTTTAGATCAGCCGGATCCGGCCGGTCAGCAATTCCTGCATCATGCCTTGCTTGAGTTGGGCGGTCTTGGCGCGCTGGGCTTCAAGTGCATCAATTTCGCTGGCCATGTCGCTCAGTACGCCCACAATGGCGACCTGTTCTTTTGTGGTTGGCGGTAGGCGCAACTTGAAGTTCTGAAAGGTCGGCAGGCGCAAGGAATCAACAGTCGCTTTGACTGTATTTTGCATAGCCCACTCACCGAAGTGCATCTTCAGATACAGGTGAACAAATCGACCGGCGACTTCAGGCGCGAATCGCGTGATCGCGTAAACGCGCTGATGAACGTCAAAACGACCGTTGATGTAGTGAAAGATTTCGCCAATCTTGCCTTCGCCCGGAACCAGAATGGCTTCGCAGTCGTAGGCGTAGCCGTCAATTCGTTCAACGAACTCTGATCGCACAAAGAACGGATAGTCGCCATCCTCTACCTTGTCTTCGTTGTTCCGGCTACCGGTTTTGATATGGGCAACTTCACCGAGGGGCCTAACCTTCCATTCCCCACCGAACCCTGGCAGGCGACGCTTGCCGGTGAGCAGTTCCTGCATCGCGCCTTGCTTGATGGCGCGCTTCTTGGCGATCAGCGCCTCTTGTGCGGCCAGCAGCGCATCCACGTCGCCGAGGGCTGTGGCAATGGCGGATTGTTCGGCGGCAGGTGCGAAAGGAACACTTACTCGTCCCAGCACGCGCTGGTTCAAGGACGGCATAGTTGTGCCAACCGCGTTGCTCAAAAGCCACGTCTTTACTGCTCCGCTCCTGAGTTGCGCCGCTAAATACGGGGGATGACACCCTCCGGTTGGGCGAACACTGATTCCATCAGAACCTAGAAACCAACCGTTCTGTTCTTCTGTTACCAGCGCGGAACGTTCAACAGCCCCTTTACGACCGAAAACAACATCCCCGGAACGGAGCAAATACTGCGGCAGTCGCTTTACAACGTGCATGGGGATTCGTGAAGTATGTTCGCCCACGCGGAAACATCCGTCACCAATTTCGCCAACGGAGATTTGCGGAACTCCATCTCCGTCTGTGTACTCGCTGGCCTTGAGCAGGGTGCCAAAAGGCCCGGTAATGATTCTCGAAAAATCGGCGACCTCACGCACCTCCCAATCCTCGGGAATAACGCCGACTTCGGTCTGCTTGTACCCTGGCCTCAGTTCCACACAAACCCCATCTTCGCCAGATGCCCAGCGACCTTGCCTTCGAGCTCTGTCACCTGCGCGACCAACTGCCGCAGCGGTGTGTCGTAACGCGCGGCCAGCTCCTTTACCCGCCGCGTCAGCGCTTGCGACACGCGCTCCACTTCGCCGTGCACTGCGGCGAACAGCGCGGCCAGCCATTTGTCATCTACTACCAGCGTCTGGATCTCCTGAACGGAAAGCTGCGAGTATTGGGCTAGGGCCTTCGCATCAAGCTCCGTCTCCAGCGCCTTGAGTTGCTGCTTCAGCTTGGTCTGCTGCTCCAATAGCGTTGACCACTGCTTGAGCACGGCTAGCTCCTCTGCGTCGACCTTCGACTTTCCGATCTGTTTTATGCGCCGCTTCACTTCGGCAGCGTTGAGTTTGTCCAGGTTGGCGAAAAAGCCGTCTTCGCCACCGTGCTCTTCTTCCAGCGTTTCCAGTGCGCTGCTTGCAACGTCCAGTGCTGTGCTGGCGGCATCCACTGCTTGCTGTTCGGTGGCAAAGTAGCGCGCCACGATCAGCTGCTTGGGCACCAGGTCGCAGACCCAGCCCTTATCTTTGCGCACCCCCTTTTTGTTGATTTCGACGATGCGTGTGGGCACGGCTTTCCAGCCGTCCTCCGACAGCAGGTAGGCATCGTCTTGCATGGTCTGTGCCCAGTAGTCCATCAGGTGCTGGTAGATGGCGTAGGCATCAAGCAGCGGCGCCTCGGTATAGGCGGCCAGAAGGCTTTCGGACACGGCATGGATGAACTGCTTGGGATGGCGGCCCTTACCGAAGCCGACCAATATGGGGCGGATGTCCTTCTCCCAGCGTGCATGTAGTTCGCTCACCGTCTGCTGGAACGTCTGGAACTCGGGATGCTGCAGGATGGCTGGCTTCACCTCGGTCTGAGGCAGCTTTAGTTGCAGATAGCCGGGACGGCCCGCGTTTTCAAACAGGGCCTCGCGCAATGCCGGCATCATCGCCCAGTACGCACGCAGCGCGTCCACATCGCGCTGCGGGATGCCGCCGCGCAGGTGGCCTTCGATGTCCTGCAAGTCTTCGTCGGTGCTGGCGTCGATGTAGCGCGGCAGGTTGAGGTTGTAGTCGTTCTTTGCGCTGCGGATCTCGTCGAAGCCGACCATGCGCGCGTAACCCCGCACGTCCTGCGCTTTGCGGAAGGTATCGACGATACGATGGATATCCTGCTCGCGCAGGCGATTCTTGTTGCCATCCTTCAGGAAGCCCTTGCTGGCATCGATCATGAAGATGCCGCGGCGAGCGGCGGCATTTTCCTTGTCTAGCACAAGGATGCAGGCCGGGATGCCGGTGCCGTAGAACAGGTTGGCTGGCAATCCGACGATACCGGTCAGATACCCACTGTCGACGAGGTGACGCCGGATGACGGCTTCAGCATTTCCGCGGAACAGCACGCCATGCGGGAGGATGCAGGCACCTTTGCCGTTGGCCTTGAGGCTGCGGATGATGTGCAGCAGGTAGGCGTAGTCGCCCTGCTTGGCCGGTGGCACGCCCCAGGCAAAGCGCTGGTAGGGGTCAGCATCCGGCGTGAGCCCGCTGCTCCACGCCTTATCCGAAAACGGCGGATTGGCGACCACGTAGTCGAAGGTCTTGAGACTCTCTCCATCCTTGTACTTCGGGTCGGCCAGCGTATTACCCGACTGCACGGAGGCGTCCGGGAAGTTGTGCAGGATCATGTTCATGCGGGCGAGGCCGGCAGTTGTTGCCGAGAACTCCTGTCCGTAGAGAGTGATCGGTTTGCCAGCTTCGGCGGCCACTTTGAGCAGCAACGAGCCGGAGCCGCAGGTGGGGTCGTAGGCCGTGGTCTGGCGGTTGGTGTTGTGCGGGCCGATGCCGATCAGCTGAGCAATGGTGCGACTGACTTCGGCCGGGGTGTAGAACTGGCCCTTGCTCTTGCCCGAGTCCTGGGCGAAGTGGCGCATCAGGTATTCGTAGGCGTCGCCGAGGATGTCGTCGTGCTCAGCGCGGTTGTCGGAGAAGTCTAGCGCCGGGTTTTCGAAGATGGCGACCAGATTGGTCAGCTTGTCCTGGCGCTCCTTGCCTTCGCCTAGCTTCTTGGGGTCATTGAAGTCGGGGAAGTCGCTATGCGAGAGGCTGCTGCTGTTGGCCTCGATCAGCGGCTGGATGACCTCGGTGTTGATGCGATCACCGATGTCTGGTTTGCCCTTCAGAGCTTGCATGTCCTCGAAGCTGGCCCCGGGCGGGATGACCAACGGTGCGTCCTCATCGCCGGCGTACTTGTCGCTGACGTACTTGATGAACAGCATGAAGAGGACATAGTCCTTGTACTCGGACGGCTCCATGCCGCCGCGTAGCTCGTCGCAAGAGGCCCAGAGGGAGGAGTAGAGGTCGGATTTCTTGAGTGCCATCGGGAAAGTATGCGGGAAGCTTGCCCACAGAGTAATCCGTGAGTTTCTTGCCTCAAAGAGGTTGCCCCGAAGGTGGGAAACGGGCTCAGTCTGAGCGGTGCATGGTGGTCTACGGAGCCCAGTGGGTTACCGGCTGAGGGCCATCCAGGCAGCCCATAGCTGCGAGAGAAATCGTTCGAAAATTGGGCTGACTAAGGGGCCGGAGGTAGTTAATCACGCCGGCTGCTTAGCTCGCGTCCTAGCTGCTGACGGTTTGACCTGGTAGCGGGTACTGCGGCCGCCGCCAGGCAAACGCTCAAGACACCCCTTCTCCACCAAATCGGCCAGATGGCGAGTAGCTGTCGCCTTAGACACCTTAGCCACCGCCTGATACTCCGCCGCGCTGATGCCTTGCTCGAATCCCCGCTCTCCGCCATCGAGCAGCCGATTCAACACCTTGATCTGATCAGCCGACAACGCGTGCTGCTGGTGCTGCTGCCAAAAGCGCGCCTTCGCAAGCACGCGATCAATGCGCTGCAGCGCCTGCTGCAGGCTGTCATGCAAGGTGCGCAAAAACCATTGCAACCACGGCGTGATATCCAGCCCCGCCTTTTGACTGGATTCCAGCACGCGGTAATACCCGGCGCGATCCTCCAGAATGCTTGCCGACATGGCGTAGAAGCGGATGGCTTGATGCTCCGCTTGCGCCAACGCGAGATCGGTGATGGCGCGGGTCAGGCGGCCGTTGCCGTCGTCGAACGGGTGCAGGGTGACAAAGCAGAAGTGGGCGATGCCGGCGCGCAACAGCGGGTCCAGTGCTTTATCGGTACGACTGTGGGCGAACCAATCCAGGAAGGCTTGGACTTGTTGCTCCAAACCCTCGCGCGGCGGTGCTTCGAAATGCACCACCGGCCGGTCGAGGCGGCCGGAGACGACTTGCATGGGTTCGTCGCCACGCAGATCGCCGATGCGGATGCGTTGCGGGAGCAAGGACCCTTGTCTTGGGAACAGCCACTGGTGCCAGCGCAGCAGCCTGGGCAGGTCCAGCGCGGTGTCGTAGTGCTGGGTCGCGTCGAGCATCAGCTCGGCGAGGCCTTCACTGCGTGGCGTAGATGGACCCTGGTCGGCGGTGGGTACCCCCAGACGGCGAGCGAGCGACGAACGAACCGAAGCCACATTGAGCTGTTCGCCCTCGATGGCCGAGGAGGTGACGATGTTCTGCAGCAGCGTATCCAGCTCGTCTTGCGCCTGTACGTCGCTCGCCACCGTGCCCGCCATGCCCAGCAGGCGGCCCTGCGCCAGCTGGCAATCGCGCAGTAGCGGCGCCAAGGTCTCTGCCTGCCAGCGGAAGTGGGGCCAATCCGGCTGTTGCCAGATCCAGCGGGGGCTGCTCACGAATCGTGCTCCTGGGGGTCTGAGCCGATTGTAGTGGCTATTCGGCTCATTCTGTGAGCCGAATAGCCGGATTATTCGGCTCACCCCACCGCGCTATCGCACCGGCCCGCCCACCCTCACAACTCGTAAGTAGCCGCCACCCTCACATACCGCGGCGACTGGCGATAGATCACCCGGTCGAAACTGCTGACCGGCGTGGCGCTGGTGCTTCCGTAGCCGTAGTCGAGTTGCAGAGGCTTCTGCTGGTCGAGCAGGTTGAAGACGTACAGGTTGAAGGTGAGCCGATGGCTCGCCCATGCCGGTTTGTACGCGACGTTGACGGAGAGCTGCGTCTGCCATGGCAGGTGCCCCGCGCGGCCCGGCGGCTCCGCCTTGCCGTTGCAGAAGTAGTAGGCGGAGTAACCGTAGCCGGAGGGGTCTCGCTGGTCGGGCGGTGTGTTGGGGCCACCGTAGGCGCCGAGGCACCCCTTCGGCAAACCGGAGGTCAGCGACAGGTTGCCGCCGAGCAGCCACTCGTCCGTCAGCTGGTAGTAGCCGTTGAACTTGAACTGGTGGCGCTGATCGTTGGCCTGGTCGCCGTTGGCATTCACCATCAGCGAGCCGAAATCCCAGGAGGTAGTGGCGGCGATATCCGATTGGCGGATGTCCGAGCGCACCGGGCCTTCCGAGTTCCCGTAGCTGTGCGAGTAGGTGTAGCTGAAGGAGCCGTACCACGTGCCGTCGAATGGATGCTCGGCGGTCAGCTCCAGCCCGGCGTACTTTCGTTTCAGCTTGGGGAAGCCGAAATCGGCGTTGGTGACGTGGACGACGCGATGGCTGCCGTCCTGCATCAGCAGCACGAAATCGTTGGCGCGACCGGGATTGAAGATGTAGCAGGACTTGTTCTCGCCCAGCTGGCTCAGGTCCACGCCTTGGGCCGCCGCCCACGCGAGGATCGTGTCGCCGTCGCAGACGTCGTCCAGCGCATTGCGCAGGTTACGCACCACGCCTTTCACGCCGTAGAACCACTTCGGCGACAGCTGCTTCTGGAAGCCCAGAACGTATTCGTCCTGATATTCCGCCTTCACGCCCTTGGCCGTCACGGTGGCGGGATCCGGCGGCGCGCCGGAGAGTGCGCTGGGGCTGGAGGCCACCGGATGTCCCGGCGGAAGCGCGGTCAGGCCGCTGGGCGTGCCGTCGGGGTTGACGCCCGTGTAGGTGAACCACTCGCTGGTGAACAGGTTGCCGCCGGCGCCACGGATCGCCACCTGATTGGGCAGCGCCAGGTAATAGCGCCCCACGTTGCCGAACACCTTGAAGCTGGCGTCGCCGTTCACGTCCCAGGCAAAGCCCAGGCGCGGCGCCCATTGCGGCTTGGTCTGGCGGATATAGGGCTGGCCCACGGTGTTGTAGTTGGTGAACTGGTCGTTGCGCAGGCCGAGCTTGAGCAGCCAGCGATCGCTGATCTGCCAGGCATCCTCGACGTACTGCGCGCGCTGCGTGGTGCGCGCCGAGGCCAGGGTGCGGTAGCGATACTTGGAGACCGAATAGCCCGTGTCGCCGCCCGGGTAGCCGACCGAGGAAGGCACGCCGTTCTTGGGGTCGATCGGCGCGTTGGGGTCGGTGTGGCTGTCGCGGTAGATCCACCAGTAACCGCCGTCCGGGCCGGAGACGATGGAGCCCTGGTCCGTGGCGATGGCGGTCAGGTTGTCGATGCCCAGGCTGATGGTGTGATCGCCAAGGCGCTCGCTGAGGTCGATGCGCAGATTGCGTGTGTCGTTGCCCGCCGTTGGCGAGTCGAGATAGCCGAAGGGCTGGACGCCGGATATCGGATGGCTGCCGACGATGGCCGGATTCTGCGCGGTAGGCGTGGAGACGTAGACGTGGGATGGGTCATAGCCCGGGTACTGCGTGAAGTTCGTCTGCCACATCTTGCCGTACAGCACGCTCAGCGTGAGGTCGTCGGTGAGGTAGCCGGTGTACTTGATCACGCCCAGTTCGCTGCTTTTCTTGGTTGGCGACGACTGCGCGCGGAAGCGGCCGGAGGTGAGGCTGTCGTAGTCGAAGTAATAGCTGCTCGCCGAGTAGGACTCCTTGCTGGAGGCGCCGGTGAATTCCAGGATGTGGTTGTCGGTGATGTTCCAGTCGACCTTGGCGTACCACCGCGGCGTGTTGTAGCGGTAGCGCGTGAGGTAAGGCGAGTCGAGGCTGCCGACGCTGCTGCCTTGCTGGCGTTCCACTTCGTAGGCGCCGAAGAAGAAGAGGCGGTCCTTGATCAACGGGCCGCTCAGGTAGGCGCTGGTGATCGTGGTCCAGCTCTTGTCGTTGCGGTTGTAGTCGTACAGCTGGCCGCGTTTGCTGCCCTGCGCGTAGTACGTATCGTCCGGATCGGATCGCAGCGAGCGCGGCACCCATTGCACCTGCGCGCCGACATGCCATTCGTTGCTGCCGCGCTTGCCGACCTGGCTGATCACGCCGCCGTCGGAGCGTCCGTATTGCGGGCCGTAGCCTTCCGTCAGCGTTTCCTGCTGATCGATGGCGCCAAAAGGAAGTTGCGTGCCGCCGAGGTTCGTCAGCGGATTGCTGGTATTGAATCCGTTGATGTAATAGGCGTTCTCCGCCACGGACGAGCCACTGAAGGCGACGCCGCCGAACGCGGGATTGCCGGCGACCGCGCCCGGTGCCAGCAAGGCGACCGATTCGGCGGAACGCGCGACGGGCAGGCGTTCCAACTGCGTCGAGGTGGTGACGGTGCGCGACACCACGCTGGTGACGTCGATCGCCGGCAAAGCATTGGCGGTGACCTGTACGCTGGCCAGGTCCTTCGCCTCCGGTTGCGCGCCGGCCGATCCTTCGGCGAAGGACACCTGCGTACTGGTGCCTACGCGAAGCTCCGCCCGGTCGCGGGCATCCACCAATTTGCCATCCCGCATCAAGCTGACCTTGTAGATGCCGATGGGCAATTCGCCGATGACGAAGCGGCCGCGGCTGTCCACGGGCACTTCGCGCGCGAAGCCGGATGCCGCATTCTCCGCGCGAACCGTTTCGCCCGCTTGCGCCGGCGCGGTGCCGAAGATGGTGCCGGTCGTCGACTGCGCCAGCACGGCGCCAGAAAATGCAAAGGCCAGTGCCGTGGCGATGGCCGCCCGGCGGAGCACGACGTTTCTTCCCCTATCCCATGCCTGCATATCACCCTCCCGTGATCGCGATCGATACATGCGTGTCGCTGCGGCAAGGCTCCGCCAGTCGTTCGTTGACGAACGACGGCTTCTCGCCTCTACCGAAGCGATGCTTCTCTTCATGGATGTGCATGGCATGCGCCCCATGACTGCCCGGGGCTCCCCAGCTCCAGGCACGTCCGCATGACATGGTTGTTCGAGCTTCGAAGAGGCGGGCATCCGCCGTGGGTCGACGGCGGCTAGCCTCTGTCGGCCACCTTAGCAAGTCATGCTTGGGATGCCATGCACTTAATCGTCATGATTGATGACGAATTGGGCACACTCGTCTCTATTCATCGGACGAATGCAAGGACGTCTATACGTCCGTAGAAGAAACGGAGGTGGTCGGCGACGCCACCTCCGTCTTCTCACTGCGCAGGATGGGTCATCTCACGGCCGAACCGCAGGCGATGCCGCGTGGATGCTTCACCGCAGCGGCCGCCGTGCCTGCCGCATCCACTCGTTGCTTACTTCTCTCGGCAATTCGGCCCGTACCAGGCGTTATTCATCGTATCCAGGTTCGCGTCCATCATGGACGCGCTGCACACGGGGAACCGGGTGTCGCCGTTGCGCTTGATGCTCAGGGCTTTCATATCCGCATCGCTCTGCGCCTGCTTGTCGGCCTTGTCCTGGCGGCGGATGTCGACCTTCATCATGCAGTTGGCGAATTGATCCGTACCGGGCTGATAGCCGTACCCGGCGCACTTGGCCTGATCGGCGGCACGCTGCTGTTCGGGGTTGACGGCGGCACAGCCGGTGGTGGCGCTGAAGGCGAAAATCACGAGTATCAAGGCGTATCTGCGCATAAATCCTCCTGTGGCGACATGGACGGCGGATGTTGCTTGGTGAGAGCGATGTTGCTGGTGACGTCTTACTAGTAAACGCGGTTTCCCCCATTAACGAGTCAGGCCGGCTCCTCTTTCTTGACTGCATCGTAGGCCTCTGCCAGCCGCGCTCCTGCCCGCTTGAGATTCGCTTCCGATACCCCGGCATAGCTGAGCACGAGCGTGACATGCGCGGGTGGCGTCTGGTGAAAACGTTCGGCGGACCGGATGCGCACGCCGCGCGCCAAGGCCTCGGCCATCAGCGCGCCGGTGGCGTGGCGCGGCAGTTGACGCAGGTGCACGAAGAGCGTGCCGCCTGCCACCGAGCCGGTGACTTCCATGGCATCCCCGAGGCGCGCTTGCAGCGCGGCGTGCAGTGCGCGATGGCGTGGCGCCAGGCGGTGGGCGATCCGACGAAGATCGCGCAGATACTGGCCGCTGCCGATGCACCGAGCGAGCACGTGCTGCTGCATCGAGATGCTGCCGCGGTCGGCCAGCCATTTGACGGCGAGGAAGCGCTCGCGCAGCAGATAGGGCATCAGTAGGTAGCCCAATGGCAGGGCGGGAAACATGGAGCGCGCGAAGCTGCTCACGTGAATCACGCGGCTGTGGCGGTCCAGCGACCATAGCGACGGAGAGGTATTCACGCCGAAGCGGTGTTCGCAATCGAAGTCGTCCTCCACCAGGCAGGCATCGTGCGCGTAGGCCCATTGCAGCAGGGCCCGGCGCCGGTCCTCGGACATGACCACGCCGGTAGGAAACTGGAAGGAGGGGGCCACGTTGACCAGCCGCACGCCGTCGAGCGCGGCCGCGTGGCGGTCGATGTCCATGCCGTGCGCGCCTACGGGGCATGGCACGATACGCGCGCCCTGCGCTTCGTAGGTGTGGCGCACGCTCCAATGGCAGGGTTCCTCTACGCCGACGCCATCGCCCTCGTCGAGCAATACGCGGGCGATGAGATCCCGCGCCTGCTGCGCGCCGCTGACGATCAGAATATCGTTCGGGTCGACGTCGATGGCGCGCTCCACGCGAAGATAGCCGGCGATAGCCTTGCGCAGGCCCAGGGCGCCTTGCAGCTCGGGGAAGTCGGGCGTATCGCGGCTGCGCAGCAGCGCGGTCAGATGCTGCATCCATGCCTTGAGGCTGCGCGGATCGGACTTTACGCGGGGCTGCGCAAGGTCGATCAGATCTCCATCGGGCGCAGGCGTTTCCGTCCCGGGTGCCACAGGTAGCAAGGCACGTTGGGCCAGGCGGGACAGCCGCGGGCTTCCCGGC
>JBCNOA010000008.1:0-47945 GCA_039594095.1 Dyella sp.
CGTCTCGGACGCGGCGAGCACGGTAGCGACCGCGGGGAGGTGGCGCAGGGAGGTGACCTCGGGTTCGGTCATGCCGCTCGTCCGTTGGCGTCGCTCTGCGCCGATGGACCGGACGCGCGGCGGGGAAGGGTCAAAGTCGCCCGTATGCTGCGTTGCGTGCCCTAAAGGGTCAAGGCGGCATGGAAGGCAAGGCGCCACCGGATAGTGACTTCGGTCGGCAGCGGTAGCATCCTGCCCCACGCGGACGTCTAGGCGGCCGCGTTCCTTTCCGCTCTCCGCAGCGCAACCGGCCTGCGGCGCGAGCGGAAAAGCTCGTGCCCTGTAGGGCCATGGCATCTTGCGCGATTCGCAGGAGGTTCGATGGCCGTCGTCTTGCCGACAGGGCGCACCGCGCGCTGGTCCGTCTTCGCCGCGCTGGCTATCGCCGGCCTGTTCTATGTGAAGTGGCATCCGTATTACGACCGCGCGTTCGTGGCGGCGAGCCAGCACGCGATCGGGCGTTCGATCCTGATGGGTGACCAGGCGCAGGCGCCCGTACCCTCGTGGAGCGCGGCGCTCGGCTATGCCTTGGCCTACGGCAAGGCGATCTGGCAGGCGATGGTGCTGGGTCTGCTGCTCGGCTCGGGCGTCCAGGCGTTGCTGCCGGTGGACTGGGTAAGGCGCGTACTGGGCGGTCGCGGCTTCGGTGGTGCGCTGGCCGGTGGCCTGCTGGCGGTGCCGGGCATGATGTGCACCTGCTGCGCGGCGCCGGTCGTGGTCGGACTGCGCAAACACCAGGCCTCACCTGGCGCGGCGATGGCGTTCTGGCTGGGCAATACCATGCTCAATCCCGCGACGCTGGTGTTCATGGGCTTCGTGCTCGGCTGGCATTGGGCCGCTCTGCGGCTGCTGCTGGGCATCCCCATGGTGTTCGGCCTGGGCTATCTCACGGCGAAGATGACGACAAACACGCCGGCGGCGGCCATCGATCTGCCACCCGCCGAGCCGGAGCCCCGCGCCTGGGGCGAGGCGCTCAGGCGTTGGGCGCGGATCCTCGGGCGGATGGCGCTGCGGCTGCTCCCGGAGTACCTCGTGATCGTGCTGCTGCTGGGTGCGCTGCGCGCCTGGATGTTCCCTCATGTCGAGCCGGCGATCGGCGATCAGTGGTTCTGGATCGCCGCGCTGGCCGTGTCGGGCATGCTGTTCGTGATCCCGACGGCGGGCGAAGTGCCCATCGTGCAGGCCATGCTGGCCTTGGGGCTGGGCAGTGGGCCGGCGGCCGCATTGCTGCTGACCTTGCCGCCGGTGAGTCTCCCGTCGCTGGCGATGCTGGTGCGCAGCTTTCCCGCACGGGTACTGGTGGCGGTCGCCGCCGCGGTGGTGGGATTCGGCGTACTGGGCGGATGGCTGGCGGTGGCCTTCGGTATGCGTTGACGTGCGGGTCGGGCATCACCCGGGAAGATCGGCCGGGATGACGCACGGCGCTGCGCTTGCCGACCCTGCGGGACCTCAGGCGTCCTCGCCGACGAGCAGGAGCGGGTTCGGCGCGTGCCTCGCGAAGCCGGCCTCGGCCATCAGCATGTCCAGTCCGAGCGAGGCGAGGTCGTCCGCATACGGATCGGCCTGCATGTCGCGGATCTGATAGAGCAGCTTGGCGTAGGCATGGCAATCGCCGCAGGTTTCCGCGCGCACCAGGCCGGCGTCGCCTTCGATGCCTTGCAGCGACAGGTGGCGGGTTTCGCCGCAGGTGATGCAGACGGCGCGTACGTAGTTCCACGCCGTCGAGCACAGCGAGCAGTACAGGTATCGCGTACCCGGCGTCGCACCGCTGGCGGTGATGAGGCCGGATACCGGGGGCGATCCGCAGCAGGGGCAAAGACCTCGCTCTTCGAGCAAGCGCAGGTCATCGGCTTTCAGGCGTGCGGCCGAGCCAGTGAAATAGATCTGCAGGGCCGCCGCGACGTAGACGGCGGCGCCGGCTTCGGCGGCCGACAGTCCCCCGCGCAGGAAGTGATCGGCGAGTTTCTCGAGCGCGCTCGCATCGCTGCGGCGCAATTGGCCTATGACGTCCAGCGCGGCTTGCGGCAGGCCGCGCGTGTCGATCCGGTCGAGCATGGTGGCGAGCCCCTCCCGCCACGAGGCATCGCGACGGTGGCCATCGGCCGCCAGCGGAGGAAGGCGCGCTTCGACCGCGCGGCCAACGTCGGCTGCATCGAGTACGGCAGCGGGCGCCAGCGTGATGGCGACCTCGTGCTGCGCCATCGATAGCGTCGCCATGAAGCGAAGCCACGCCTCCATGGGGTGGCCGACAGCCAGGTGCTCCAGCCGCTTTGCAGTGGCCGCGAAGCGCTTCGCCGGGTCAGGCATCAGAATGGGATCGGGCGCCTTGACGCCGGCGTGGACCGGCCCGGTCCATTTGCCGCTCGGCGGCGCTTCGGCTTGCCTCATGGGCGCTTCCTGTCCTTGTCGTGCTGGCCGGCCGCCAGCTCCAGCAACCATTTGCGGTGATGGCGCCAAGCCCAGCCGGGCGTGACGTAGCCCTGGGTCATGGCGCGTATCGAGTGGCGTACCCAGATCGCCGCATACACGTGAACGATCCAGATGATGATCGCGGCGAGCGCCGCCAGGCTGTGGATCAGCGCTGCGGCACGCTGCGTGGGGATCGAAGTCGCGGCGCCGAAGTACAGCTCCCAGATCGTCAATCCGCTGAAGAACAATACGGGCACCAGCAACGTCATCGACCAGAACACCAGCTTCTGCCCGGCGTTGTTGCGGCCTACCGGCGGTGTGTGTTTCTCGTCGTTGACGACGACTTCCCGCACGGATTTCATCCACTCGGCGTCGTCGCGGTTCCACAGGTTCTCCCGCCAGAATTGCACGATCAGCCCCAGATAGCTGACCGTCAGCACCACGCCGATCCATGGATGGATGGCACGGGTGGACTCGCCGCCGCCGAACAGGCCGGACAGGAAGAACAGCATCGGATGGAACATCGACAGGCCCGACAGCACCAGCAGCACGAAGCAGATGGCCGTGATCCAGTGATTGGCGCGGTTCGCCAGGGTGTAGCGGATGATCGCGTTCTTCGGGCGCGTCATGACACCTTCTCCTCGCCTTCGCGCAGCACGCGCTCGCCTTCGGCTTCGTCTTCCTCGGTGACCTCGTTCGGGCCGGCGCTGATCCAGTGGAAGAAGCCGGCGAGGGCGGCGAGCGCGATGCCGGCCAGGCCCAGCGGTTTGATGAAGCCTTTCCAGGTGTCGACCACGGGGCTGATGCGCGGCTTGTCCGGCAGGCCCGAGTACAGCGATGGCTTGTCCGCATGGTGCAGCACGTACATCACGTGCGTGCCGCCCACTTCCTGCGGATCGTACAGGCCGGCGTTCTCGAAGCCGCGGGACTTGAGGTCGACGATGCGCTCCTCGGCCTGGTGCTTCATGTCGGTCTTGGAGCCGAACATGATCGCGCCGGTGGGGCAGGCCTTGACGCAGGCCGGTTCCAGTCCGACCGAGACGCGGTCGGAGCAGAGCGTGCATTTGTACGACTTGTGATCCGTCTTGCTGATGCGTGGAATGTTGAACGGGCAGCCTTTGACGCAATAGCCGCAGCCGATGCACTTGTCGCTGATGAAGTCGACGATGCCGTTGGCGTACTGCACGATCGCGCCGGGCGCCGGACAGGCTTTCAGGCAGCCCGGGTCCTCGCAGTGCATGCAGCCGTCCTTGCGGATCAGCCACTCCAGGTTGCCCTGTTCGTTCTCGTGCTCGGCGAACTTCATCAGGGTCCATACGCTGGGCCCCAGATCCGCCGGGTTCTCGTACGAGCCCTCGAAGTGGCCGACTTCTGGCCGCAGGTCGTTCCACTCCATGCAGGCCGACTGACAGGCCTTGCAGCCGATGCAGCGGCTGACGTCGATCAGCTTGGCCACCTGGTCTTCGTGGCTGCGCGCCGATGGTGGCGTCATGGTCGACGCCGAGCGGCGGACATAGTCTTGCGATTGCAGATCGGACATGACTATTCCCTCACGCGGCCGGTGCGGCGGTCTTTTCGACGTTGACGAGGAACGCCTTGAACTCCGGCGTCTGCGTGTTGGCATCGCCGACGGACGGCGTCAGCGTGTTGGCGCCGTAACCCTTCCGGGCCTGACCGGTGAAGCCCCAGTGGATCGGCACGCCGATCACATGGGTGGGCTTGCCGTCGACAGACATGGGCTTGATGCGCTTGGTCACGTAAGCCTTGCAGATCACTTCGCCGCGCTTGGACGTCACCTTCACCCAGCCGCCTTGCTCGATGCCTTTCTCCTTGGCCAGCGCCTCGCCGATCTCGACGAATTCCTCCGGCTGCAGCACGGCGTTGATGCGTGCGTGCTTGGTCCAGTAATGGAAGTGTTCGGTGAGGCGATAGGTGGTCGCTACGTAAGGGAAGTCCTTCGCGTCGCCGAAAGCGCTGCGGTCATCGGCGAATACTCGCGCCACCGGGTTGGACTTCACCTTCGGATGCAGCAGGTTATCCGTCGGCGACTCCAGCGGCTCGTAGTGCTCGGGGAAGGGGCCGTCCACCATCAGCGTCCGTGCGAACAGGCGGCCCATGCCTTCGGCGTTCATGATGAAGGGGCCGACGCCGTCGGAGGGCTTCACGGTCGGGCCGTAGTCCGGCACGTCGATGCCCACCCACTTCGTTCCGTTCCAGGAAATGATCGGCTTGGCCGGATTCCACGGCTTGCCGTCCGGATCGGCGCTGGCGCGGTTGTAGAGAATGCGCCGGTTGGCAGGCCACGCCCATGCCCAGTTCGGCGCGATGCCTTGTTCGCGCGGATCGGTGGCGTCGCGGCGGGCCATCTGGTTGCCTTTCTCCGTAAACGAGCCGGAGAAAATCCAGCAGCCCGATGCAGTGCTGCCGTCGTCGCGCAGCTGGGCGAAGCCGTCCAGCAGAGTGCCGGCCTTGGTGGCCACCGCGTTGGTGGCCGGATCGACCAGGTCGGCGAGCGCGCGGCCGTTCATTTCCTTGGCCAGCTCTTCCGGATCCGGATCGATCGGGTTGGTGTATTTCCAGGTGAGGTTGAGCACCGGGTCGGGGAAGGCGCCGCCTTCCTTGCGATACAGCTCGCGCAGGCGATGGAAGATGCCGGTCATGATCCAGATGTCCGACCTGGCTTCGCCCGGACCGTCGGCGGCCTTCCAGTGCCACTGCAGCCAGCGCGCGGAATTGACCAGCGAGCCGTTCTCCTCGGCGAAGCAAGTGGTTGGCAGCTGGAATACTTCGGTCTGGATCTCGGCGGACTTCGCCGGGTTCTGCGGGCCGAAATCCTGCCAGAAGCGAGAGGTCTCGGTGTCCAGCGGGTCCATCGTGACCAGGAACTTCAGCTTGCTCAGGCCGCGGCGGATCTTGCCGCGGTCGGGGAAGGCCTGCAGCGGATTGAAGCCCTGGCAGATATAGCCGGTCATCTGTCCGGCATTCATCATCTCGAAGGCCTTGATGATGTCGTACAGCGGCACGTCCAGCTTGGGCAGCCAGTCGTAGGCCCAGTCGTTGTCCTGGGTGGCCGCGTCGCCATAGATCGCCTTCTGCAGGCTCACGAAGAACTTGCGGTAGTTCTGCCAGTAGCTGGTCTGGCCCGGGCGCAGCGGCTTGTACAGCTTGGTCTTCATGTACTCGTCGAGGCTGTTCTCCTTGTCGACGGGCAGGTTGAGATAGCCCGGCATCAGATTGGAGAGCAGGCCGACGTCGGTCAGGCCCTGGATGTTGGAATGCCCGCGCAGCGCGTTCATGCCGCCGCCGGCCACGCCGATATTGCCCAGCAGCAGCTGGATCATCGCCATGGTGCGGATGTTCTGCGAGCCGACCGAATGCTGGGTCCAGCCCAGCGCGAACAGGCTGGTCAGCGCCTTGTCCGGTGCGGCGGTGCTGGCGAACAGCTCGCAGATGTGTAGGAACTTGTCCTGTGGCGTGCCGCAGATGCGCGAGACCATCTCCGGCGTGTAGCGGGCGACGTGCTGCTTGAGCAGGTTGATCACGCAGCGTGGGTTCTGCCACGTGTCGTCGGATTGCACATAGCCGTCCTTATCGAGCGCGTAATCCCAGTCGCTCTTGTCGTAAGTGCGCGTTTCCTCGTTGTAGCCGCTGAACAGGCCATCCTGGAAGCCGTAGCCGTCCTTCACGATCAGGCCGGCGTTGGTGTACGCCCGCACGTATTCGTGCTGGATGGCGTCCTTCTCCAGCAGGTAGCGGATCACGCCATTGAGGAAGGCGATGTCCGTGCCCGGTCGGATGGGCGCGTAGTAATCGGCCACGGAGGCCGTGCGCGTGAAGCGCGGATCGACCACGACGAGCTTGGCGCCGTTCTCGATCTTCGCCTCGATCACCCATTTGAAGCCGCACGGGTGCGCCTCGGCGGCATTGCCGCCCATCACCAGCACGACGTTGGCGTTCTTGATGTCCTGCCAGGTGTTGGTCATCGCACCGCGACCGAATGATGGGGCCAGACTGGCCACCGTCGGTCCGTGTCAGACGCGCGCCTGGTTGTCGAACACCACCATGCCGAGGGAGCGGGCTACCTTCCAGGTGAGGTAGGCGGTTTCGTTGGACGAGGCCGACGCCGCCAGCATGCCGGTGCTGGTCCAGCGGTTGACGGTGGTGCCGGACGCGTTCTTCGCCATGAAGTTGCGGTCGCGGTCGTCCTTCATCAGCCGGGCGATGCGGTCCAGCGCGAAATCCCAGGAGACTTCCTTGAACTCGATGCCGCCGGGCGGCCGATAGCGCGGCGCCTTCAGGCGGGTAGGGGCGTGCACCACATCGAGCAGCGCCGCGCCCTTGGGGCACAGCGTGCCGCGGTTCACCGGGTGATCCGGGTCGCCTTCGATATGGATAATGTTGGAGCGCGCGTTTTTGGCGCGGTCCCCCATGCTGTAGATCAGGATGCCGCAGGCGACCGAGCAGTACGTGCAGGTGTTGCGCGTCTCGGTGGCGTGCGTGAGCTTGAAGGGGCGTACGGCGGCCGCTTGCGCCTCTCCTGAAGCGCCGAAGCCTAGGACTCCAAGGCCCGATGCCGCCAGGCCGAGGCCTGTGACCTTGATGAATTCGCGACGTGTGAGTGCCATCGCTGTATCGCTCCCGGTGGTTGGCTGGAACGCCATCCGCGAAGGGGTGGCGACATGGCTCGAGAGGCTGCTTTGCAGGCGTAGGAGGTGGTCTCCGGCGCCCTTGCGGAAACTAGCACAGAAGGGTTGCGGAACGGCATGCGGCTAACGTCTTATGGCGGGCCCACAAGTGAGTTTCTTCTCTCCTCCGGAGAGAAAATGCCGGTAGGCAGATAAGGGGCGGGTGCTCGCGAGGGCGTAGCTACAGCGAGCTCTTTATGAAAGCTCGTCTAGTCGCCATTCCTGCAAGACCTGAGTGCCGCGCCTCGGCGGATCCCGCACCTCGGCCCTCTCCTCGCGGAAGATGAGGAGAAGAAGAGAGGATGTCGCCAAATTGGTGCACTGCAGTGGTGCAAGTATTCGCGGAGCGGCTGCTGTTGGTGCACTCCGAGCGATTCATTCAGCGACATTTTCCTCAAAACCCCTCGTTTTGAAGACTTTCTCCCTGTGGCACATGTGTTGCATAGCAACACGGCGTGACCCCGCGGCGACGCTGCAAGGCGCGCGGGCCTGTCTGTTCTCTGTCGGGGAGGCGGTGGCATGTCGGGCAAGGCGATCCGGATCGAGCTGCTGAGCTGGCGCACGCCGCAGATGCGTGCGTTCCATCTGAGCTGGTTGGCGTTCTTCGTGTGTTTCTTCGCCTGGTTCGCTGCGGCGCCGCTGATGCCGCTGATACGCAGCGAACTGCATCTGGACTCGGGGCAGGTCGCCGACATCGGTATCGCAGCGGTAGCGGCGACCGTGTTCGGGCGTCTGCTGATCGGGCCGCTGTGCGACAGCTTCGGGCCGCGGCGCGTCTATACCGGCTTGCTACTGATGGGCTCGCTGCCGGTATTCGGCATGGCCCTGGTGCATGACTACCAGTCGCTGCTGATCGCACGCCTCGCCATCGGTGTCATCGGCGCGAGCTTCGTGGTCACCCAGTACCACACGTCGGTGATGTTCGCGCCGCAGGTGGTCGGCACGGCCAATGCGGCTGCCGCCGGCTGGGGGAATGCCGGCGGCGGCGCGGCGCAGGCGGCGATGCCGTGGGTGCTCGCGGGCGTGCTCGCGCTGGGGGCGGGGCAGGGGCTGGCCTGGCGAGTGTCTATGTGGGTGCCGGGCCTGCTGATGGTGCTGGTCGGCATGCTGTATTGGACCTGCACACAGGACAGTCCCGAGGGTGACTACAAGGACCTGCGCGCGCGGGGCGTCACCGTCGGCGGCGGCAAGCTCGGCGGCTGGGCGGCATTTCGTGCGGCGGCGCGCAACTACCGCGTGTGGCTGCTGTTCGTGACTTACGCGGGTTGCTTCGGCATCGAGCTTTTCGTGCACGGCGTCGCCGCCAGCTATTACGTGGACCGCTTCGGACTGAGCTTGCGCGGCGCGGGCCTGGCGGTCGGCGGCTTCGGCCTGCTCGCGCTGTTCGCCCGCGCGCTCGGCGGCATCGCGTCCGATCGTCTCGTACGCCGGCACGGCCTCCCGGCGCGTTCGCGCCTGTTGTGCGTGCTCATGCTTTGCGAAGGCGCGGGCCTGCTCCTGTTCTCCACGGCGCACCAGGCAGGTGCGGCAGTAGCCGCGATGCTCGCCTTTGGCCTGTTCACCCACATGGCCTGCGGTGCCACCTATGCGCTGGTGCCGTTCATCGACCGCAAGGCGCTCGGTGGCGTCGCCGGTATCGTCGGGGCGGGCGGCAATGTGGGGGCCGTCGCGGCAGGGTTTCTGCAGAAGTCGCTCGGCTCGGTACAGCTCACTTTTTTCTACCTGGGCGGCTTCGTGATCGCCGGCTCGTTGTGCGCGCTCGCCGTGCGCTTCAGTCGCGAGCACGTCGCCGAGGAACGCAAGCTTCGGCTGGGCCAGGCGGACGCGCCGGCTCCGGCACTAGCCATTGATTGACGCGGAGGGCATCAGGCATGGCGACGACTAGGCTGCTGGTAATCGGCAACGGGATGGTGGGCCACAGGCTGCTGGAAGTGCTTGCCGAGCTGCGGCCGCCGGGGCTCGAAGTCACGGTCCTTTGCGAAGAAAGCCGCCCGGCCTATGACCGGGTCCATCTCTCCGAATACTTCGCCGGCCGTGGCGCGGATGAGCTTTCGCTGGTCAGTCCCGGCTTCTTCGAGCGGGCGGGCATGGACCTGCGGCTCGCCACCCGCGCCGCACGCATCGACCGCGCCTTAAAGCGTGTGACCACGGTGGATGGCGAAGTCCTCCCTTACGACAAGCTGGTGATCGCCACCGGCTCCGTGCCGTTCGTGCCGCCGATCCCCGGCAACGACCGGCCCGGCTGCCTGACCTACCGCACGCTGGATGACCTGGCCGCGCTGTCCGAATGGGGCCGGCAGTCGAAGCGTGGCGTGGTGGTGGGCGGCGGCCTGCTCGGCCTGGAATGCGCCAAGGCGTTGCGCGACATGGGCTTGGAAACTCACGTGGTCGAATTCGCGCCGCGGCTGATGGCGGTGCAGGTGGACGACGGCGGCGGGCGCATCTTGCACAGGACCATCGAAGAGCTTGGCCTGGTGGTGCATACCGGCAAGAACACGCAGGAAATCGTCGATGGCCAGGCTATGCGGCACGCGATGAAGTTCGCCGACGGCAGCCAGCTCGAAACCGACCTCATCGTGTTCTCCGCCGGCATCCGTCCGCGCGACGAGCTGGCTCGCCAATGCGATCTCGGTGTCGGGCAGCGCGGCGGCATCATGGTGGACAACTTCTGCCGCACCCGCGACCGCGACGTCTATGCTATCGGCGAGTGCGCGCAATGGGGCGGCAAGGTGTTCGGCCTGGTGGCGCCGGGCTACGACATGGCGCGCGTCGTGGCCAATCATTTGTACGCGCTGTCGACACGCCGCGAGGCACCCGACCTGCCGGAATTCGCTGGCGCCGACATGTCGACCAAGCTCAAGCTGATGGGCGTGGACGTGGCGAGCATCGGCGATGCGCACGGTGCCACGCCCGGCAGCCGCAGCTACCAGTTCAGCGACGAGCGTCGGCAGGTCTACAAGAAGCTGGTGGTGTCGGAGGACGGCAAGCGTTTGCTTGGCGGTGTGCTGGTGGGCGATGCCGCCGAATACGGCACCCTGCTGCAGATGATGCTCAACGGCCTGGAACTGCCGGAATCGCCGGAATCGCTGATCCTTCCGGCGGCCGGCGACAGGCCGAAGGCGGGGCTTGCGGTCGACGCGTTGCCGGTGTCGGCGCAGATCTGTTCGTGCAACAACGTATCGAAGGGGCAGCTGTGCCAGGCGGTAGCCGAAGGCGCCGCTTCGATCGGCGCGCTCAAGGACGCTACTCGGGCCGGTACCACCTGCGGCGGCTGCGTGCCGCTGGTCACCCAGATCATGAAGGCCGAGATGCAGCGCCAGGGTCTGGCGGTGACCAATCATTTGTGCGAGCACTTCGCTTATTCGCGCCAGGAGCTCTATCACCTGGTACGCGTGGAGCGCATTCGCCGCTTCGACGAACTGCTGGCGCGCCACGGCAAGGGGCTGGGTTGCGATATCTGCAAGCCCACGGTGGCCAGCATCCTCGCCTCGTGCTGGAACGAGTTCGTGCTGCAGCAGGAGCATGCGTCCCTGCAGGACTCCAACGACTACTTCCTCGCCAACATCCAGAAAGACGGCACGTACTCGATGGTGCCGCGCATGCCTGGCGGCGAGGTGACGCCGGATGGCCTGATCGCCATCGGTCGCATCGCCAAGAGCTACGGCCTCTACACCAAGCTCACCGGCGGCCAGCGCGTGGACATGTTCGGCGCGCGGCTGGAGCAGCTGCCGCTGATCTGGGAGGAGTTGATCGCCGCGGGCTTCGAGTCGGGCCATGCCTATGGCAAGTCGGTGCGCACGGTGAAGTCCTGTGTCGGCTCGACCTGGTGCCGCTTCGGCGTACAGGATTCGGTGGGCGCTGCGATCGATCTGGAAAATCGCTACAAGGGCCTGCGCTCGCCGCATAAGCTGAAGTTCGCCGTGTCCGGCTGCGCGCGCGAATGCGCCGAGGCGCAGAGCAAGGACGTCGGCGTCATCGCTACCGAAAAGGGTTGGAATCTCTACGTCTGCGGCAACGGTGGGATGAAGCCGCGGCATGCGGAGTTGCTGGCTGGCGATCTGGATACGGCCACGCTAGTCCGCTACGTCGACCGCTTCCTGATGTTCTACATCCGCACTGCCGATCGCCTGCAGCGCACGAGTGTCTGGCGCGACAACCTCGAAGGCGGCCTGGACTATCTGCACGACGTGATCGTCAACGACAAGCTGGGCATCGCTACCGAGCTCGAGGCTGAGATGGCCCTGGTGGTCGACACTTACGAATGCGAGTGGAAGCGGGCGGTGACCGATCCGCAGGTGCGCAGCCGCTTCCGCCACTTCGTCAACAGCGATGCCGGCGACGACCGCGTCGCCTTCGTGCCGGAGCGCGGGCAGATACGGCCGGCGACGGCGCAGGAAAAGCGCACGCTGCGCGGCATCCCGGTCGTGGTTGAGACGGAGTGAGGCGATGAACCATGCATCCGAAGAAACAGGCTGGACCACGGTCTGCTCGTTCCACGACATCGTGCCCGACGCCGGCGTCTGCGCGCTGGTGGACGGAGAGCAGGTCGCTGTGTTCCGCGTCGGTGGCGAGCTCTATGCGATCGACAACGTCGACCCGTGTTCGGGGGCGGCGGTGCTGTCGCGCGGGCTGGTCGGCAGCCTCGGCGAGCGCGTGGTGGTCGCCTCGCCGATCCATAAACAGCACTTCGATCTGCGCACCGGCGAATGCCTGGAAGCGCCAGCGCATGCCGTGCACACCTGGCGCGTGCGGCGGCAGGGCGACGGCGTGCAAGTAGGACGCGGCGGCGCATGAAGGGAATGGTGTCCACTACCTGCCCCTACTGCGGCGTCGGTTGCGGCGTATTGGCGGGCGTGGAGGCCGATGGCGCAACGCGGGTGAAGGGCGATCCGGCGCATGCCTCTAATCACGGGCGCTTGTGCGTCAAGGGTGCGGCGCTGGGAGACACGGTGGGCCTGGAAGGGCGCCTGCTGCATCCGATGCGGCGCCATAAGGACGGTACGCTCCATCGCACCGGCTGGGACGAGGCCGTCCAGTACGTGGCCGACGGCTTCGCGCGCATCATTGCCGAGCACGGCCCGGATGCGGTGGCGTTCTATGTCTCCGGTCAGTTGCTGACCGAGGACTACTACGTCGTCAACAAGCTCGCGAAGGGCTATCTCGGTACCGCCAATATCGATACCAATTCGCGCCTGTGCATGTCCTCTGCGGTGGCCGGCCACAAGCGCGCGTTCGGCGAAGATGTGGTCCCCGGTTGCTACGAAGACCTGGAGCAGGCCGAGTTGGTAGTGCTGGTCGGCTCCAACACAGCGTGGTGCCACCCGGTGCTGTTCCAGCGCATCGCTGCCGCGCGGGAGGGGCGCGATGGGCCGCGGCTGGCGGTGATCGATCCGCGCTCCACCGCGACCTGCGAGTCGGCCGACTTGCACCTGCCGATCCGGCCGGGCACCGACGTGCGGCTGTTCAACGGCCTGCTGTCGTTCCTGTTTCGGCATGGCGTGATCGATCCGGATTTCATCGACGCCCATACCGACGGCTTCAATCAGGCGCTCGCGGCGGCTGAGGCGGAGGCTGGCGATCCGGCCGAAGTGGCGCGCCGCTGCGGTCTGCAGGAAGCGGACGTGCTTGCGTTCTATCGCCTGTTTACCAGGCATGAGAAGGTGGTCACGCTTTTTTCGCAGGGCGTCAACCAGTCCACCAGCGGCACGGACAAGGTCAACGCGATCATCAACTGCCATCTGGCCACCGGTCGCATCGGCAGGCAGGGCATGGGGCCGTTCTCCATCACCGGCCAGCCCAATGCGATGGGTGGGCGCGAAGTGGGCGGGCTCGCCAACATGCTGGCGGCGCATATGGATCTGCAGGAGCCCGCGCACCGGAGCATCGTGCAATCGTACTGGCAGTCGCCGCGCATGGCGGACAAGCCGGGCCTCAAAGCGGTCGAGCTGTTCGACGCGATCGGGGAGGGCAGGGTCAAGGCGGTCTGGATCATGGCCACCAATCCCGTGGTGAGCCTGCCGGACGCCGATCGCGTGCGCGCGGCGTTGTCCCGTTGCGAGCTGGTGGTGAGCTCGGACATCGTCGAGCGCACCGACACCAATGCCTTCGCCCACGTGCTGCTGCCGGCGCTGGGATGGGGCGAGAAGAACGGTACGGTGACCAATTCCGAGCGGCGTATCTCGCGGCAACGGCCGTTTCTGGCGCCGCCGGGAGAGGCGCGGGCCGACTGGCGTGTGGTCTGCGACGTGGCGACGCGGATGGGCTTCGGGCAAGCGTTCGCGTTCGAGCATCCGCGCGACATCTTCGTCGAACACGCCGGCCTCACGGTTTTCCGCAACCATGAGCCGGTGCCGGGCGGCCTTCCGGCGGCACGCAGGCGCCTGAACCTGGGGGCGCTGGCAAGGCTGGATCGTCACGCATACGACGCGCTCGCGCCGGTGCAATGGCCGGTGACCGACGCCGGGGAAGGTACGGCGAGGCTGTTCGCGGACGGTACTTTCAGCCATGCCGACGGGCGCGCGCGCTTCATCGCCATGGCGTCGCGTGGGCCGGCGCATGCGGTCGATCGCGAATACCCGCTGGTGCTAAACACCGGCCGCATTCGCGACCAGTGGCACAGCATGACGCGCACCGCGCGCTCGCCGCGCCTCAACGGGCACATCGGTGAGCCGTTCGTCGACATGCATCCGCATGACGCGCTGCGCTGTGGAGTGCGCGACGGCGAGCTGGCGCGCGTGAGCTCGCGCTGGGGTGCGATGGTCGCGCGCGTGCGGCACAGTGGCGGCATCCTGGCCGGCACGGCCTTTGCGCCCATCCACTGGAACGACCAGTTCGCCTCGGATGCGCGCGTCGGCGGCGTAGTGAATCCGGCGGTCGATCCGGTCTCCGGCGAGCCGGAGTTCAAGCACACGCCGGTACGGATCGAGCCGTTCCCGGTGCGCTGGTACGGCTTCGCGCTCAGCCGCAGACCCCTGCCTGCCTCGGCGTTGAGTTACTGGACGCTGATCCGTGGCGATCGTTTCCTGCGCTACGAACTGGCCCATCGCGAGCGGCCAGCCGACGGCGAGGCATGGGCCAGGGCGTGGCTGGGGGTGGACGGTGCGCGGGCCGACTGGCTGGCGTTCGAGGATCGCGAGACCGGCGTGTACCGCGCGGCACACGTGCGCGATGGCCGTATCGAGTCCTGCCTGTTCCTGGCCGCGCAGCCGCATCTGCCGTCGCGCCAATGGCTGTCGTCGCTGTTCGCGCGCGAGCGCCTGGACGACGCGGATCGCCTCGCCTTGCTCTCGGGCGAGCCGCCGGGCGGTGGCGACGATCCCGGGCCGGTGGTGTGCTCCTGCTTCGGCGTGGGCCGCAACACCATCTGCAACGCTATCCGCGCGAACGACCTGGACTTGCCGGCGCAGATTACCGCCGAGCTCCGTGCGGGCGGCAATTGCGGGTCCTGCATCCCCGAGCTGCGCCGGTTGATCGCCGAGACGCGCACGACCACCGAGGCATGAGCGGCATGGAGGCGGCCGGAGGGCAAACCATGAAGCTTTATCCGCTGTTCGCCGACTTGAAAGGCTTGCCGGTGCTGGTGGTCGGCGGTGGCGTCGTCGCCAGGCGCAAGGCCGCGGCGCTGCGCGATGCCGGTGCGCTGGTTCGCGTCGGTGCGCCGGTGCTGGATCCTGAGCTGGCTAGTTGGGTTGATGGCGGCCGGATCGCCTGGCTGCAAGGCGCCTACGAGGCGGCGTGGCTCGACGGTGTCTGGCTGGCGGTCGCAGCCACCGACGACGGCGAGCTCAATGCGCGGATCGCGGCCGACGCCGGCGCGCGGCGCATCTTTGCTAACGTTGTGGATGACGCCGAGCTGTCGCGCTTCCATGTGCCGGCGATCATCGACCGCACGCCATTGACCATCGCCATTTCCACCGCGGGTGCGGCTCCCGCGCTGGCGAGCCGATTGCGCGAATCACTGGAGCGTGTGGTGGACCACGCCTTCGGCGATCTGGTCCAGCTGGCCCAGCGGCATCGCGCGCGCATCGTGCGGCGGTTCGCCGACCTGGCCGAGCGCCGCGGCTTCTATGGCTGGCTCCACGATGGCCCGGTGCTGTCGCTGCTGCGGCGGTCGCGCCCGGTGGAGGCGGAGCGGGCCCTGCTCGATGCACTGCAGGGGCAGGGGGGTGCGACGCCGAAAGGTTCGGTGGTCCTCGTGGGCGCCGGACCCGGCCATCCGGGCCTGCTGACGCTTTCGGCCTTGCGCGCACTCGACGAGGCCGACGTGATCCTCTACGACCAGCTGGTGAGCGCGGACGTGCTCGCGATGGCCCGGCGCGACGCCGAGCGCATCGACGTTGGCAAGCGCTGCGGAGGGCGCCACGTGCGGCAGGAGCACACGCACCAGCTGATGCTGATGCATGCGCGTGCCGGGCGCCGCGTGGTGCGCTTGAAGGGCGGCGATCCATTCGTGTTCGGTCGTGGCGGCGAGGAGCTGGCCTTTCTCCGCAGTCACGGCGTCGAGGTGGAGATCGTCCCGGGCGTCACGGCTGCCGTAGCCTGTGCGGCGTTCGCGGGCATACCGCTGACGCATCGTGACCATGCACAGTCGGTCTGTCTGGCGACGGCGCATGGCAAGGGCGCAGCGGACACGCTGAGCGGAGCCGTGCTCGCCAACGCGCGCCAGACGCTGGCCGTCTACATGGGTGTGGAGAAGCTGGAGACGCTCACGGATCAGCTGCTCGCGCACGGGCGCGCCGCGGACACGCCGGTGGCACTCGTGGAGAACGGCACGCTACGCCACCAGCGCGTGATCGCCGGCGTACTGTGCGATCTGCCATCGCTCGCCAAGGTGCATGCCGTCACTACGCCCGCCTTGCTGATCGTGGGCGAGGTGGCGGCTTATGCGCGCGAACACGCCTGGTTCGGCGAGCAGGTGGAGGCGTTGCCGAGCGCGACGGCACCCGACTTCGAAGAAGCCTGCACGGAGGTCGCCTGACCATGTGGAGCGTTTCGTTCTACACCAGGGGCGCCCATGGGCGGAACTGAGTCGCGCGAGCCATCCCTGGCCGGCCGCTGTATCGCGGTACCGGAGTCGCGTGAGCTGGATGTCTTCGCTGCACTGCTGGAGCGGCGTGGCGCGACCGTTCTGCGATGTCCGCTGATAGATATCCGCGATGCGCCGGACCCGACGCCACTGCTCGCATGGCTGCGCATGTTCCATGCGGGCGGCTGCGACGACCTGGTGCTGTTCACCGGCGAAGGCCTGCGCCGGTTGCTCGGGGTGCTGGAGCGGCATGCGCCCGGCGAGCGCATGCGTTTCGTTGAGCGGCTTGCGCACGTGCGCATCGTGGCGCGCGGGCCCAAGCCGGGTAGAGTGCTTCGCGAATTGGGCCTGCGGCCGGGGCTGATCGCCGACCCGGCGACGACCGCGGGCGTGATCGCGTGCCTGGCGGGGCTCGATCTGCATGGGCGCAGGGTAGGTGTGCAGCTCTATGGCGTCGAGCCGAACGCGCCTTTGATGGATTTTCTCGCTGGTGCGGGTGCGGTGCCTTTGCCGGTGGCGCCGTATCGCTACGCGGATGCGATGGACGACGCCGAAGTCATGGCGCTGGTGGAGCGCATGCGGCAGGGCGCGGTCGATGCCATCGCGTTCACTAGCTTGCAGCAAGTGGGGCGTCTGTTCCGGCTTGCGGAGGTTCAGGGGCGAAGCGACCTTTTGCGCGAAGCATTGTCCTGCACGGTGGTGGCGGCCGTCGGTCCGCTGGTCGCCGAGGCGCTGGAGCGCCATGGCGTCCGCGCGGAGGTGATTCCTTCCGGAAGCTATTACATGAAGCCGCTGGTCACTGCGCTGACCGGCGCGCTCACTGCCCGATAGCTGCGCCGCGCTCCTCGCATGCGGGTGCGAAGCAACGCGGCGCTGCCCATTCAGCGCAATTCGACTACCACCAGTCCCTGCGGCGGGACGTCGATGCTCAGGCGGCCGTCCGTGAGCGTGGCGGGTTGCGGTGCGGCCAGCTTGCCGGCCTCGCGCAGCGCCTTGATCTGCTCGCGGCTCGGCCAGTCGGGGCGGCCCATCTTGTCGAACGCGGCGACAGCGTTGCTGTGGTCCTGGTCCAGGCGCCACACCGTGGCCTGCGCGCCATGTTTCAGATGCTTCAGATCGATCTCGAAATGCTTCGGTGAGCCGGAAGGGGCTCCCGGCGTGTAGCGGTCGGTATCGCCGAGTGGCGGCGTGTAGTTCCACAACGCGAGCACTACGGTGCCGTCGGGACGGCGCGTGGCGAGTGCGCTGTCTGTCTTCAGTGGCAGCTGTGTGTCGCCCAGTTTGTGCAGCATGGCGAACGCATTGAAGGCCGGCTTCTCGATGCGATCCGCGGCGATCAGGCCGAAGCCGCCATAGAAGGGGTTCTTCACCACGCCCTGTTCGTCGAACACGTCGGAGAATGACCAGAAGCTCATCAACTCGACCTTGCCCGCGCAGGCGCGAATGGTATTGGCCATCCATGGGCCCATGAACACGGTGTCGGTGACGTTGGGCAGGTTCGCGTAAGAGGCGTTGTACTCGCTGTAGACCAATGGCAGATGCGGAAACGGTGAGGCAGCGATTTCCTGATGCGATTTGTCGACCGCGCGGCACACCATGTCGCGGCGTTCGATCTTCTCGGTAGTCTTGAAGACGTTATCCGCGGTGTCGTCGCCGTAGACGTGCGTGCTCACGAAATCGATCGGCGTGCCGCTCTGCTTTACATGCTTGAGAAAGTCCGGCAGCCAGGCGGCCTGGGCGGTGGCCGGGCCGCCGACGCGCAGGCGCGGGTTCACTGCTTTCAGCGTGCGCGCGGTGCGGTCGTACAGCTCGTAATAGGTGGACTGCTCGGGCTTGCCGCCCCAGAAGGCGAGATTGGGCTCGTTCCATACCTCGAAGTACCAGCTCGCCACTTCTTCGATGCCGTAGCGATCGATCACGTGCTGGGTGAAGGCTTGCACCAGGGCATCCCATTCGGCCCAATCCTTGGGCGGCATGACGTTGGGGTGGTACCAGAAGTCGTGGTGGCTGGCCGGATCTGCGCTCATTTCCGGCGGCATGAAGCCCAGTTCCACGAACGGCTTGACGCCGCGTTCGAGCAGGCCGTCATAGACCTGGTCGATATAGCTGAAGTTGAAATGCAGCTTGCCCTGCGGGTCGCGCCAGGCCGCGCCCATGTCGCGGTCGAAGATGCCGTGGAAGCGAATGTAGGTGAAGCCTGTCGCGGCCTTCACGGCTTCCAGGTCCTTGCGATAGTCGTCTCGCAAGGCGAGAACGGCGCGGCCGGAGCCGAACATCTGCTCCCAGAAATGCGGCAGCGGGGTGCCTTTGGCCGAGGCGTCCACTTGCAGTTGGATGGCTTGGCTGTCGGGTGCTGCGTAGGCTGGAGCCGCAAACGCCAAGCAGGCGGCGGCGCGGATCGCCATGCGGCGGAACGGGGAGGGGATGAGCATGGCGATTCCTTCGAGTGTGCTCGGCAAATGGTGATGCCGCCGACAATGTAAACGTTTACATCGATGGCGAGGAGTTTCTTACAGGCGGGTCCTTCAGATCAATAGATTCGGGTTGGCCCGACCGCGGACGGCTCGGCCGGATAGCCCAAAAGGCAGCGCGCCGCTGCGTGGCAGGCAGCAGGCGTGCGTCCGCTTTGACCGACGATTGAGCGACGCGGGCGCAGCATGGAGAAAAGTGCAATGGAGTTCCTCATGAATCCTGACATCGCCATCGGCAAACCTTTTCCCGACTTCGTGCTGCCGGATCACACACGGACTCCGCGCAGGCTCTCATCGCTACAGACCAAGGGCGATCCGATGCTGATCGTGCTCATCCGTGGTTTCTTCTGTCCGAAAGACCGCGAGCAACTCAAGGAGCTCACGCGATTCCATTCGCAACTGGTGGTGGGTAGTTGCCAGATTGTGGCTATCACTACAGACGATTGGCACACGACGAACAATTTGCGCCAGCAGCTCGGTGCGCATTACCCGTTTCTCTATGACGAGAAGAAAGTCGTGCGCGACAGGCTGGATATCCTGGAGTACACCGACACTCAGCACGAGCCCATGATTCCTCACACGTTCTTGCTGCGTCCCGAATTGCGGATCCATCGCATATGGAACGGCTATTACTACTGGGGTCGCCCGTCCACGGCGGAACTGCATGCCGAATTGCGGGCGCTCACCCGCGCCATTCGCCCCGATTGGGATCTCTCCAGGCCAGGGCTGAGGCAGCGTTGGGAGGCAGTCGATAAAACCGACTTCTATCCGTACGGTATGAAGTCCATGGAACAAACGCTCAAGGAAATGGCGGGCGCGGTGGATCAATATGCCGGAGCGGAAGCTGAGCCTCATTGATCGAGGTGGCGATCGATAGGCATCGCATGAATCGATCGGCTCGGAGTTTGCTGTGCTCTGCACGACGCATATCGTCTGGATTCGCCTTGCTATTTGAATTTGTCGGACAATTAGACAACACTCGCCGGGTCGCCACGGACCGAGAGTGAAAGCATGCCTCTGCTGTCTTCGATGGATCGCCGCTCCTTTCTGCGAGGCGTGGCCTTCGCGGGAATGGCAAGTGCGCTGACATTCCGCCCGCTTCACACTGCAGCTGCGCCGGCGACAGAGGCGTCGGCAGGGCAGGCGCCGTTATTTCCCCGGGCGCCGCTGGCACCGCAGCCCTTCGCGCTGCTCCCGACCGGTTCCATCAAGCCGGGCGGCTGGTTGCTTCGGCAGCTTCAGATCCAAGCGGATGGCCTGAGCGGTCATCTTGACGAGTTCTGGCCGATCGTGGGGCCGGATAGCGGGTGGTCGGGAGGGAAGGGCGAGTCCTGGGAGGATGGTCCGTATTTTCTCGATGGCCTGGTTCCGTTGGCGTGGCAGCTGGAATCGCCCAAGCTCAAAGCGAAGGCGATGCGTTTCATCGACTGGACGCTCGATCATCCGTGGGAAAACGGCATGTTTGGTCCGCGCGGCAACGATGACTGGTGGCCGCGCATGGTCATGCTCAAGGTGTTGACGCAGTATCACGAGCTCACCGGAGACGCGCGCGTCATGCCGCTGATGACGCGGTATTTTCATCATCAGCTGCAGGCGTTGCCGGCACGGCCATTGCGCGATTGGGGACGCATGCGATGGCAGGATGAGTTGCTTTCCGTTCTTTGGCTATATCAGCGCACGGATGACGCGAAGCTTCTCGAGCTTGCGCACCTGCTCAAGCAGCAGGGCTACGATTGGCAGGGCATGTTCGCGCATTTCCCGTTCACGCAGAAAACCGATGCCGAAGCCTTGCGCAAGCAGGCGGGCGCATCCGACGCATTCATGCAGGATCTCGGTCTTCAGGTGCACGGCGTCAATGTCGCGCAGTCGTTGAAGGCCTCGCCGGCATGGTCGATCGTTTCCGGCGACTCGGCCGATCGCGACGCTATCCATCATCAATTGCAGATGCTCGATACCTATCACGGCTTGCCCAATGGCATGTTCTCGGCGGATGAGCATCTGGCTGGCCGCAGTCCTTCCCAAGGTACCGAGCTGTGTACCGTGGTGGAGACCATGTTCTCGCTGGAGGTGGCGCTTGCCGTGACCGGCGACGCCGGCTTGGGTGATCGTCTGGAACGCATCGCGTTCAATGCGCTGCCAGCGGCGCTGACCGACGACATGTGGGCTCATCAATACAACCAGCAGCCCAACCAGGTCGAATGCAGCCTCCATCGCGAGCCGTGGACCACGGACGGGCCGGAATCGAATCTGTTCGGCCTCGAACCCAATTTCCGCTGTTGCACCGCCAATTTCCATCAGGGCTGGCCCAAGTTCGCCAATAGCTTGTGGATGGCGACCTCCGACGATGGTCTGGCTGCGATGAGCTACGCACCATGTACGGTGCATGCCGCTGTGCGCGGAGTGCGGACGGTCATCGAGCAAGTCAGCGAATATCCATTCCGGCAAACCGTCCATGTGACGTTGAGGCCGCAGCGACCGGTGAAGTTTCCTCTGCGCTTGCGCATGCCTGGCTGGTCGCAAGACACGCGTATCGCGGTGAACGGAAAGCCGGTGAAGGCGACTCCCGGATTCGCGACGATCGAGCGCGAGTGGGCGCCGGGCGATACGGTCGAGCTGACGTTCGCCGCCACCGTTAAGACCGAGCATGGCTACAACGGCGCGTTGAGCCTCAGTCGCGGCGCTTTGGTCTATGCATTGCCGATCAAAGAGAACTGGGTCATCTGGCGCAAGCGCGGCCTGACCAACGACTGGCAGGTATATCCCGGCTCGCGCTGGAATATCGGCATCGCGCCTGATGTGCAGGTCGCGGTAAGCGAGCATCCCGTGGCGGAAGCGCCGTTCGCTGGAGCTTCTCCAGCAGTTCAATTGGTTCTGCGCGGGCGTTATGTGCCTGCCTGGAAGGCATCGGATGGCAGTGCCGAGCCAGTGCCGGCCAAGGCCGAGCCCTCCGAGGATGAGGGCGAGCAGGACATTACTTTGCTGCCTTATGGAGGGGCGAAGTTGCGCATTGTCGCGTTCCCGGCACTCGCGAAGCACTGAGCGGGCATTTGGCTGGGCGCGCCCATGTCGCTACGCTTCCGCACGTAATGGACACAGGGGAGGCAGGGGATGCCGAGCAAGGTATTTCGCGGCGTGTTGTATGTCGCGTCAATTGTATTGGCGGGAGTGGCTTGGCGATTGCTATGGCTGCATTTTGCCCAGGAAACGATGATCGAGATGGCCGATCGGCAGCGGTCCATACAGCAACGACAAATTGAGCAATTGACGGCGCAGTCCAGGCACATGATGGCTGCGAATCCTGGCCGAGTCCTGGCGGCGAACGAGCGATGCATTGGCGGCTCGATCGTGCGCGTGGAGACGGTGAACTCTGCACTCGGGAAGCATCGAGAGTTTCCAGGCTAGGCTCGCACAGTGCTTTGCCATGAGTCTGACGGAATGCTTGGATGCTGACCTGAAGCCGCCGACTCCGGCGCAAGTACAGTGCGCGACCGACATTGCATGCCAGTTAGGCATTCCCCTTCCTCCTGAGGCACTGCGATTCCGCGGCCCCATGGGCGAGTTCATCGATCACTTCGCGGAAATCTTCCGTCAGAAGCGGCGGTGACATCATCAAGACCGATGGCCCCATCCGACATGGGCGCGCGCCACGCCCGTGGGTTCTCGGGAACAGACAACAGTACTGTAGATGGGCGCGAATTCGTTTGTGCAGAACTTCCCCCGTCTATGGGGCGGTCAGGCGGTCGAGCTCCCTAGTGCCCGCATAAATGGCGTATGCCTCCCCTCCATGCACCTCTGACGACCTTCGCCGGTTAATGGCGGCAAGGGTATTGGTTCCTTAATCACCCTCGTCCAACTTGACGAAGGAACTTATTGGCGCGCCGAAGAGTCTCTATAGCCGCTTCACTCCAGGGGCATGGCAACGGCCTACTGCCGCCCAATGCAACGCTGATCTTTGACGTGAGCTTGATCAAAGCTGGCGCGACGAAACACTGGCCAGCCTTTATCGCGGCCCACGCAGTTCTCATGGCGAACGATCCGCGGCGAGCATTACGGATGTTCGTTAAACGGGTACTTTTTCAAGGGAGTTTTATTATGAAACAAGTATTTATGCTGGCGTTTACAGGATTGTTATCCATATCGTCTCTGTCCATTAATGCGGAGACTGCCGCCACATCTCACGAGCATGATCAGCACAAGGACGGCCACGCCTTCGAATGGAGTGACAACATTCATCGCGTCATTTTCGTGGAAGACGGAAGGCAGCATGTCTTCGTCAGTTCCGTTTGGCCGAATGGCTGGGAGGGTATGTCTAATGGCGATCAAATCGAGCAGGTAAATGGACAGCCCTTGCATACTCTTAGCGAGATGGCCGAGCAATGGAAGGCATCCAAGCCTCACCCAATTGAATTGATGGTCAGCCACGGTAACGCTGAGACACATGTTCGCGAAAAACATCTCGCGAAAGTAAACGCCGATATCGATGGGAAGCTTACCTCCGTCCAGCAGGGAGGCGGGTCAGGCGGGGAAGGGCAGAGCCATCCTTAACCTCACGAGCAAGAGCTACGCAGGCCCACGGGTCATTGTGGGGTAGCCCATCTCTACGTGAGGATCGATTGGTCCGATGTGCAATGGCGTGATCTCCTTCATGATGAAGGGGGTCGCGCCATTCTTGGCTAAAAGCTTGGCCCCTTGAAACGATCAACCGGCATAGGGAGGCGATGGATCGGCGTTTTCGATCGATCCATCTTCGGAGCGTCTAACTTAGCAAATACTCGCGAGTCAATCGGCGAGCGCGATGTAGGCGGCTTTTGGTGGCTGCGCGCGACACGCCGAGCTGTGTTGCGATTTTGGTCAGTTCCTCGATGTCACGCAGCATCAATATATCTCTATAATGCGGCGGCAGAGATTCGAGCGCAGCCGCCAGGTCGTGGCGCAGTTCTTCGGAGGAGTGGATAGAGAGATAGGCCTCCGCTCGTTCGTCATCCCACGGATCGGTACGCAAGGCCTTGCGCGCCATGCGGTGACATTCGTGTCGCACTACTCGGAACAACCAGCTCGAGAAAGCCGCCACCAATCGCAATGAGCCAATGCGCCGAGAGAGAATGAGTAGACTCTCTTGGATTGCATCATCCACATCGGAAATCATGCAATTGCGCTGGGCGTAGCGGCGGATGTCCGGTTGACACAAGACCAGTACCCGGTTGATCGCATCGGCATCGCCGGCACGGGCAGCCTTTAGTAGCGCTTCATTGCAGGCGACATCCATGAGTTAGGAGCCTCCGGCCAGGCGCCTGACGGCGAGGGCGCAAGCCGGGCAGAAACCAAGGATGCCCGATAGCGCAAGACAAGCTCCGCTGACGGCCACCAGCCAGCTCCAGGGCTGGCTCAGGAATATCAGGCCGGATGCAATGGCAGTTACGGACACGATGATCCGAATGATGCGTTCCCAGGCCGGGACGTTCTTGACGTAGAAGGCAGCACGGATAGCGGACAAGGCGGTTTCCTCCAGGGGCGGGAAAGGTATTCCTCATCACCTAAGAGGATGGCAGGAGCGAAAAGGATTCGCGGACGACCGATTCTGCTTTGCTGCAGGTTCGGTCACCACGTCTTGATCGAGTGGCAAGATTCCATTCGTCTTTGATTTGTGTTTTATATCAATGTGTTGCGTGATGTCGTCAAAGATCGAGGGGGCGAATCGGGACGGCGCCCGATTCGCCAGCGGTGCTCATTGGCCCGTATAGCCCACAGGCGCCGTGACGTTCGCTTTCGCTACGGCAGCGTTCCCCGACACCACGTAGATCGGCACCTCCGACAAGGTCAGATGAACCACGCCGTTCGTGTACGTCATCCGCGTCCGGTTACCCATCATGTCGAACACGCTCACCTCGCCGCTTTGGTCTGGAGTGTCGACCGTTAACGTGTAGTCCGTACCGGCGCCCGCGCTGTAGAGACCGCCGAGCTGCTTACTTGGCCAGTTGGCGCGGTCGTGCGCCCACAGCGCAGTGATTACCGGGCCGTAATTCAACCGCCGGAACGCATAACCATGGACCCCGGCAGGCAATGCATTGAGGCGACCGAGCGTTTCGGTGCCATCCATGATCCGCGTGAGCGCGGCGAAGGCCAGCGCCTGCGGTTTCGGGCTCAATACCTTCGCACGAATATCACCTTCCGGATGCGCAAGATCGAAGAACATGCCGAAGCCCACTAGATCGGAATGGCCGGTCCACTTCTCGGGCGGATAATCGGAGCCGTAGAAGAAGTAGGTGACCTGGGCGCCTTCGCCCAGCACGATCAAGTGAGCACGCGTAGCTACCACGGCCTGGGCATAGAGCTGGTTCGCGGAGATCTTTTCCGACCCGTATGCAATGTCCGGATCGTACGCGACCCCCAGTTCGGTGGACCATAGCCGCATGTTCGGCTTGATGGATTGCATTTGGGCTCGTAGGTCACGCAGCTGACGATCGAGCGGCAGCGCGCCTTCGGATAGAGCCCCATCCTCGGGCTCCTCGGGCGGGGAACTCGCCGACACGTGGTTCACGTAGTAGCTGTGAGTCGTCACCCCGTCGATATAGTTGCCCAGGCCGAGCGCCCCATACTTCTTCAACTGCGCACCGGTACACCACGTGCCGCACATGCCGGGGTCGGGGCTGGTCACGCCCATCACGACTGCATGCGGGTCGGTCGAATGTAAGCCTTTGTAGACCGCCTCGTACATGGCGACAAAGCTGGCCGGCGAGCCCTCCCACCATGGCTCCCACGTGACCTGGTAGTAGTTGTGCTGCATGTTTGGGAAGTGCGCCTGGCGGATCGCTTCGCTGTCGATGCCCACGCGCGCCATGAAGCTCTGGTAGTACGTTAGGTCCGTCGGCGCATACCCCTTGTACTCAAAGCTGCCGGTCGGGCTTGCCCAGCCCGGAATGCCGTCCAGCCGCACGAGACGCGCGATCGAACCATCCTGGTACAGCGGCGCCAGGTCGGACGGCGAAGGCATCCACGTATTGCGCTTCCCCGGCTCCATAGCCGCTAGCGCGCGCGAGTCGAGCGTTTGAGTGACGCCGAGGGCGGTTAGCAACTTCGGCTTATCGCTGCCGCCCTGCATGCCGAAACGATGCTGGTCCTGGCTCGTGAACTGTGCGGGCGACAGCACGCTCCCGACGTAAGGGAGGATGCCGAAGGTCGCGATGCCCCTGGGGCGCGTGCCGGCACTTGGAAGATCCGCCTTTGCCTCTTGCAGCGTCGCCGACAGCGCGAAGTAGCCGCTTGCCGTCCCCGTACACGACAGCACGGACGTATGCGGACCGGCCGGAACGGCGAAAGCGCCAGTGACGCGGGTATCGCCCGCATAGTCCTTAATGGCCCAGCTGACGCGATCGTCCCCGCGAGTGTCGGTGACAATCTGGATTCGAAAAACAGTGTTATTGGCGAACAATCGCGTGCCGTCCGACGAAGGGGTGTCCGCCGAAATCACGCCGTCGGTGGTGCCTCCCGCCGTCACGGTCGGCATTGAACAAGTAATGTTCGGGGCCGAGTCCGCTGCGGCCGTTTGAAGCACCATCATGCCGACAGTCATCACGCCACCGACTAACGATTTCTTCCATTCCATACGATCCTCCCTGTGGGATGTCAAAGTAATTCCGCCGGAAGCAGCTCCGGAGGTTGTGAAAACGGACTCGGCGCTCCTTCACGTACCGAAGATGGCGCTTTCGTCGAGCCGGGCCCGTTTTATTCATCGCGAGAACCACGTGCGTGGCACAGCGCGGCGAACGAGCGATGGTTATTTGCCGCAACGATTTCGTGGATGGCGCTGTTCTATGGCAGCGAATGGAGAGATCGGCCGCGACGCTGCAGTTCTGCTGGCGATCCGCTCTTGCACGGCCCGGTGAAGTTCATGCGTTTTCGTGAGGTCTTGCTGATACCGAAGATGCCACTGGTGGTCGGTACATTCCGCGCGGTGCAACGATCAGTGCACGGCGGTAGGCATCGGCAAGAAATCCGCGGCGATTCGTCATGGAGAACATCCCTTTATCAGATAGCCACTGCAATGTGGCTGGCACGACTCTGAAAGCGAAGCTTCGCGATCGGGCAGGGATGCTTTTGACGACTGAAGCACAAAACCGGGTTTGACTATGCTGCTCGCACCAAGAACGTGCTGCGTTGCTCAATGGCAGCTTTCAGTGGGCGCGCAAGTGTTCGCTTATGTCACATACGGCATGTGCGGGTTGACGCCGATCTGGCAAACAATGCGCCACGCTTCTCGGCGACGCGGATATTGCACGGCATTTTTCGAGACCGATCGCAAGCATCGCGCAGGAGAATGGTCATCATCGGTCCTTGCGTGCCGAAATATTTAGGAGCAAGAGGCGATAGCGATGCCTCGCACATTCATGCGCGGAACTTCACGCCGAACTTGACGCCATCGAACGGATGCCAAGCCCTGCCGTTCCGTGCGAGCTCCAGGAGTATCCGTCGCGAGAGCGGCTGATACGGGGCATGTCACGTTTCAGCGACCAACGCTGTCATGAGTTAAAGCTAGTAAACCCAAAGGAGGCGCTAATGAATGAAACTGACGTGGCAAAGATACAGCCGGGCGCGGGAGGCATTACCCTAATTAATGTTTACGAGGTGGAGCCCGAGCACCAAGCAGAGCTTTCGCGGCTGCTTTCCGAGGTCACCGAAGCCATCATCCGTAAACATCAGGGTTTTGTCTCAGTTAGCGTACATAGCAGCTTCGACGGCAGGCATGTCGTTAATTATGCTCAATGGGCGTCCAAGGTGGACTTTGAGAACTTCATGGCGTCACCTGGAACGCAGGATCAATTGAAAGGCTTCGCCGCGCTTGCCAAATCCATTTCACCAGCACTCTACAAAGTGGATGCAGTTCACGCCGCGGAATGCGAGACATAAGCCAGCGCAATGATTGACGAACAATCTGAACCAATCTTTACAAGCCTCCGATCGCGTCTCGTTCGGCTTGCCTATCGCATGTTAGGAACGGTTGCTGATGCGGAAGACGTCGTTCAGGAGGCTTGGCTTCGCTGGCGCACCGTCGATAAAGGAGCGGTGCGCGAGCCGGCGGCGTTCTTGCGCACCATCGTTACACGACTGTGTCTCAATGAGCTCGAATCCGCTCGCCGCCGGCGTGAAACCTACATGGGTCCATGGCTTCCGGAGCCGATTTTTGACCCGGAGGACGTGGATGCGGCTGACGATGTCACATTGCCACTAATGGTGGCACTGGAACGGCTTTCGCCGCTCGAGCGCGCAGCATTTTTATTGCACGATGTGTTTGGCATGCAGTTCGATGCGGTTGCTGAGGCTATTGGGCGAGAGCCTGCGGCCTGCCGCAAGTTGGCCAGTCGTGCTCGCGGCCGCATTCAGCAAGCGCGCCCTCGTTTTGTGGTTGGAAGGGAAGAGGGTCTTCGGTTTGCTGAAGCCTTCTTCAGTGCGTCAAGAACCGGCGACATGACGGCGCTAAAAGTGCTGCTAGCAAAAGACGTGGTCGCCTATGCGGATGGTGGAGGTAGGGTTCCAGCGACACCAGAGCCTTTGATTGGGATCGAAGCCGTGATCGCCCGCCACGCTGAAATGGCAGCCGCCTTTATCGAGCATCCTTCGCGCCTAATCCGCTATGTGTGTATCGATGGCTTGCCTGGATTCGTTACCGTTGAAGGAGGTGGTGTAGTGCAGACGACAGCCTTGCATGCCGAGAATGGCAAGATCGTCGGCATCTACGTCATCCGCAACCCGGACAAGCTACAGCGCGTAATGGTGGGGCAGGCAAAACACTAGGACCTGTCACTTTGCACTCACGAAGCCGATAGTGGCATTGAAATTCGAGCATGTGCGAATCAAATGGCGGGCACTTGGAAGAGTTGCCATGGAATTGATTCCCTCGCCACTACGGGCCGCGACGAAAGGAAGGGTCACTTACGGCACCGTTCGCGTACTGCGTGCCTATCAGGGTGACGCTTTGGCTGATTGGTCATTCCAGGGTGGGCATATCACTGGCGCCAGCGCGCACCGAACACATCGGAGCTTGCGCGATCTGGATTGGAGGCGTCATACGTTATGTGGCGCATGACTGGTCAGTGTTGACACGAGGGCGGCGCGCCAAAGCAGCGTGGCTTAAGTGGACGAGCGCCCCTTCACTTTCTTGATTCATCGGTAGGAAAACGGTCACATGGCGCCAGCCGCCGATCTGAAACAGAGCGTCTCTTTGTTTTTTCTAGCGCTAGGCGCTTTTGCGATTGGCACTGAGGGATTCATGCTCGCAGGGCTGCTGCCGATCATCACGAAGGATTTATCCATCAGCATCGCGGCGGCAGGGCAGCTCGTCACTGTGTTTTCACTGTCCTATGCGATCAGTTCGCCGGTGCTGACGACGGCCAGTGCACGAGTCAACCGACAGCGCTGCATGGTCGTCGCGCTGCTCTGCTTCACCGTCGCCAATTTTGCGGCATTCGCATCGCCCGGCTATCTGTCGCTGCTGGCAACGCGAGTGCTGCTGGCCATATCGGCCGGGCTATACATGCCGAGCGCGAATGCGCTCGCCGGCTCGCTCGTCGCGCCGGAGCGCAGGGGGCGCGCACTCGCAACCGTCCATGGCGGGGTCACGGTCGCGGTAGCGCTCGGCGTGCCGCTCGGCGCTTGGATAGGCGGCCATTTCGGTTGGCGCACGACGTTTGCCAGCATCGGTGCGCTGTCTGCGATTGTGACGCTCGGGGTGGCGGTCGGCTTGCCACTTGGGATCGGTGCGAACTTGCCGGTGCCATCGCTCGCGCAACGAATGGTCATCGTGCGACAGCCCGCCGTGCTGATCACTCTTCTCATTACGATCCTGTGGGCAGCAGGCATTTGGACTATCTACCCGTATCTCGCGCCATTCCTGACGGGACGACCCGGCTTCAGCCCGGCACAAGTTGGCGCCGTATTGCTGCTGTACGGCATATTTGCCGGTATCGGCGTATTTATCAGCGGGCATGCGATCGACCGCCTCGGCAGTAGGAAGGTGCTCATTGGCTGCCTGGTCGTAATGATGCTGTCATATGAGAGCCTGGCCGCCAGTGCGCTGCACTTGGGGCCCGCGCACGCGCGGATCGCGATCTTGATAGCGATCGCGGCGTGGGGTGCGGCTGGCTGGGCATTCAGCCCAGCACAACAGGCCAATATGATCAGCATGGCCGGCGTCGACGTCGCGCCGGTCGCGCTGTCGCTCAATTCGTCGTTCACATACTTCGGCTTCGCACTCGGTGCGGCGCTTGGATCGTCCATCGTCGCATACAGCTCTGTAATGGACATCGGTGCGATCGGTGGACTGTGCGAGCTCGCAGCGTTACTCATAATGCTGGCGGCCAACCGCCATTCCCGACCGGCGGCGCGTGCTGCCGTCACGATCCAGAGCAGCGGACCGAGCACCGAACGCTCAACGCTTCCGTGAGCTGATGCGCACGCAAAATAACGAAGAAAACAACTTGATCCAGGAGGCAATCAATATGTTGTGCAGTACCGTTCGATCCACGTCCCGGACATAAGGCAGGCCTTGACGATGAATCGGCTCTCCTTCCGCTGTAGCTTTTGCGGCTTCGAGGCATACAGGGAACGCAAACTTCATCGGAGGTAAGGAGTGGACACGACTTCTAGGCACTACGAAGAGCTACTTGCTGAGCATTACGTCTGGATGAATGGGGGCTCGCTTGCTGCAAAGATTGATGAGCAACGTGCGTTACTAGAAGCGCTTGGTGTCCTTGACGGCGCAACTCGCCTTGCCATTGATCTGGGTAGCGGCCCCGGCTTCCAGTCTCTGGCGCTTGCAAACCTAGGGTTTTGTCGGGTGTTGGCGATCGATACAAGTCGAAGACTTCTGGACGAACTGATTGCGGCGAAAGGCACGCGCCAAATTGAATCCGTTTGCGCTGACCTTCGCCATTTTGCTCGATTCGCACTTCCGGAATCCGCAGATACCATCGTGTGCATGGGCGATACGCTTACGCATCTCTTGACCTTTCAGGATGTAGATGCGCTGGTGCGTGACGCATATCAGGTGCTTGGACCGGGTGGTCGACTCATCCTGACTTTTCGCGATTTTTCTACAGATTTGATTGGTCTTGATCGCTTCATTCCTGTGAGGGCAGATTCGGACCGGATCATGATTTGCGCGCTCGACTACGCCCCCGACAGGGTGACCGTAACTGATCTCATACATATCCGCGAAGGTGAAAACTGGTCTCTGAAAAAGAGCAGCTATCAAAAACTTCGACTCGCTCCCGCGGTGGTAGCGCAACACTTACAGAATATTGGATTTCAGGTCGATCGCAACGAACCAATGGGCAAAATGCATGCAATCACCGCGAGGAAGTCAATTGCTTTTTAAGCTGACTCGCGGCGGACATTTATTGCATACCGGAGAATTTGTGAGCGCGCGAGGATCCGCGTCTGCCGGGATGGATCATGCGCTCATGGCTGGCCGATGGCTGCATGTGCGGGCATCGCAAGATCACCTGCGATTTGCATGAAGCCGGCGAGGGGGCGCCATCGGGCGCGCCGGCTGATGAGGCGCGAAGGTCTGCGGGCCCAGATCGGTTACGGCAGCAAGCCGCGCCACCGGGGCGGTCCGGTTGGCCTAGTGGCCACCGCGTTGGACTGGGAGTTCGCGCCCGAATCCCGAATATGGTCTGGATCGCGGACATCACAGGGCTTCTTCAGCGCATTGAGGAAAGAGCGGATCAAACAACGCATCTACCCGACGCGAACGGCGGCAGCCTTGGATACGTTCGATTACATCGGGATGTTCTACAACTCGATTCGCCGACATGGTTTCGTCGGCGACTTGTCACTGGTAGCGTTTGAACGGCGCTACGCGCAAGGCGGCTCGTGAGTGTCTAGGAAACTCTGGCCGTTCCACTGAGAAAGGAGCCGCTGTGTCAGTTCACGCTATTGAAGAGATCGTGAAGAAGCTCGACGAGGCATTCGGCCATTCAGACTTGGAGGCAGTGTTGGGCTTCTATGAGGATGATGCCATTCTTGTAGCCGAGCCAGACCGCCTTGCTCGCGGTAAAGAGGAAATCGAGCGTTTCTTCATGCACGTCTTTGCCCTGAGGGGGCGAGTCGAGCAGATCGAAACGAACGTACTCGAAGCGGGGGGGGGCATTGCACTTTTTACGTCAAGATGGCGCTTCATTGGAACAATGTCTGATGGAACGCCGATTGAGAAGGAGTCGATTGCGACCAGCGTATTCCGTAAAGGACGGGACGGCCTCTGGCGGATGGCCATTGATAACTCCCATGGTCCAGCGATCCTCACGAAAGCCAGTGCATAGCGCACTTTCCGGATTTCCGCGATAGGCGCCATATTTTTGCGCGCTCCCGAGGCAGCGCGCAGTTCGAACAATGTCGCCGCCGTTACTTTGCGCAGGGCGAGTCGGATGCACGCAAATCAGTCGCGCGAGCATGCCAAGTGCACGGGCGAGGTAGCGGGAGCGAATGACGCCAGTAGAGAGCAAGTGCCATCTATAGGAGCATCGACAGCATCGACAGCCAGACCTGATCCAGTGCTTGTGGTAATTTGACATAATATACATTATGCGCAATTTCGGCAGGCTGCGGCGGGCGGCCGGCATGCTCCGTGCTTTCCTACGTTCCCTGATGCACGGAACGCAGGAATGTCACGTAAACGCCTGAATTGGCAATGGAATGACGAGCGTCAAGAATTCACCACGCCGAGCGGCCGGTGCCTGCAGCCTTGAAACTTGAGCCATATCGACCGACAACTTGAGCCATTCCTGCCCTGAAACTTGGGCCATTCTTTCTGGCCGCCAACAAACATGAGCCATCACGTTTTCTCAGCCAAAAAACTTAGGCCAAGCCCGCACGTCCGTTCAATGAATGCGCTCCCCGTCATCTAGCTTCCGATGCCAATGTGTATGGCTGTCGGTGCTTGACCACCGAGTATTGTCCAGCCTCCAGCTTCACCGCGGACACGGGCTCCTTTGAGGCACGGATGGGCGCGGCCAGTACTCCGTAGCAACCAAGACGCTGACGCCATTCCCTTTCAGCGCTGGGCTATTCGCCGGCTGCAAATCCGGTCTCACCCAGAGACGCATGAGAGCGGTGGGCAGCAAGTAGACCGGACGCAGAACGCTCGCCACCGTGTCGAGGTGTATGGGGCGCTCTCGCCGTCGCCTTGATCGTGGCGCGCCCTGACTTCGAGGGCAGGCGTCAATGACTCAGGCGCCCTTGCGCCTCGCAAGCCAGTAAAGGGGGCTCAGGCGCTGCCTCAGCGGCACCCAAGGATCTAATTTGGCGGCGATATTTAGCCCGGCCGCAGCTTCTGCAAACGAGGCGCAGTGCTGCTTGATTCTCGCAGAGAGGGGCTGGTCGGACTGGCGATCTATGCCCTCGAACGCCCCGCCCGTGACCATATTGCGAAGTTCGACCAGGCTCTTATTCATGGCTGCCTTGCTGCCGTCATAACGGGCATGCACGTAAAAGACATCAAGCTGATGCACAAGTCGGTCAAGCTTCGTTTTTATGAGCGACTCCCGCCCGACATCTTGTCCAAAGCTGCGCCAGTAAGCTGCTCCTTCGGCACTAATGTCCTCAATCAGTGCGAGTATCGATTGCCGGCGTTGGAGCTGGGCGGTTCGCCTTTCCGCGAACGGGCCAGTCATGCGCGCCACGAAAAAGCTGACCGCTGCGCTAATCGCGGCACTGGCGATCTGATTCGTCCATGAAAATGGATCGGCCATGGTTAGCCTTGGTGCTTGTCCGCTGACCCTGGGGGTGCAGGTACGGGTCTTGCCAATTCAATAAAGCCTTCAACCACCACCTTGTAATGGCGTGCGACGGAGGTCTTGGCGATCAGGTTCAAATGCTTGCGCAGGAAGTCCTTACTGAAATGGTTCACACGAACCAAGCCGCCAAACGCTTCTTCAAGGAACGATGAACCATAACCCTCGGTGTTATCCAGGACAACATCGATGATCTCGCTTTTCTGTAAGTGAGGGACGAGGAACCGCTCTCTGAAGGCTTCGCCGTTGTATTCCCCGTCTGCCGGATAGCGGCCGCTTGGCACGTCCGAGAAATCATGGGCAATGTTAATCGTGGTGTTGCTCATCATCGTCACCTGCGGCGTAGTCTTCAATGATCCATTCGATGAAGGTTCCGCCGAATCGTTCCGTTAAGGCCTCTGTGCTTACGACCCCGGCTTCGCCGGGGGCCTTCTCATAGATGTATCGCCCGCGCCCGCTCAATATGCGGAGCTTCCCTCGGGCGTCCAAGTTTTCTATGTAGCCTTGAATGTCCTGGTTCAAGCCAAAGCCGCGATGCTCTTGACCGGTGCCACTTCGGTTGAGCTCTACTGCAGCCTGGATCAATTTTGCGTCACTTTTGAGGAGGTCTGGCAGTGGCAAGATGGACTCGGCCACTCGCCGTAGTCTTTCCATTTTTCGTTGCGGTAAGACGACCGGAATGCTCATTCCATGGTCCACGAACATCACTCTTAGTCGGCGCCCCGTAGCATCAACTGATGCGGACATCCACCAGCGCTTGACAGGGTGGAGTGGCTCATAAGCATGATGCTTTACGTTGGTCATGGCCTCCGTAAGACCCTGATACAACAGTTGTTTTTGTCGAAGCTTGGGGCCAAGATCCTCGATGCCGCGCCGGAGCAATTGTGCCTTATCCCCCTCGGAGGCGTGCCCGGAATAAAAGGGTAGGTATCGCTCCCCATCATGCATCTCCGTTTCTACCGGTGTCACAGGCTCCTTGGTTCGCATTAGCTCAAAAAAGCCCATGTGAAACAGCATGTTGCGAACTTCTGGGCGCCAGTGGTCCAAGTCTATCGGGCGAAGTGCCTTGCCGGGCACCATTTCACGCCAGCGATCAAATTCTGCAACTAGTAAGAGCGCGGCGGCGGGCGTAAGGGTTTCGAGTGTCGTGAAATCGATGTAGAACTTGCCCAGCATGCTGGTCGACAACCGTCTAACCAGACGCAAGAACTCTATAGTGGCCGTATAGGCATCGCGGAGGTTTAGGTCTGCAGGAGCGGCAATTGGGCGATACCCGCGCTTGCCGGTTTTCTGTTTCGGCAGCCTCCCGGCAAGGCCCTCAATCGCGCGCTGTCGGAGCTTGGCGGCGTTGCTGGCGCGCCAGCTGCTGATGACGTGAGCTTTCCAGCGGCGTCTATTTAACCGAACGACCCTTGCGCGATCCATCGCTCCCCCCAGAGCAAATCACCCATGTCTTTTATTCCGAGAACGCCATTCAGGCAAGCGCGCCGCGGGTGACATGATTGACCCAATTTTGCGGCAGCCCGTTGCAAAATTCGGCGGCGCGCCCCGCGAGCGCACCATTTGTGCAGCGGCCGGCTGCACAAATGGGCAGCGGCGTGCTGCCCAATCGGTCAACAGTTTGCTGACCAATTGTCCAACGGCCTGTTAGACAGTTTGATCGTCGATCTCTGTTTCGAGATTTGTGCCTCAACCCACTGAAAAATAGCCTTTTATGCCCTTCGTATAGATGGCGAATAATGGCACTTATTCGCTATAGTGGTATCGCAGAGCCCCCAACGCTACCGGATGACCAGCGATGCCCGACTCGACCACCCTTCCCCTGCGTGTTGTCGATGCGCTGCAAGAACTGACTTCGGTGCCGGCGATCGCGCCCGAGATCCATGCGCCACGTCCGGCGATGGCCGCTTCGGTGGAGGCCGTGCTCGAGCGCCTCGCGACCTGGTCGACTGACTTTGCGGCCGGCAGCGCACCGGCGACGGTGAAAGCCGTGCGCTCCGACTGGAGCCAGTACGTGGCGTGGTGCGAAGCAAGCAACGCCACGCCCCTGCCCGCTTCTGTCGCGCAGCTCGAAATGTTCCTGTCCGCCATGATCGGCAAGGGGCGCAAGCGCGCCACGGTGGACCGCTATCTGTATACGGTCGGCCTGGTGCATGTGGCGGCCGGCTTGCCGAGCCCATCCAAGGATCCGGATTGGCCGGTCAAATGGAAGAGGCTCATCCGGCGACTGAAAACCAGTGGCGGCCATGCGCGCAAACAAGCCGGTGAACTCGATAGCGCTGGCATCGAAACGATACTGGCCACCTTGGGTGACAGTCTGCGCGATCTGCGCGACGCCGCGTTGCTATCTATGGCGTCAGACACGCTGTGTCGCGAGTCGGAACTGGTGGCCATTCGGGTCGAGCACCTGCATCACAACCGACGCCGCAACACGTGGTCGTTGCACGTGCCCTTCTCCAAGACCAACCAAGATGGCGCGGCACCGGACTATCGGTTCGTGAGTGCGGAGACGATCGCGCGCGTGCGGGCGTGGCAAGCCGCCGCAGGCATCAGTGAAGGCCCCCTCTTCCGCTCGACAGCTGGACGGCCAAAGGTTACAGCGGCGCCCGACGAAGCACTATTGCCACAAGAGGTGGCGCGGATCTTTCGACGACGAGCCAAGGCAGCCGGCTTGGAAAATGCGGGCACGATTAGCGGGCATTCGACGCGGATTGGATCAGCCAATGATCTCGCGGAACACGGCGCCACAGGGACACAGATTCAGCAGGCGGGGGGCTGGAAGACAGACCGTATGGTTACTTATTACACCCGTCGATCGATGGCGGGTGCGAATGCCATGGCAGAGCTGCGTTCCGCGAAGCGTCGGAGGTGACGAAATCCAGGTTCGGCGCGCACTCCGGCGCCATCGAAAGGCTGGGGCGAGGAGGCATAGAGGTCAGAGCGTCCCGCTAGGTGCCTGCACCGTAAAGTGGCCGCGCCAACCCGCACTCCGGAATTCTCACGTCGCGCTTTGGTGACGCACCATCCTATGGGCCGGGATCGATCGCATAATACGTCCCGCCTTTCGGGTCAGAGAATAATCCCTCTTTAGCCAGGACGCGCACACAGGTCAGCGATCGGCCATCTCTGGTTGTGCACTGTCCAATGCGGGCGTGTTCGCGATAGAACGCGTTCGCTCGAGCCTCCCCGGCCAAATCTTGAATCGCCTGTGCCTGTTTACTGGGACTGTAATGCCAGGGCATCCAATGCAAGAGGCCGAGCCCGACGCCTGCCATCGCCACAGCGCCAGTGATCACGGTCCCAGTCACGGAAAATGCGACGCTCCGCTTAAGGCGGCGCGTAAGGTCGTTGGCATTGCGATCAAAGCTCTCCCTCGCTTCACGTGCGGCCGTGACCACGGGGGACAATTGGGTCGTGAGCTCTTGCGCTGCCTTGGCAGCTTGCGCCTTTCCTTCTTTGGCGGCTGCCGCTTCGACGAGCTGGTCTAACCTTTCAAGCTTGCTCTCCAGCAATATCAGGACATGTGCAGCCGTCGAACTTATCTTGCCAAGTTTTTCCTGGTCTTTACGGACCGTGAGCAGCATTCCCTCTAAAGCCGTATAGAAATTTGCGACTTCGTCGTCAGTAGCCATCTCAATCTCCTATTCCGTAGCCTCGATCGCTCGATGAGCGCTGCTTGGCCTTCTCTATCAACCTCTCCCGCTCCCTTTCTCGTTCTCGCTGACGCTGGATCTCTATCAAGCGATCAAGCTCTTGCTGCCTGGCCAAGAGCTCTCTTCCCCGCAATCCGAAATCCCTAAGATCGGGCACATGGGCTTGTTCAAGCAGTCCGTCGCGCGCTGCCACCAGTAGCGTCGCACCACCACCTGACCCGCGCTTCAGCGGGCCCTGCGTTCGTGTGAGTAGACGTAAGTACGCGGCGCACTGGGCTGGTGTCGGCGTTGTCGTCGGCCTGCACATTGCTTGTGCCGTGCCTCTGCATAGATTGAGCAGCGACGTGGTCCGGCCCTGTCCGCCAACATATGGACTGACGGTCAATACAGGAGATCCCTCGGGAAGTGCGCCCGCATATCCAATCTCCACATGATGGTGAATGGCGATACTGGTTTGCATTAGCGTCTGTCCATTGGGGTGACGCGTTAGAAGTTCACGAAGCGAATCCTGTTTGCGCTCTTCTTTGGATGACACGTTCTGAACACGCTTGAACTCTAGAAGGCGAAAGAACCGCGGCGCAGCCACCAGAACATCCGCGAGACTGCTGTCGAGCGGTGTTTGTTGGAGAAGATCGACAGATGCAGCTAGTGTATTACCCTCGTTTTGTGCGCATACCTCAGCGCCGAGGCCGTAGAGAAAGGAGCCAATCAGCGTATTTTCGTATAGGTCCAACCCAGTGCTCCTATGGATGTCTTGCGGGCCGACACAGGGTGTCGACGGTGCTGGCGGCGGCCTGCGGAATCTGCATGCCGCGTAGCCATCTCACAGATGCTTCTCCACGCGCGGCCACCAAGCGCGGCGAGCGTCCGAGTAAGAAGACCGCGATCACGCGGACCGAGCTCGACGCCCTGCTGGCCACCTGTGATGACACTCTCGAGGGCAAGCGCGATCGCGCCCTGCTCTGTTTTGCGTTTGCAAGCGGCGGGCGCCGACGGAGCGAGGTCGCAACCGCCGATCTGGCCGACCTCAAGGTTATCGACAGGGGCTATATTTATCATCTGCCCTACAGCAAAACCCGTCAGGCCGGGCCGTCGACCAGGACACGCCGGATAAGCCGGTGCTCGGTATCGCCGCTCTCGCCATGCGCGCCTGGCTCGCCGCCAGTGGCCTGACCGAGGGGGCGATCTTCCGTCGGTTATGGAAAGATCGTGTCGGCAATGCGCTGTCCCCGGCTGCGGTGGCAGCCGTTGTACAGCGCCGTGCCGCCTTGGCCGGCATTGCGGGCGATTTTGGCGGGCACGGCCTGCGCTCGGGCTTTATTACAGAGGGTGCATGACAGGGTGTCGCCCTGCCCGCCTTGACGGCCATGACCGAGCATCGAGCCGTTAGTGGCGTAATTGGCTACTTCCAATCCGGACAGGTCGAGGACAGCCCGGCGGCACATCTCCTCAAGGACTAACTCCTGCGCCCACCCTTGAAAGTGTGACGAGCACCACAATACCTTGCGGCAACGCCTTTGCTCTGTGCAACGCCGGTGGAGGGGCAGGCGTCGCAGTCACTGCGACGGGCCGCCGGCAGGCTAGCGCCAGGGAATATCTGTGTACCGACACAACAGCTAGGTCGGCTAGCCCGGCTCGGCGCGGGGATAAATGCATGGGAAAGCAGCATGTGGGGCACAAGGAAATCGCGAACTTTGCTGACGACCGAGTCAATTTGCCTCGCGATAAGGCGAATGAGCTCCGGGCGCAGGCACGCGGACTACGCGAGAGACTGGAAACGTACCTCGCCGAACATCCCGACTTTACGCTGAAAAAGATGTTGCTGTCGGGCAGTCTGGCCAAGGGGACGGCATTACGGTCCCTCAATGACATCGACGTGGCTTGCTACATCAGCGGCGCGGATGCCCCGCAAGATGTCGGCAAGTTGCTGGACTATCTGGCCGAACGACTGCGCAAGGCGTACCCAAACTTCAAGCCTGAGCAGGTAAAGCCGCAGACCTATTCGGTCACTGTCTCGTTTCAGGGATCGGGTCTGGATGTCGACGTCGTGCCCATTCTCTATGACGGTGATCCGAACTGGTACGGAAACCTGGTCAGTCAGGATGATGGCTCTTTTCTGCGGACGAGCATCCCTCGGCACCTCGAGTTCGCCAGAAAGCGCAAGCAGGCTCAAGAGGTGCATTTTGCTCAGGTGGTGCGACTCGTCAAGTTCTGGGCGCGGCGCATGAAGGCGGAAAACAGCGGCTTTCGCTTCAAGTCCTTCATGATCGAGATGATCCTCGCCAAGCTGTGTGACGACGGCCTCTCCTTTTCAGACTACCCCGAAGCTCTACAGCACTTCTTCACCTATGCCGCACGTAGTGACCTGAGCGAACGGATCGCCTTTGCTGACTATTACCCACTATCGAGCATTGGTGTCTTTTCAGAGGCGGTCCAGATCATCGATCCCGTGAACGCGGAAAACAATGTATCGAAGCTGTATACCCGCGTCCAGGCCGATGCGATCGTGGAGGCGGCACTGGAAGCCGGCGACGCGATCGACGCTGCACTCGCCGCCCCCACCAAGCAAGAGACCGTGCGCTACTGGCAGAAGGTCTTTGGCTCCACCTTTCAGGCATGAAGATCCTATGAGTAGCACCTATACGACCTCGGCCACCAACACCTTTACTCTCACTCATGCGCGCCACATGGCAGCCAAGGTCGCCGCAGACCTTAAGCGCATGCAGCGCTTTTATGGTGCACCAAGCGATACAGATATAGCTGACTATGAGGCAGAGGTGGTCGAACTCTTGAAGGTAGGCTACCTAGGCACCGTGACTTATGGCTATAAGCGCGACAACAACTGGATCGAGCCTACGCTTCGTTATTCGGCAAAGGACTTGGTCAGCTCCAGCGGCAATGACGATGATCCCGGCAGGGTCCGTCCCGGCGCAGACATTTCCGGCGCACGCTTTTATAACTATCTGACGTACTCAGCGGCCTGGAACAACCTGACGCACGATCAAAAGACAGCCTTTAAGAAGACCCTGCCCTTTCAGCGGAGTGAAGCCGAAGAGCCCGGCATTAGTGGGTATCTCATGTCCGATCGCACCTACTCGGCGGGCGGTAAGGCGCTCGATCGATCCAGCGTCAGGAGTTACTAGTGAATACCAAGCCCACACTCGACGAACTTTTCGATCAACGACAGACTTACCCTGATATCGATTCGCGAATGCGGCTAGAACGCCTCATCGGTCTAGACGAGCAGATATCACGGCTTTCAAAAATTCTCGGGCTGCTTGTCCACCCGGCAGGGCTGGAGGCTTGGGTAAAGAAACACCATTCGGGCGCAGCGGCACTGCTGGATACCGTCTTGCGGCGGCCGCCCCTGGTCATTCTCGCGGGCGATGTCGGGTCAGGGAAAACCGAACTGGCGGAGACGATCGGTGATTCCGTTGCGCGGCAAGAAAAAATTGAGATCACCCTGCTTCCATTAAGTCTCGCCACGCGCGGAAAGGGCCAGGTTGGCGAGATGACGCAGCTCTTGACGACCGCGATCGACTACACGTTGAACGAGGCCAAGAAATTGCAGACGTCCCACGGTAAAAGTGGCGGCGGAATCATACTTCTGGTTGACGAGGCGGATGCGATTACTCAATCGCGAGAGTCGGCGCAGATGCACCATGAAGATCGCGCAGGAGTTAATGCATTCATTCGAGGTATCGATCGTCTGGCTCAAGCAAAGGTACCCGCCGCAGTCATTATGTGCACCAACCGCCTGAGTGCGCTGGATCCAGCAGTGCGTCGTCGCGCCGCCGACATCCTTACGTTTGCGCGTCCCGACGAAGCGCAGCGGCGCCACGTGTTACAGCAGCGGCTCGAGCCCCTAGGCATGTCCAAACTGCAGCTCGATGGACTTGTAAGCGCGACAGGCGCTCGCCAAGGAGGCGCTGTGGGGTTTACGTTCTCCGATCTCACTCAGCGTCTGATCCCTTCCATTGTTCTGGACGCTTATCCTGATCGCGCAGTAGACGGTGGCAGAGCTGTACAGATTGCGGAGCAGATGGCCCCGACGCCAGCATTTCGCGATCAGGGGTAACGGTTACGGCACCTTTGCATGATCGTCGCGCCGATTCCCGGTGCGCACCGTGATTATTGGCAGATCAACTGTTGACTGGCGCGACGAGTAGCCACTCACCCTCTACAGCGATGAGGCCTTACATGTCCCAGTGGTCGCTTTCTCAGCTACTTTCTTCTTTACACGAAGATATACAGCAGCGCCTTTCCACGGCTCGAAAGACTTTTGGTCATCCAGGCACGAAGGGTGATGCAAGCGAGAGCATCTGGATCAGCTTGCTCGATACGTACCTTCCCAAGCGCTACCAGGCCACCAAGGCTCATGTCGTAGACAGCTGCGGAAACTTTAGCCAGCAGATCGACGTCGTCATCTTCGACCGGCAGTACTCACCTTTTATCTTTACCTACGAGAACGAAACTATTATTCCGGCCGAGAGCGTGTATGCCGTGTTCGAAGCCAAGCAAACGGTTAACGCCGACTTAGTGGCGTACGCGCAAGCGAAGGTCGCGAGTGTCCGACGGCTGCATCGAACAAGTCTACCGATTCCTCACGCTGGAGGAACGTACCCTCCAAAGCCGCTCACACCCATTCTGGGCGGATTGCTTGCTTTCGAGAGCGATTGGAATCCCGCCCTAGGCTCGTCCCTTGACCGAGCGCTATCGAACGACCTTGGAGATGGGCGCTTAGATATCGGGTGCGTGGCCGCCCATGGTCACTTTCTCTTTGACACAAGTTCCAACAAATACGATTTCGTCAACGAGAACAAGCCGGCCACAGCCTTCCTTTTCAAGTTGATTGCCCGGCTGCAGTTCAGTGGAACGGTCCCTATGATCGATATTGATGCTTATAGCCAGTGGCTTACTAAGTAGGCCTTGGCTTGTCGCCTTACCGTCTTGAGGGCACGCTTTCACTCAGTCTCAAGAACAAGCGATGCGTCTGCCGAGGACGCGCCCTTGGCCATGGGCCTGCCGCGTCCTGAGACGACAAGGCACATCCGTTCTGTTGAAATATGCCCCTACGTTCTCTAGCGCTAAGACCGATGGCTACCCGAACCAGTACGCTACCCATGCCCAATCCATCGCGTGGATCCAACCCCATCAACGCGATCATTCATTCCGGCGTTGTTGTGGTGGTAGGAGCTAATGGCTCTGGGAAAAGTCGTCTTGGCACCTGGCTTGAGAACCCACGATCGCTGGTAAACCATATGGGGCTTGCTCCGGCAGGCAACCGCGAGTCCTATCGAATTGGTGCTCAGCGTTTGCTGCAGTTACCAGGAGTGGCGCAACGTCTTGACTCTGATCAGGCCAATACGATTCTGCGCGAGGGTACAGATAGCGTGCCTGGGCCCAGCCGCGTACAAGGGGATCCGGTCGTAGGTCAGACCAATGATTTCCCTGCCCTGGTAAACGCCCTGTTTGCCGAGCGCAACAAGCACGCCAATGAGTACTATGAGATCGGCAAAAGGTCCGGGGGCACACCGGGCATGCCAAGTGAGGACTCCTTGGATCGTCTGGAGCGACTCTGGGGCCGCATCTTTCCGCAGCGCAAGCTCGAAATTGGCAATCATCAGGTATCAGCCCGACCAAGGAACAGTGTGGCGTTTTATCCCGCCGCCCAGCTAAGTGATGGGGAGCGCGTTGGATTTTACCTCATTGGGCATGTTCTCATGGCGCCCGAGAAAGCTCGTATCGTTATCGACGAGCCCGAACTTCACCTGCACCCGAGCATTCAGACGAGCTTATGGAATGCACTCGAGGGAGCGCGGACGGACTGTACGTTTGTCTACATCACTCACGACCTAGCCTTTGCCGCTAGCCGCACGGGTGCGCCCGTCGTGGTTCTGTTTGACTACACAGCGCCGTCTCCCGAATTGACGCAGCCGCCACTGACGGCACCGAACGAAGAATCGGTGTCCTATGGATACTGGGATTGGCAGCTTGCGCCGCGCTCGGAGCTCATTCCAACGGAGGCGGTGATTAAAATCTTGGGTACGCGCCGTCCGACCTTATTTGTCGAAGGCGATGGCAGGAGTCTTGATCTTGCGGTCTACGAGGCTCTTATGCCGGATAAACATGTTGTTCCGGCGGGCAACTGTGAGCAAGTAGAAAAAGCCACCCGCGCCTTCCGCATTCTGACGTCGCTCCATCACATCGATGCGGCCGGAATAATCGATAAGGATGATCGAGAGGAGACGCAAATTGCGAAACTTCAGCGTCATAGAATCTATAGCCTTCCCGTCGCCGGTGTCGAGAATTTCTTGGCCCTACCTGAGTGCATTCGCGCCTACATGCATAGCGTGAACATACCACCCGAAGAGCAGGACAGCATACTCTCGCGCGCTCAGGCGAGCGCCAAAAACGCCATGAAATCTATACGAACAAAGGCCATTGCTGACAGAGCGCAATACGCGATTAGACGGCGACTCCAGGCAGTGCGCCGCAGTGGCAATTCAGTTAATGATCTCGCACGTGCTCTCCAGGACGCCATCGGCGAAGCTAGGCCTGCAGATATCTACGCTAACGCAGAGAGAACGATTGATGCGGCTCTTCTGCCAACGACGGATTTCACCGAATTCCTGGGCGTGTTTCGGAACAAAGCGATATTGACCCGCATCGCAGTCCAGCTTGGCACCAGCCGGGAGGCATATAAAGACGCCGTGGTTGCCCTGCTTCAACGGGATTCCACGTTGCGATCCTCCCTTCGCCGCCGTCTGCCCATTCCGGAAGAGACTCCAGCGCCAGCGGCAGCTGTCGAGCCAGAACAACCAAAGTCTCAAGCTGTTGCTGATGATGTTTCATCCTGACTCGCGAAGGAGCGGGCTGACCGAAGGCCCGATCTTTCGCCGCCCATGGAAGGATCGTATCAACGACGCGCTGTCGCCGGCGGTTGCCATCGTGGAGCGCCAGGCAGCTCTTGCCGGCCTGACCGGCGACTTTGGTGGGCACAGCCTGCGATTAACGAAGGAGCGCCCTAGTGGTTGGCCCCTCCCTGCCCTGATGGCGATGATCGAACACCGGGCGATCGGAGGGGTGACGAGGTATTTTCACGCAGGTGAAGCCTCCAACAATCCAGCTTTCTCTTGCTTGAGGATAGGCAGACCGGGGGGGGCGGGGGCAGCACGCGGCTTGTCCGTTGGCGCAATGGCTGCAGGGTCCACCCCTCCCCGCTTTGCCAGGAAATAATCAACCTCGACAACCCGCAAAGTAGGCTCAGCGGGCATCACTCCCACCATCATCTAAAGTCGAGTTCTTGCGTGATCATCAATGTGCCGACAAATGAAGATTTCAAAGCTGAATCCCTGCAGCTCTTGGGGCTAGCTTGGGAAATGGTTGAAGCGTCCTCGCTGATTCGAGCCAGATAGAAGTAGAGTTTCCACTCAAAGGAGCTCTGCATGAAAAAGTCGAAGTTCAGCGAAGAATAAATCGTCCGCATCCTCAAAGAAGTTGAAGTCGGAGCGAAGGTCGCCGAGACATGCCGCAAGTACGGTATCAGCGATGCGACGTACTACATCTGGAAAAGCAAGTACGCCGGCATGGAAATCTCGCAGCTGCGCCACTTGAAGGATGTGGAGGACGAGTTGGAGCGTATGAAGCGGATGTACGCCGACCTGGCCTTGGAGCATCACGCACTAAAGGATGTTCTTTCGCGAAAGCTTTGAGCCAGGCGCGGCGATTGGAGCTGAGTCTGGCGATGCAAACCCATCACGGCCTGAGTGCGCGGCGTGCCGACCGCGCATTGGGGTTGTCACGTTCGGCTCGGCGCCGCCAGCCTCGGCCACGCGACGACAGCCCGCTGATCGAAACCATCGAAGCACACCTGAAAGATAACCCTGGCCATGGCTTTGGCCTTCTCTTCGAGCAGGCGCTGCGACCGATGGGATTCGGCAAAACCCGCAGTTGGCGTGTTTACGTGACGCTAAAACTGAACTTGCCGCGTCGTGGCAAACGACGGCTTCCTGACCGCATTCGCGAACCGTTGGAGGTTCCCTTGCACGCCAATCACACCTGGTCAGCGGATTTTATGGCCGATGCCTTGTGGTCGGGGCGACGCTTTCGCACCTTCAACGTCAACGACGATTTCAATCGAGAGTCGCTGCGCATTGAAATCGACACCAGCCTACCTTCGCAGCGAATCATTCGGGCCTTGGACGAACTGACCGAACTGCGTGGCGCGCCACGTCGCCTGCGCCTGGACAACGGTCCCGAATTTATCAGTGCGGCACTGCGCCAATGGGCCCAGCAGCACAGTATCGAGTTGGTCCACATCCAGCCCGGCAAACCTACTCAGAATGCCTATATCGAACGTTTCAACCGAACCTTCCGAACAGAAGTACTTGACCGCTACGTCTTCACCACACTCGACGAAGTACGCCGCATGTCCGAGGACTGGCGACACCGGTACAACCATGATCGGCCGCATCGTTCACTGGGCGGCCTGTCGCCCATCCGCTATGCCATGGCATCATCAACCCTGACCTCTACTTCTGAATGACTCGAAGAAACGAGGACGCTTCAGTAACCGCCGGCTACCGAGGGGATCAGGGATGGACAACATCAAGGACATTGCCGCCGCGATCGACGTCGCACGCGTCGGCACACCGCTCGCCCACTTCTACGAAGACCGGGCGGAGATCCGGCAGGTGCCCGGCAGTCGCGAATCCTTGTTTGAGGAGATCCACGACGAGGATGGCCCTCGCTCGGGGTACGCCTACCACTGGGGCGGTCGTCGCGAGCTCCAGCTCAACATCGGCTTCGAGAAGGGGCGCACGCACTTTCGCTATGGCGCCGCCTTCTCCATCGAGCGCGGCCCGTACTACCAGAATCCGGTTGAGGTGCTGACGCCCACCATTCACCGGTTCAACGCCATCCTCTCCCAGTACCCCGCCTTGGCAGGCCTGGAGATGTGGTACGTGGACAAGCGCGTGCCTGAGGCTCGCCAGCGTGTGCCGGTGGGCCCCGTGCGCAAGATCCCCGTCGCGCAGATTCACGAAGGTGTCTTCATCTTCTTCGGAGAGAGCGTGCCGGTCGGCGCCGACGGTATCGGGCCGGAGGTGATCAGCCGCGCGGTGGCCGTGCTCAACTTGATCTATCCGCTGTACCTAGCGCTGCTCGACGAAACCGGTACTGAGGCCCGCGAGCTCGACTATCGCGTCGCGCGCATCTGCTGGAACACGCACATGTGGACGCGCCCTTCCGGGCCAATCGGCAAGGCTCGCTCCAAAGACACCTTCGAGCGCAAACACGGGTTTGGCCATGAAGAATGGATTGGCGACCTATCCACGCTGGTGCGCGGGTACAAGCACGGTTTCATCCAGCCCATGAACTCCAACCACGATGCGTACGCCGGCAAGCGACTGGCCTTGCTGCTGTACGCGATCGACAGCACGACGGGCCAGCGCTATTGGGCTGGCGCGATTGACGGCGTGCAGGTGTTGAACGCACGCGAGGCGAGCCGCGTGGCGAGGGAGTTCAAGCGCGAGGGTTGGCTCCGCATGATGGAGCAGCAGGTCGAAGCGCTCGGCCTGGACAAGGCCGCCGTCACGGATACCGGACGCACCGAGCTCTTCAACGTGCGCTTCCGTCCCGACGCGCTCCGCATGTTCGACCCACCCATTCCGTTTCCCGCTGACGATGTGCCGGCGGACTACTACGGGATCCTGCAGGCCGTTCCTCCCGCGTGGGAGCACCTCACCGACGTCGACATCAATACCGATGCCTACAGCGAGGCCGGTGAGTCAGACGAGGCCGACGAGGCCGACGAGGAGCATGACGACGTCGACGGCGCGACGACCGCCACCCGCGCGCCGTCCGGCGGCGGCGATGTAAAGCTCATCCAGACCCAGTGGCAGAACGCCCTGATGCGGACCCTTCGTGTGGATCTGCCGGCAGACGTGAAGCCGAGGCGCGAGTTCCCCCTGGGCCGCAATCGCGTCGATATCCGCCTCAAGGCGCCGGACCGCACCGTCTTCATCGAACTCAAACCGCGCGGCACACCCACCGAGGTGATTCGGGAAGCATTTGGTCAGCTGATGGAATACGCCTACTGGCCCGCCGCCTCGCGGTGCGACACCCTGCTGATCGTCGGACCCGGCGCCCCCCGCGCGCGTGACCGCGCGTACCTGACCACCATGCGCGAGCGCTTCGGGATTCCCGTTCACTACCTGCACTATCGCGAGGGCCACATCATCGGCATCGGCGACTGGTACCGGGCCTTGCCGGCTGTCGTGGATTAGCACCGGGCGCTGAGCACACCTTGCGAGGTCACGCGGCAACCGCCTGTCGGCGCTGGATCTCTGCCGCGATACGCGATTGCCACATCTGCAGGCCGGACAAACTCAGCTCGGCTAGGTTCAAGGTGTCGACGCTCCCCCGGTTTTGAGTAGCACGACGATTTGGAGTCCAATCCCCCAACTGACGGAGATTGGATGTGAAGAAGCGTTTTTCCGAAGAGCAGATCATCGGCTTTCTGCGTGAGGCCGAAGCCGGCATGGCAGTGAAGGATCTATGCCGCAAGCACGGCTTTAGTGAAGCCTCGTACTACCTGTGGCGCAGTAAGTTCGGCGGTATGACGGTGTCCGAGGCCAAGCGGCTTAAGGAGCTGGAAGCGGAGAACGCCCGGCTGAAAAAGCTCCTGGCGGAGTCGATGCTGGAGAACGAGATCACCCGCGAGGCACTGCGAAAAAAGTGGTGACCGCACCGGCACGACGCTTGCTGGTGCGGGATATGACGAGCCGGGGACTCAGCGAGCGCCGCGCGTTGACGGTACTGCGTATGAGCGCCAGTGCCCTGCGTTACATGCCGCGCGCGGACCGCAATGTGGA
>JBCNOA010000080.1:0-16268 GCA_039594095.1 Dyella sp.
GAAGCGTTCGGCCAGCACCTCGAGGGACGGTTCGGTGAGCGGCTCTATGGGCGAGGGAGCCGACGGCGTGGCCGGACGCGGCGGCGCCGGACGCTCGAACGACACCCGCGGCAGCGGCCGCGCGGGCGCCGGCGCGGGGGCGAAGAAACGCCTCAGCCAGGTCATCGTCAGGTTCTCCCCATGACCGCGATGCGGTCTCCCTGCCGGGGTATCGGCAACCCGGGCGAAACCTGTAGGCGGCGGCCGGCGCCCGTTTCCCGTATTGCCATGTCCCGCACATCTTGCGCGACAGGGTGGGAATGGCCGCGGCTGCCCCCAGATCGTGGGCTTCGCCGCGAGGACGTCCCATGATTCCTTTTTCCGTACTCGATCTGGCGCCGGTGACTCAGGGCAGCACGCCGGCGCAGGCCTTCGCCAACAGCCTCGACCTGGCCCGTCTGGCCGAGCGCCTGGGTTATCGCCGCTATTGGCTGGCCGAGCACCACAACATGCCGGGTATCGCCAGCGCCGCCACCGCGGTATTGATCGGCCACATCGCCGGCGGCACTTCCACGATCCGCGTCGGTGCCGGCGGCATCATGCTGCCCAACCACGCGCCGCTGCAGGTGGCGGAACAGTTCGGCACGCTGGCCTCGCTCTATCCGGACCGCATCGACCTTGGACTGGGGCGCGCGCCCGGCACGGACCAGCCCACCGCGCGTGCCCTGCGGCGCTATTACGAAAGCGCCGACGCGTTCCCGGAAGACGTGCAGGAACTGCTGATGTACTTCGAACCGGCAAAAGCGGGCCAGCCCGTGCGCGCCGTACCCGGCGCAGGTATCGAGGTGCCGGTGTGGATTCTCGGCTCCAGCCTGTTCGGCGCGCGCCTCGCCGCCGCGCTGGGCCTGCCTTATGCGTTCGCCTCGCATTTCGCGCCGGACGCGATGGACGAAGCGCTGGCGCTTTACCGCCGCGATTTCCGGCCGTCAGCGCGGTTGGCGAAGCCGCACGCGATGCTGGGCATCAACGTGATCGCGGCAGAAAGCGATGCGGAAGCGCGGCGGCTCTTCACTACGCAGCAGCAGAGTTTCATCAACCTGCGCCGAGGCATGCCGGGGCTGATCCCGCCGCCGATCGACGATATCGAGAACTATTGGACGCCCACGGAGAAGTTCGGCGTAGAGCGGGCGCTGGCGTGTTCGGTGGTGGGAGATGCGCGTTCGGTGCGCGAGGGGCTCGTCGCGTTCGTCGCTCGGCATCGGCCGGATGAGCTGATGATTACGGCTAATGTGTTTGAGCATGCGTTGAGGCGGCGGTCTTATGAATTGGTGGCTGGGGTTTGGGGGTTAGGGGGTTAGGTTGGGTGAGTTCGCCAGTCGTGTCTCGCCTTGGGGGCGAGGGTTTCGCTCTCCTGCCGGAGAGCGAGTTACTTCTTCTTTGCTTGCCCAAAGAAGAAGTAACCAACCCCGAAAAGGGGGCAAGGAAGAAAGGGCACCCTGCGCGGCGCCCTCCGCGGCCTTCGCCGCTGCGGGTGCGTTGAGGGCTGGCCGGGCTTTTCGATCGGGCATCCTTGCCCGAATCGAAAAGGCGGGGACGTCCTGTCCCCGCCCGCCTTCGGCGGCCTGATCGTCCAGCCCTCACCGCCGCGAAGGGGACCCGAAGATCAAGAGCAAAGAGCGCTCGTGCCGAGCGTCGCGGCTTACGCCGCTTGCTCTGGCTATTGGAATAGAGCGGCTCGTTGGCTGCCTGCCTCGGTACCGCATTTCGCCTTCCCACCGGGCGACCCCAAAGTAGTCCCCGTGGGCGAAGGCGGGACGGGTGCTCTCCCCATGGCGCTATCGAAAAACGCCGCCAGGACTCCACCCTAAGCGACAGTCCTCAACTATCCACACGCCACATCGACGACGCTGGTGCAGATCACTGCTCAGCGCGGTCCACTCGTTCCTGCAGCGCCATCGCCGCGGCCGGGTTGCGGTGTTTCGCGGCACTGATGAAGTAGATGAAGACGTCGCGCGGCTTGCCGTTCGAAAGCGGTGCGGTGGCGTGGGGAAGTTCTTCGCAGTCCTTGCCTTTCGACCAGCGCTGCGCGCGTTCGGTCCATGCATCCAGCGCTTCGCCGGTGTAGCCGGTGGGTACTTCGTCGGCGCTGCGCATCAGGCGGGCGTAGGCGAAGTCGCCGGTGAGGTCGGCGAGATTGGGATAGTCGGGTGAGTCGGTGTAGACCGTCGGAATACGGTGCTGGCGGGCGAGCTCGACATAGGCTTCGCTCTCGAAACTGCGATGACGCACCTCCAGCACGTGCCGCAGGGGCGTGCCGTTGAGTTCGCGCGGAAGCAGGTCGAGGAAGGCGGCGAGGTCGTCGGCGTCGAAGGGGCGCGAAGGCGGGAGCTGCCACAGGATGGGGCCGAGGCGATCGCCCATTTCCGCCAGGCCGCCGAACACGAAACCGTCGACACCCTTGCCGGTGGCGGCCAGGCGTTTGCCTTCGGTGACATAGCGCGGAGCCTTCAGCGAGAACACGAAGCCTTCCGGCGTTTCCGCCGCCCAGCGGCCGTAGGTCTCGGCTTTCTGCGCACCGTAATACGTGCCATTGATCTCGATCGCGCGCAGGTGGCGGCTGGCGTACTCCAGTTCGCGGCGTTGCGGCAGCCCATCCGGGTAGAAGTTCTTCCGCCAAGGGGCGTAGTTCCAGCCGCCGATGCCGACCCGGATGCGATCGGCGCGCGCGCTGGCGTTGCTGAAGAGGTCGTCGGTGGGCATGGCCGTGCAGGATGCGATGGCGGGCCATCATGCCATGCGTCCATGTGAAACACCGGTCGTGACTTCAGGCACGCGCCGCGCGCATCGCGGCGGCGTATCCAGGCGCATCGCGTCGCCCCCGTTTCTCTGGAGCCGTCTATGAAGCCGATCGCTTACGCCTTGCTGACGTTGACGCTTTTCATCGGCGCCTCCGCGGCTGCCGACACGCGGCAGGCGGCGACGCCGGAGATCTTCGCTCCCGGCGTGATCTCGGGGCCGGCCAACGAAGACTCGGTCGCGTTTACGCCGGACGGCCATACGGTGTTCTTCGATCGCATCAGCTGGCCCAATGCGGTGATCCTCGAATCGCACAAGATCGGCCATGTCTGGTCGGAGCCGAAGATCGCGCCATTCTCCGGCCAATGGCTGGACCACGACCCGGCCATGTCGCCCGACGGTTCTTTCCTGATCTTCACTTCCAATCGCCCCGACACGCCAGGCGGCAAGCCGCTGGACGCGGTGATGGCCAACGGCAAGGTGCAGCCCGGTTCCGGCGGGCACCTGTGGCGCGTCGATCGCAAAGGCGAGGACGGCTGGGGCGAGCCGGTGCGGCTGCCCGACTCGGTCAACAGCAGCACGCGCACCTACGCCCCCAGCATCGCGGCGGACGGCAGCGTGTATTTCCAGCGTCCCGGCGACGACGACGATTTCCGCCTGTACCGCTCGCAGTATCGCGACGGCGCTTACCAGGCGCCGGAGCTCGTGGCATTGGGCGATTCGGCGGCGCACAAGCTGGACCCGGCGATTGCGCCCGACGAATCGTTCATCGTGTTCGACGCCAACTACGCCGGCAAAGGCAAGCCGGACCGTTTGTATATCGCCTTCCGCGAAGGCGGCGGCTGGAGCGAGCCGGTCGACCTCGGCGAAGGCGTCAATGTCGGCGATCCCTGGGGCTCGCATCTGGGGCCGGACAACCGCACGCTTTATTTCAGCAGCCATCGCTCCGAGCATGTGAGCTATCCGCGCACGCGCGAGCAGGCCGAGCTCGATCTGGCGCGGATGCAGACCTGGGACAACGCCAGCGAGAACATCTGGTCGGTCTCGCTGGCGCCGTGGCTGGACGCTCGCGGCAAGACGGCGCCCGCGCCGCGCTGATCAGGTTGCTGCGCGCAAGCGCAGGCGTTCGGCCAGACCGATGCACAGCAAAAGCCACAACGCGCCGCAGGCATAGCCGGCCATCACGTCGCTGAAGTAGTGCACCTGCAGCAGGATGCGGCTGATCCCTATCGCGACGACGAAAGAAACGGCGCCGGCGATCACCGCGCGGTGCCAGCGCGACGGCAGCACGCGCAGCAGCACATAGGCCAGCATGCCGTAGAACACCACTGAGCCGAGCGCGTGCCCGCTGGGAAAGCTCCAGCCGGCCTCGGTGACGAAGCCGTGGTCGTGCAGCGGGCGAGGACGCAGCACGGCAGCCTTGATGGCGCTGACGATCGGCATGATGCCGGCTTGCGCAAAAGCCCATACCCCGGCCAGCGCCCATTCGCGCCGCAGCAGCAGTACCAGCAGCACCGCCAGCGATGCCGATGCCACCCATGGCGTGCCGCCCAACTGCGTGAGCAGGGCGATGGCGCGCAGTGCGGCCTCCGGCACCCGCGCCCGCAGCTGTTCGGCCAGCGCACCGTCAAAAGTCGCCATGCCGCCGGGTTCGCCCACGCCCACCGCGAAAGCCAGCCCGCCGAACAGCGCGAGCAGTGTCAGCGCCAGTATCAGGGCGGTGCGTCGGCGCATGACCGCGGAACGCCGGCTTTCGGCTTCAGCGGCGGTACGCAAGCGATGGCAGCGCCGCCATGCCAGATCGCCGGCGAGCAGCGCCGTCAGCAGGACGAGCGCCCACAGCGCCAGAGCGTGAGTGGCGATCCATTCGGGTCGGAAGGGCATGCGGCTCCGGCGTTCTCGGCGAAAACGGCCATCATCGCGGGCGGTGGCGGCCGCGTCGAGGCCGGGACTTCATGACTTCCCGCGCTGGCGTCGACGAGGCTTTGCCGCGATAGTTGGCCGCTTTCGCGATGCTGGAGCCGACGATGTCCCGACGAGTCCTGTCCCCGCGCCTGGCCTGCTGCGCCGCGCTGCTGGTTTTCGCCTGCCCGGCGTGGTCGCAATCGCCGGATACGGCGCCGGAAGCCGCGCTGTCCGCGAGCCCCGCTCTGCCGCCGCAGTTGCAGGACTTCGGCGCCTACGTGGACGGCGCGCGCAAGCAGTTCGACGTGCCGGGCATCGCCGTGGCCATCGTGAAGGACGGGCAGGTGGTGATGGAGCAGGGCTTCGGCGTCAAGGAGACGGGCAAGTCCGGCGCCGTCGACGCGCATACGCTGTTCGCCATCGCCTCCAACACCAAGGCCTTCACCGCCGCCGCACTGCAGATGCTTGCCGAGCAGGGCAAGCTGAAGATGGACGACCGCGTGATCGACCATCTTCCGTGGTTCCAGATGTCCGATCCCTATGTGACGCGCGAGATGCGCGTCCGCGATCTGCTGGCGCATCGCAGCGGCCTGGGGCTGGGGGCGGGCGATCTGCTGTATTGGCCGCCCACGAAGTATTCCACCAAGGAAGTGGTGCAGCGGTTGCGCGACGTGCCGCTGGCCACCAGCTTCCGCAGCGCGTACGCGTACGACAACATCCTGTTCGCGGTCGCCACGCTGGTGATCGAGGAAACCTCCGGCCAGAGCTACGCGGACTTCCTGCGCGACCACCTCTTCAAGCCGGTCGGCATGGACGAATCGCTGGTCGACATGACCTATCTGAAGCCCGGCATGGACGTCGCCGTTGGCCACGCCAAGTTCGACTTCAAGGACCTCAGGCCCGTGCCGCCGATGGCGTGGGTCAACAACCCGGGCGCTGGCGGCATCTACGCCAGCGTGCACGACCTGGCCAAATGGATGAACGTGCAGTTGGCCGGTGGCCGGCTGCCGGGCGGCGACGTGCGTCTTTTCAAGGAAGAAAGCCAGAAGCAGATGTGGTCCATGCTCACGCCGATGAAGATCGGCGAACCGCCGGTGCCGGAACTGGCCGCCACCAAGCCCAATTTCGCCGGCTACGGCGAAGGCTGGTTCCTTTCCGATTACCGCGGCCATCGCCTGGTGTGGCACACCGGCGGCTGGCCGGGCATGGTGTCGCGCCTCACCCTGGTGCCGGAGCTGAAGCTCGGCGTGGTGGTGCTCACCAACCAGGAATCCGGCGCCGCATTCAATGCCGTGACGTACCGCGTGCTCGACGCCTACCTGGGCAATGACAAGACCGACTGGGTGGCCGCTTACGCGGCCGCGGTGAAGAAATCGGAAGCGAACGCCGACGACAGCTGGAAGAAGCATGAAGCCGCGCGCGACAAGAACAGCCGTCCGTCGCTGCCGCTGGACAAGTACGCCGGTACCTATCGCGATCCGTGGTACGGCGACATCGCCGTCACGCAGGAAGGCGGCAAGTTGCGCATGCGCTTCGGCAAGACGCCGCAATTGGTCGGCACCATGACGCCCTGGCAGCACGACACTTTCCTCGTGCGCTGGGACGACCGATCGCTCAATGCCGATGCGTTCGTGACGTTCTCGCTCGACGCCGACGGCGGCATCCGCGAAGTGCGCATGCAGCCGATCTCGCCGCTCACCGATTTCAGCTTCGACTTCCAGGACTTGCGCCTCACGCCCGTGAAAGGCAAGCAAGGTTGATCCCGCGCGGCGGCGCGACGGGAAGCCCGCGCCGCCACCCACCGCCTCGGCTTCCGTGCAGGGGAGAACGCCATGCTTTTACGCCGTCCCGTCGCCACCGCGCTGCTGGGCTTCGCCTTGCTCGGCGGCACCGCGCTGGCCCGCACCGATGCGCCGGCCGCGCATCACCTGGTCCGCGTCGGCCTGGGTAGCGCGCAGGACAAACCGGTATCCGGCCGTCTGCTGCTGTTCGTCACCGAGGCCGGCGCCGCCAAGGCCCAGGCCAAGGACGGCAAAGTGGAAGAGGTGGACATTAATCCGCTGCAGCCCAACCAGACCTTGGTCGCCGCGCGCGAAGTGACGCACCTGGCGCCCGGCGCGACCGTGAGTCTGGATGCGGACGATCTGGCCTTTCCCGGCCCGCTCGCACAGCTGCCGGCCGGCGACTACGTGATGCAGGCGGTGCTGGACGTTAACCACAACTACAACTACGGCGGACGCGGCGTCGGCGACATCGTCAGCGATGTGGTATCGCTGCATCTTCCGTCCACCGAACTGCCCGCGCTTCAGTTGGCGAAGACGCTGCCGGCGCGTGAGGCGTGGACGCTGCCTCCCTCCGTGCCGCAGTCCGTGCGCGATGCGATTCCGGCGGCGCGCGAGCATACGCAGGCGATGGATATCGTCAGCCCCGTACTGTCGGCTTTCTGGGGGCGGCCCATCCACATGCGTGGCTGGGTGCTGTTGCCGCCGGACTACGACGCCAAGAAGGCGGAGCGCTACCCGGTCGTGTACTACACGCACGGTTTCGGCGGCAGCCTGGAGCGCCTGTATGGCCCGGTCGTCAACAGCTATGCGGCGATGAGCAAGGGCGAGATGCCGCCGATGATCTGGGTATTCCTCGACGAGTCCAGCCCGACCGGCACGCACGAGTTCGCCGACTCGGTGAACAACGGCCCCTGGGGCAAGGCGCTCACCGAAGAGCTCATTCCTCAGTTGGAAAAGCAGTACCGCATGGACGGCAAACCGCAGGGGCGCTTCCTCAATGGCCATTCCTCCGGCGGCTGGGCCACGCTGTGGCTGCAGACCCGGTATCCGAAAGTGTTCGGCGGCACCTGGTCGACCTCGCCCGACCCGAGCGACTTCCACGACTTCACCGGCGTCGATCTCTACGCGCCCGGTGCCAACGCTTATCGCAAGCCCGACGGCTCGCCCAATCCGCTTATCCGCGACAAGGGCAAAGTGCTGGCCACGTTCGAGCAGTTCTCGAAACTGGAGCGCGTGCTGGGCGAGTACGGCGGGCAGATCGCTTCGTTCGAATGGGTGTTCTCGCCACGCGGCGCGGACGGACGTCCGCAGCCGATGTTCGATCGCGATACCGGCGCGGTGGATCCGGCCGTGGCCGCCTATTGGAGCGAGCACTTCGACATCGCGCGCCGCCTGCAGAAGGAATGGCCATCGCTGAAGCCCGACCTGGACGGGAAGATCCACCTCATCATCGGTACCGCGGACACGTTCTATCTCGACGGTGCCGCGCATCGGCTGAAGGCCGTGCTGGATGGGCTGCATGCGAAGGCCGAGGTGCGCTTCATCCCCGATCGCACGCACTTCGATCTGTACGTGGAAGGCAACGACCGCATCGCGCTGCTCAAGCAGATCACCTGGGAGATGTATGCGGTGGCCCGCCCAGGCTCCACGCTCAAGCCGCCGGCCAAGGCCGCGCCGTAAAAGCTTGCGAAACAGCCTCATGGAAGATGAACGCGTCGTGCCGCCGGGCATGGCGCGTTCTTTTTTTTGGCGCATAGTCGCGCCGCGTGCGCCGCTCGGCGCACAGGGCTTCGCGGCGGCGTACGCGTCGAGCGGTTTCCGCAGCGGGGGGAAGGGAAAGTCATTCGCGCAGGAGGATGGGAAATGAAATCGTTCGTTTCGATGGCGGTGCTGGCGTCTTGTCTGCTGTTCGGGTCCGCGGCGTTCGCGCAGCAGGCGTCCGCGCCGGCCGGTTCGACAGGCCAGTGCAAGGATGGCTCCTACACCGATCACGCCACCAAGAAAGGGGCATGCTCCGGCCACAAGGGCGTGAAGGAGTGGTACGCCGCCACAGCCGCCGCAGCGGCCAATGCGCCGGCAGCGGCACCCGCGGCGCCGGCCGCCGAAGCTTCCAAGACGGCCGCGGCTCCCGCTCCGCAGGCGGCGCCGGCGACTCCGGCGGCACCCGCCGCGGCCGCCGCGCCAAAGAAGATGCCGCCGGCGCCGCCCGCCGCCGCGGCTCCGGGCGGTGGCCCGGGCATGGTCTGGGTCAACTCGAGCAGCAAGGTCTATCACTGCCCGGGCGACAAGTGGTACGGCAAGACCAAGCAGGGCTCGTACATGAGCGAGGCCGATGCCAAGGCCAAGGGCTTCCACGGCGATCACGGCAAGACCTGCACGCCGTAAGCGGCATCGGGTCGGGCAAACGAAAAGGGCTGGCGTTTCCGCCAGCCCTTTTTTCATGGGCGAGCGTCGCCCTTACTTGCCCGACACTACCGGCAGGCTGATTGCGCTGGCCGTGCCCGGCGCGTGCCATACGCGCTGCGTCGCCTTGCGGTAATCCGCCGGCTTGGCGTCGAAGATGTTCGGCACGAAGGTCTGCGGATTGCGGTCGTACAACGGGAACAGTGACGACTGCACCTGCACCATGACGCGGTGGCCGGGCTGGAACACATGGTTCACCGTGGGCAGGCGGAAGCTGTACAGCAACGGCTGGTCAGCGGCGATCGCCTGCGGATGCGCGAAGCTGGTGCGGTAGCGGCCGCGGAAGATATCCAGCGACACCGCCAGTTCATAGCCGCCCATCTCAGGCGTGGAGGCGTTCGTATCCGGGTAGACGTCGATCAGCTTCACCACCCAATCGCTGTCCGTGCCGCTGGTGGACGCGTACAGATTGACCTGCGGCGGACCGCCGACGTGCAGCGGCGCCTTCAGCGGTTCGGTGACATAGGTGAGTACGTCCGGACGTCCATCGGCGAAGCGCTGGTCCATCACCAGCCAGCGCGTCCAGGCGTCGTGGTCGGCGAAGTGCACGGGACGCGGCTGGTACGGCACGGGCTTGGCCGGGTCGGAGACGTACTCGTCGTACTTGGCCGCGCTGTCCGCGGGAGCATCGAAGGACAGCTTGCCGTCCGCACCCAGGTACAGCGACTTCGGCTTGCTCGCGCAACCCTGGTCGCAGCTCAGCGGCCAGGACTTGTAGCGGTCCCAGCGGTTCTCGCCGGTGTTGTAGATCAGCACCGGTGGCGTATTCGCCTTGGGCGCGCCGTCCACCAGATACTGGTCGAAGAACGGCTTGAGCACGTCGCGGCGAAACTGCAGCGCGGTGTCGCCGTCCCACTGCAGCGGCCCGAGCGAGGTGCCGTCGTAATTCACCTGGCTGTGGCGCCACGGGCCCATCACCAGGAAGTTCTTGTCGTTGCCCTTGTCCTTGGGTTCGGTCGCCTCGTAGCTGTGGATGGCGCCCCACATGTCTTCCTGGTCCCACAGGCCTTGCAGCCACATGGTGGGCACCTTCAGCGGCTGCTTGGCCATGATCTTGTCCAGCGCCTGCTCCTGCCAGAACTGATCGTAAGCCGGATGCTCGTCGAGCTTGCGCCAGAACGGCAATTGCTCGAAGCCGTTGGCGCGCGCGTAATCGCCGGCCGAGCCGGCTTGCAGGAAGTTGCTGTAGTCGTCGAAGCCTGTGCGCGGCGCGCCGGAGCCCTTGCCCTTCTGCGCTGTCTGGCCCTGAATGTAGTCGAAGTTGGTCTGGCGGAAGGCGCCGTAGTGGAACCAGTCGTCGCCCATCCAGCCGTCCACCATGGGGCTTTCCGGCGCGGCCACCTTGAGCGCGGGATGCGGATTGATCAGCGCCATCACCACGGTGAAGCCCTCATAGGAGGAGCCGAGCATGCCGACCTTGCCGTTGGACTCCGGCACGTTCTTCACCAGCCAGTCGATGGTGTCGTAGGCATCGGTGGAGTGATCGACCTCGCTCGAATTGAGCGGGCCGCGCAGCGGGCGCGTCATCACGTAATCGCCCTCGGAGCCGTACTTGCCGCGCACGTCCTGGAACACGCGGATGTAGCCGCCGCGCACGAACACCTCGTCGCCCTGCGGCAGTTCGGCCAGCATGCTGGGCGACTCCAGGCGTGCGGCGCGGCCGCTGGCGTTGTACGGCGTGCGCGTCAGCAGGATCGGCGCATGCCTGGCGCCCTTGGGGATCACGATGACCGTGTGCAGCTTCACGCCGTCCCGCATCGGGATCATCACTTCGCGCTTGACGTAATCGTAGCCGGCCGTCGGCGCGTCGAACTTGGTGGGGATGTCCGGGGTGAGCGGGGCGGTCTGCGCGTGGACGATGCCGGCGCCGAGGACCGCGGCGAGCGCGGCGGCAAGCAGCGACGGGCCGAACGAGGAGCCGAACGAGGAGCGACGAATGGACATGAGACCTCCAAGCAAGGCCGCGGGGCGGTCCGTCGCGGCGGCGTGGCGGAAAAGGGGGATGAATGCCGACTTTACGGGCATGCCCCAGCGGTGCCCACCATGACTTCTTGCCTACGTCGGGCCTCAGAGCGCGTCGAGTTCATCCAGCGTCCGGGCGGCCTGCGCCCGCCACGCCGCCTTGGCTGCGGCGTCCATGCGATCGAGCTGTCGATAGACCATGGACAGGCGGGGCAAGCGCGCCAGCGTGTCCGCGTGTCGCATGAAGAAATCCCAGTACAGCGCGTTGAAGGGACAGGCGCGCGGTCCGGTCTTCTCGCGCCGGCGATAGAAGCAGCTGCCGCAGTAATCGCTCATGCGATCGATGTAGGCGGCGCTGGATACATAGGGCTTGGTGGCCAGCAGCCCGCCGTCGGCGAACTGGCTCATGCCCAGCGTGTTCGGCAGCTCCACCCATTCGAAGGCGTCCACGTAGACGCCCAGATACCAGCGATGCACCTGCTCGGGCGACAACCCGGCCATCAGTGCGAAGTTGCCGATCACCATCAGCCGCTGGATGTGATGCGCGTGAGCGTCGCGCAACGATTGCCCGATGGCGTGGCGCATGCAGTTCATGCGGGTTCCGGCGTGCCAGAACCATGCCGGCAGGTCGCGGTGGTGACCGAGCGCGTTGGACTGTTCATAGCCCGGCATGCGGGACCAGTAGATGCCGCGAACGTACTCGCGCCAGCCCAGGATCTGGCGGATGAAACCTTCCGCCGAGGCCAGCGGAACCCGGCCTTCGCGCCACGCTGCTTCGGCACGTCCGACCACTTCTCGCGGTGCGAGCATCTTGGTGTTGAGCGCGAACGAGAGCAGCGAATGGAACAGCCGCTGCGCGCCCATGCTCATGGCGTCCTGGTAGGTGCCGAAGTGCGGCAGTGCATCGCGGACGAAGCACTCGAGCTGGTCCAGCGCCTCCGCCCGATTCAGCGGCCAGCGGACGGCGCCTTCGCTGGGCTCGCCGAAACTCTTCACGCCCGCGCCGACGATGGTCGACCATAGCGCGCGGTGGTCATGCAGGGGCCGTGGGTCGCCGGGTTCGGGCGGCGTGCCCGGCCATGCATGGCGATTGTCGTGGTCGAAGTTCCAACGGCCTCCGGCGGGCTGCGCGGGCGAATGCATGAGCACGCCATGCCGCTTGCGCATGTGGCGGTAGAAGGCTTCCATCGTCCAGCGCCTGCGTCCGCCGAAGAATGCGCCGGCCTCTTGCCGCGACGTGTAGAAGTGCTCGCTATGCACCATGCGCGCGGGCAGGGAAAGTCCGGCGACGTAATCCGACAGTTGACGATCCAGGCGCCATTCGTCGGGTTCCTGGTATTCGAATGCGGTCGCGCCGTAGTGCGCCAGCAACCCGTCGAGATTCGCTGTCAGCGACGGACGGTTGGCGGGATCGTCGATCGCCAGGTAATGCACGCGATGCCCCTGCGCGCGAAGCTGGCGAGCGAAATCGCGCATGGCCGCGAAGATCGCCAGGATCTTCTGCGCGTGGTGCAGGACGTAGTCCGTTTCCTGGCGGACTTCCATCAGCACGTACACGGTCTGGTCGCAGCGCGTGCCGAACCACGAGTGACCGGGGTTCAACTGATCGCCGAGCAGCAGCCGCAGCCGGGTCATGGCAGGCCGCCGCTATCATGGCCGGTGTCTGTGCGCATGGAAGATGCCCGTGATACCCGAGGTCGATCACGCTCTTACGCAGGGCGGCGCCGCGCGGATGCACGCGCGGTGGTGCCTTCGCGCCGCGAACGGGAGCCGCCCGGCATTCTCCCTTTTGCGCAGGATCCGAACCGCGGTGGCGGCGTACCGCGGCCAATCTGGGTTCCCACGTCACGGAGAGCCAGCATGAGAGACCAGACGCGCAACCGCTATCTGCAGGGCATCGACCGCGCGGTCGCCTTGTTGCAACGCGCCGTCGACACCGGCGGCGAACTGCCGGACCCGGGGCAACTGGCCGAGGCGGCGCATCTGTCCTCGTTCCACTTCCATCGCGTGTACCGTGCCCTGACCGGCGAGACGCCCGGCGGCACTGTGCTTCGCCTGCGCTTGCTGCACGCGTTGCGTCTGCTGGCCGATCCGGCACAGCCGGTCACCGATGCCGCCCTGGCGGTGGGGTACGAGACGCCACAGGCCTTCGCACGGGCCTTCCGCCAGGCCTTCGATGCTTCGCCGAGCGAATTGCGCGGCCAACCCGAGCGGCTGGCACGGGCCATCGAGCAGTGCAGCCGCGCGCCGTCCATGGAGCGCGAACCGGCATCCGAGTTGCGCGTGGAGGTGATCTCAGTGGAACCCTTCCGCGTGATCGCCGTCCGGCACCGTGGCGATTTCCACGGACTCAACCTGGTTTACGGGCGTCTGTTCGAATGGGCCGCGACACAGGGCCTGGTCGAGCACGTGACCGGCGTCTACGGCGTCCCGCTCGTCGATCGGCGGGATGCGCCGGAGGGCGGTTCCGTGTTCGATTGCGCGGTGGCCTTCGACCGCGCGGCCGAGCCCGGCGAGGGCTTGATCGCGGAAGATCTCGGCGGCGGTACGTGGGCGCGCCTGCGTCATGTAGGCAGTTTCGACCTGCTCGACGACGTCACTGACGCGCTGCTCGCGGGCTGGCTGGTCGCCAGCGGGCGGGCGCTGCGGGACGCGCCCCTGTTCCATCACTACCTGGACGACCCGGAGCAGACGCCGGAAGCGCTGCTGCGCACGGACATCTACCTGCCGCTGGCTTGAGCCGCCACGCTCAGTCGAGCGGAACGTGATTGGCGTAAGGCCCGCGTGCCGCCACGAAGACGGCCGGGGTCATGCCGGCGAATTCGCGGAACTCGCGCGTCAGATGAGCCTGGTCGGCATAGCCGTTGTCGGCAGCCACGCGACTCCAGTCGATCGCCAGCGATGCGTGAGCTTCGTCGACGACGGCGCGGAACCGCAGCAGGCGCGCGTAGCGCTTGGGGCCCATGCCGAGCCGGCGGCGGAAGTGGCGCTGGAAACGGTCGTCCGACCAGCCGGTCTCGCGCACCAGCGGAGCGATGCGCGCGACTTGCGGCCGGCGATGCAGCGCGTCGACCACATAAGCGAGCGCCGGATCGGTCGATGCCGCGCGTATGCGGGAGCGCAGCCATTGTTCGAGCAAGGCCAGGCGTTCCAGCGGCGCGGGCGTATGCAGCAGGCGCTCGCGCAATCGGCGCGCTGCGGCTCCGAACAGGTCTTCGAGCGCGATGTCGCGGCCCATGAGCGCGGACTGGTCTTCGCCCGTGAGGGCGTAGGCGCCGCCGGGCCGGAACACCACGCCCATCACGCGCACCTGCTCGGCGGTGTCGATCACCTGGCTGCGCAGACACGGCCCGCCGAGTACCGCGCCGGCGGACCGCACACAGGTGCGCGCGTCGTCATCGCTGTAGACGCGGGTCTCGTCCTCGTGGAGGTTGACGATCAGTGCCGCGCCGGTCGAGGGCAGCACGCGCTCGAAGCGATGCGCGGCCGGCGGCATGTCCCAGTCCCAAAGCCGCTCGATCCACAGATCCAGCGGCGGCGCGGGTACGACGACGTGATGGCCCATGGCGGGATTCCTCGATGCGGGATCCGCATCATGCGGCAGGCGGCTTGGGTTCGGCGGGCGGCCGGTGCAGGACCATGTTCTGCGGCAGCGCCATCGGCACTTGCGCGGTGGCGAGCCGGTCGAGCATGTCGAACAGCAGATCGCTCTTCACCGCGCTGACCTCGCGCGGGCTGTTCACGTACGAGGTGCAGACGAACATCAGCGCCTGGCCTTCGACGGTATCCAACTGCACGCTCGGCTTGGGCGTTTCCAGCGTGGACGGGTGATCGTTCATGGCGCCCAGCAGCGCCTTGCGCGCCTTGCCAGCGTCGATGCCCAGCGGCAGGGGCAAGCGGATCTGCACGCGGCCCAGCGCGCCGGCCTGCGTCACATTGCGCACGTTCTGCGTGATCAGCTGCGAATTGGGCACGATCACGGTGGAGCGGTCGCCTTGCTGGATTTCCGTGGCGCGCACGTTGATGCGCTTGATGTCGCCCTCCACGCCGGCGCCGGGCAGGCTGACCCAGTCGCCTACCTTGACCGGACGCTCGGCGAGCAGGATCAGGCCGGAAATGAAGTTCTGCACGATCGCCTGCAGACCGAAACCGATGCCTACCGAGAGCGCCGAGGCGACCCAGGTGATGCTCTGCAGGTCCACCTTCAGCGCGGCGAGCACCAGCACGAACACGAGCACACCGCAGACGTAGCCGAGCAGCGTGACGATGGACATCTGCATGCCCGGTTCGAGCGCGGTCTTCGGCAACAGCTGCTGCGACAGCCAGCGCTTGATCAGGCGCGTGGCGGCCACGCCCGCGACCAGCACGATCAGCGCGTTGAAGATGTTGCCCGGCACGATCGGCAGCGTGCCGAGCGTGCGCACGGCGAAGAGCTGGCCGCCACGGCTGAGCAGCTCCTCGGTGCCCGCGCCGTAGGGCGCCAGCAGCAGCGATATGGCCAGGAGCAGGAGGAAGGCGCGGCTGGCGCCGGACAGCACCACGGCGGTCTGCTCCAGCCGCGCCGGCGCGATGCCGAACGATTCCTGCAGGCGCGTGCCCGTGCGCGACTGCGGAGAGAACAGCGTTTCGAACAGATCGTTGATGAGGTGCATCAGCAGATACACCGATCCGACGACCACGCCGCCGCGCAGCATCTGGCGCGCGACGAAGAAGGCGAATGCGATGTAGCCGGTGAGCAGGCCCAGGATCACCAGCGCCACGCCGGCGAAGGCCGCGGCCACCAGCAGGCCAACCCATAGCGGGCGCTTGCCGGGCGTGTTGCCGGCCGCGAGCAGTGCACGCCGCGCGCGTCCCATGCGCACGAGCGCGGCGGCGATCAGTCCCGCTACGACCAGGGCCATCAGACCGTTGACGGCGACCGTCGCCGAGAGCGAGGCGCCGATCTGCGCCATGATTCGTTCCGTCAGCCCGAGCAGCAGTGCGCACCAGGCCAGCAGGGTGGGGAACGGGCGCAGGCTGCGCGCCAGTCCGTCGCTCAGGGCCGGCACGCGCCACGAAGGGCGTCCGGCGCTGAGCAGGGCGCGGCCCAGGCCGGCGATGAATGCGCTTTCCCACGCATAAAGCACCAACGCGGCGGCAATGCCGCCGGTGTCCTCGCCCAGCGTGCCGTTCCAGTCCAGCGCCAGGTACAGCAGGTAGGCGGCGAAGCCGTAGGTCAGGGTGGTGCCCAGGGTGATGAACGCAGCCAGCGCGCTGCGGCGCAGGTGGCCGGCCGGCATGCGGTCGCTGGTGAGGCGCAGCAGCGCCCGCTCGAGCAGACGGCGGCCGACGGCGAACAGGGCGATGGCGGCGATCAGGCAGACGAAGAACGGCGTGCGG
>JBCNOA010000081.1:0-16256 GCA_039594095.1 Dyella sp.
GTTAAGGCGGGGACATCCCTGTCCCCGCCCGCCTTCGGCGGCCTGATCGTCCAGCCCTCACCGCCGCGAAGGGGACCCGAAGATCAAGAGCAAAGAGCACTCGTGCCGAGCGTCGCGGCTGCGCCGCTTGCTCTGGCTACTGGAATAGAACAGCTGTTTGGTTGCTTGCCGCGGCACCCTACTTCTCCCTCCGCGTCCGCGGCGCCCCGAGAGTAGCCCCAGTGAGAGAAGGCGGAATGAAGGGCGAAACTCCCGATAACACATACGCCAGCTCTCGCCTCACCGGACTGGACGACACGGAGACCACCTCATGAGTGTTATGGGTCGCCATGTCTGTGGGACCATGCCCCATCCCCTGCTGTCTCTCCGGATCATCCTCCATGATCAAAGGTGTCTTGCTGGGCTTCGCCTGCTACGCGGCCTACGCGATCAGCGATGCCTTCGTGAAATCGCTGCGTGGCACGTTGCCCGCTTATGAAGCGGTGTTCTTCGGCGCCGTGTTGATGCTCTCGGCCCTGCCCTTCATCCGCAAACCCGGGGATCGCTGGGTCGATGTGTTCAAGGCGCGCAAGCCCGTGCTTTGGTGGACGCGGGCGGTCGCCGGGGCTATCAGCAATATCTCGGCGGTGATGGCTTTTACCGCGCTGCCGATGGCCGAGGCCTTCGCGCTGATCTTCCTGCTGCCGATCTTCGTGACGCTGCTCTCCGTGCTTTTTCTCAAGGAACACGTGGGATGGCGGCGTTGGTCCGCGGTCGTGGCGGGTTTCGTGGGGGTGCTGGTGGTGCTACGGCCCGGGTTTCGCGCGCTCGGCGCGGGGCACGTGGCGGCGATGGTGTGCGGCTTGTCTGGCGCGGTGTCGGTGGTCGCGCTGCGCGTGGCGGGCGCGCACGAGAAACGCCTGAGCCTGTATGGCGCCGGCGTGATCGGCCCACTGCTGGTCGGCGGTGTGCTGATGTTGCCCGACTTCCTCTGGCCGGACTTGCATCAGGGACTGCTCCTAGCTGGCTACGGGCTGCTCGCCGGACTGGCCGGCGTGCTGCTGATGCTGGCCACGCAGCACGCGCCTGCGAACCGCGTCGCTCCCACTCAATACAGCCAGATGCTGTGGGCCATCGGCTTCGGCTACTGGCTGTTCGGCGATCGCCTGGACTGGCCCATGCTGATCGGCATCGCGCTCATCCTCGGCTCGGGGCTGTTCACGCTGGTGCGCGAGGGCCAGGTCACGTCGTGGTGGCGGCGGATGCGGCTGGTGTAGCACGTGCCGCCTACAGGGCAGGCGTTTTTTCCTCCGCCACGTGCCGGTCATGGCCTACGCAACGCGCCGCCATCGACCGGCAGCGCGGCCATGGGGTGATGACGCTCAATGGTCGTGCGCCGATCGGGCGCGTCTTCGCCGGGATTCTCCATGACCATTCGCTCCGTGCTTTCCGCGTGCACCGCCATCGCATGCCTTGCGTTCTCGCTTCCCCACAGCGACGCGCAGGCCGCCACGCGACGTGCCACGACGCAAGCTCCCACCTACGTCGACATGCACAGCTACCTGCCCACCTGGCAGGAACGCGATGCCTGGCTGGACGTGCTCTACCAGCTGAAATTGAATTTCGACGATGTCTGCGGCGACACCTTCTGCGAGGGGGAATATCCCAATCTCGAAGCGCTTCGCTACACCTGCTCGGCGAACACGACGACAGGTGAGGTGGGCGAGTGCCGCTTCGTGTTCGCCGCCAGTTCCGAGGAGGTGGATCCCGACACCGGCAAGGTCCGCGCGTCGGTGCATCAATGGCAATGCGCCAGCCCACTCGCACCCCACACCGATGCACGGCAACTGGCCGCCGCGCTGCAGGGATCCAGACCTCTATGGGCGACGCTACCTGGGACCAACTCGACTCTTTACGACGGGCTGGTCGATTGCTTGTGATGTTTTAGCTGCCCCGCCAGGCGAGATGTTCTTTCCATCCTCTCCAGCCGCGAGTTACCGCCCCCGGCGTCTAACCGCTTCGCCAACCGCGGGTAAGCCAGCGCTTCTGTAAACCTGGCCCTGATTCCGTGTGATGGGAGGTGCGCGGCGATTGCGGAATGGGACCGAAGCCGTATCGCAAGCATGGCGCGGAAACGCCGGCCTTGGCCGAGCGGGCAGGATGAGGAAGGACTAGCCCCAGACAGATTCGATAACGACTAGCCCAGACGAGACGACCGTTCGCTCCTCAGCGGAGAGCCCTTTGCCGCCCGATGCCCATCGCCTCGGGCGGTACCTTTTGAATTACCGATTGCTGATGCCATGGGGAACGTGGCCCGCGGCTACATATTTGCGCGCGGATTCCACGTTGGCCGGCGAATCGTCGAAAAAGATGTCGGCGCCGAACGCTTCCAGAAACGGTCCCTTGTCGCGGCCACCGAGGAACAGCGCCTCGTCGATGCGCACGCCCCAGCGGCGCAGCGTGAGGATGACCCGCTTGTGGGCCGGCGCGGAGCGTGCGGTGACCAGAGCGGTGCGGATCGGCGAGGTTTCCGCCGGGAATGCAGCCTGTAGCCGATGCACCGCACTGAGGAAGCCGCGGAAAGGCCCCACCGACAACGATTCTTCCGCGCGTTCGCGCTCGTTGCGATGGAAAGCCTCCAGCCCCTCCTCGCGGGAGACGCGCTCGCCTTCGTCGCCGAAGATGACGGCGTCGCCGTCGAAGGCGATGCGCAGCTGCTCGGTCGCGCGTGGCGGGGCCACCGACGGAAGGATGGTCGCGGCGGCCACGCCCGCGACGAGCGCGCGACCGACATCCTCGGCATTGGCGGAAAGGAACAGGTCGGCCCTGAAGGGTGCGATGTAGTCCGACGTCGGCGCGCCACTGGTGAATGCGGCTCGGCTGATGTCCAGGCCGTAATGCTGGATCGCGTTGAAGATCCGTAATCCGGTGTCGCCTGAATTGCGCGACAGCAGAATCACTTCCACCGGCGGCACGTCGCCGGCCAGCCGATTGAGGCCCAGCAGCTTCTGCACCAGCGGGAAGGCCACGCCCGGCTTGAGAATCTCGTTCTCGTGATCGATCTGGAACGCACGATAGGCATCCAGACCTTCCCGCTCGAACAGTTCGTGGCTGTCGCCAAGATCGAACAGGGCGCGCGAGGAAATCGCCACGACCAGCCGGTTGTCGCTGGCGGACGCGGGGTCGTGGGCGTCGTGGGTCTTGGTGGTCATGATCGGGCCGTGCGTGCTTGAGGAAGCAATCTAGCAAACCGTGACGGTGGATGCCGGTGCCGAAACGAGGGAAATCGCGGCCGGCGGGCAGGACGCGATCAGTCCTGAGCGAACTGCTCGTCCAGGATCCGCTGCTCGAGGTTGTGTTCCGGATCGAACAGCAGGCGCACGCCGGGACCGTTCGATTGTTTCACGGTCACCTCGCGCACATCGCGGACTTCGTGAAAATCCGCGGTCGCGCTGACCGGGCGCTTGTTCGGGTCGATCACCCGCATGGTCACCTGCGTACGGTGCGGGAGGATGGCTCCGCGCCATCGCCGCGGCCGGAACGGGCTGATCGGCGTAAGCGCCAGCACGTTGGCATCGAGCGGCAGAATGGGGCCGTGGGCCGACAAGTTGTATGCCGTGGAGCCGGCGGGCGTGGACACCAGAATGCCGTCGCACACGAGCGATTCCAGCTTCACCGCCTCGTTGAGCTTCACTTCCAAGTGCGCGGCCTGATTGCTCTGGCGCAGCAGCGAAACCTCGTTGAAGGCCAAGGCGTGGTGGGTCTCGCCCTTCGCGCAGACGACGTCCATCTCCAACGGAAAGAGCACCGCGGCGTGGGCGCGTTCGATGCGCCCGGGCAAATCGTCCACGCGATGCTTGTTCATCAGGAAGCCGACCCGCCCCAGTTTCATGCCGTAGACCGGCAGACCCAGGTGGCGGTACGCATGCAGGGTGCGGAGCATGAAGCCGTCGCCGCCGAGGGCGACGATCGCTTCCGCCTGCTCCGGGGCGGTATCGCCGTAGCGCTCCACCAGTTTCCGACGGGCCTGCTGGGCGACCGAGGTCTCACTGGCGACGAAGGCGTAGGCCATAAGCGGCATGGGCGGCGTTGGAGGGGCGGCCAGTTGAGCGTAGATGGACGAAGGGCGCAAGACCGTCGCCGGTCCGCGCCCTTCGCCTGCGATCGATTCCGGCGATCCGCCGCCCCATCAAGGGAGCGGCGGACCGGACGGCCTTACGGATTCACCGGCACCGCGGCCAGCAGAGCCAGGCGGCGCACCGCGACCAGGGCGGTCGGGTAGTCGGCGTTCTGGTTGATCTCCGCCAGCATGTTGCGGGTGTTCTTCAGCGTGAGATCGTCGCGCTGCAGCCAGGCCTCCACCGGCGAGACATCCTTGCTGGTACCGGTCATGGCCAGTACCTGCAAGGCCAGCGCGCGATGCTGATGGTTGAGCTCGTCCAGCAGCGAGCCGCGGGCCTGCGCATGCCAGTAGCCTTCCACCGGCAGCGATTCGATCTGCTTGCGCAGCCACTCCAGGCCCAGGGACTCGCCCAGCTCGTAGAACACACCGGCGACCTTGCCGATCGGCTGGCCGCTCTGCTGGGACACCTCGACCACGTCGAGCATCGCCCGCATCTCGGGGATGCGTGCCAGGCGTGCGGCGAGATCGGCTGGGATACCGAGGCCATCCCACTTCTCCTGGCTGGTGGAGAAATCGGCCTTGCCGGTCTCGGTGAGCGCATCCGGCAGCGCCTCCAGCAGCGCCGCGACACCCGACTGGTAGCGCTCCACGTTCGCGGCAATTTCCAGCGTGCCGCCGGGGCGGTTGAGCAGCCAGCGGGTCAGGTGGCGCAGCAGCGACCAGATCTGCAGGATCGCATCGATCTGCGTGTCCTCGGCCACCTTGCTGTCCAGCGCCTCGATCTCAGCCCACAGGTCGCGCGCGCCGAGGATCTCCCGGGCCGCGGTATAGGCCTTGGCGATCGCCGCCGGCCCCTGCCCCGTGTCCTCCTGCATGCGCATCATGAAGGTGGCGCCCATGCGGTTGATGGTCGAGTTGGTCACCGCGGTGGCGATGATCTCGCGCTTCAGGCGATGGCGCTGCATGTGCTCGGCGTACTTGTCGTGCAGCGGCTCCGGGAAGTACCGCACCAGTTCCTTGGAGAGGTACGGATCTTCCGGCACGTCGGACTCGAGCAGCTGCTGGTACAGCTTGATCTTGTCGTACGACAGCAGCACCGACAGTTCCGGACGGGTCAGGCCCTGTCCGCGCGCCTTGCGCTCGGCCAGCTCCGTCTCGCTGGGCAGGTTCTCGACCTGGCGGTCGAGCAGGCCTTCGCTTTCGAGCTGGCGGATGAAGTGGGCCATCGAGCCCAGGCGGCGCACCGACTGGTGCTCCATCAGGGTGATCGCCTGGTTCTGGCGATAGTTGTCCCACAGCACGAGCTGCCCGACCTCGTCGGTCATGGCGGCCAGCTGCTGGTTGCGCGCGTCCGTGCTCAGCTCGCCGCGCTGCACGGCGTCGTCGAGCAGGATCTTGATGTTCACCTCATGGTCGGAGGTGTCCACGCCCGCGGAGTTGTCGATGAAGTCCGTATTGAGCAGCACGCCGTGCTGAGCGGCCTCGATGCGGCCCTTCTGCGTGAAGCCCAGGTTGCCGCCCTCGCCCACGACCTTGCAGCGCAGCTCGGCGCCGTTGACGCGCAGGCCGTTGTTGGCGCGGTCGCCCACGTCGGCATGGCTCTCGCTCGCCGCCTTCACGTAGGTGCCGATGCCGCCGTTCCACAGCAGGTCCACCGGTGCCTTGAGGATGGCGTTGAGCAGATCGTTCGGCGCCATTTGGGCGACGTCGGCCTTGATACCCAGCGCGGCGCGCACTTCCGGCGACACCGGGATGGACTTCAGCGAGCGCGGATACACGCCGCCACCGGCCGAGATCAGCGACTTGTCGTAGTCCTCCCAGCTCGAACGCGGCAGCTTGAACATGCGCTCGCGTTCCACGAACGAACGCTCCGCGTCCGGGTTCGGATCGAGGAATACGTGGCGGTGATCGAACGCGGCGACCAGCCGGATATGGCGCGACAGCAGCATGCCGTTGCCGAACACATCGCCGGACATGTCGCCGATACCCACGCAGGTGAAGTCCTGCGTCTGGCTGTCGCGGCCCAGCGCCCGGAAGTGGCGCTTGACCGACTCCCACGCGCCCTTGGCGGTGATGCCCATGCCCTTGTGGTCGTAGCCGTTGGAGCCGCCCGAGGCGAAGGCATCGCCCAGCCAGAAGCCGTGCTCGAGCGAGATGGCGTTGGCGATATCGGAGAACGTGGCCGTGCCCTTGTCGGCCGCCACCACCAGATACGGATCGTCGGCGTCGTGGCGCACCACGTCGTGCGGCGGCACCACCTTGCCTTCCACGAGGTTGTCGGTGATGTCGAGCAGGCCGCTGATGAACATTCGGTAGCAGGCGATGCCCTCGGCCAGCTGAGCGTCGCGGTCGCCGCCGACGGGTGGACGCTTGACGACGAAGCCACCCTTCGAGCCGACCGGCACGATCACGGTGTTCTTCACCATCTGCGCCTTCACCAGGCCCAGCACTTCGGTGCGGAAGTCTTCGCGACGGTCGGACCAGCGCAGGCCGCCGCGCGCCACCGCGCCGAAACGCAGGTGAATGCCTTCCACGCGCGGCGCGCTGACGAAGATCTCGCGGTACGGCACCGGCTTGGGCAGGTCGGGCACGCGGTGCGAATCGAACTTGAAGCTGATGTAGCCGCGGTAGGCGCCGTCCCACTGCTGGAAGAAGCTGGTGCGCAGCGTGCCGCGGATCAGCGCCACGAAGCTGCGCAGGATGCGGTCGTCGTCGAGGCTGGAGACGGTCTCCAGCAGCACGCCGATGGCCTCCTCCACCACCTTGATCTGTTCGGCGCGCGGTGCGGACAGCATGGCGACCAGGCCGTCGATGAGCGCCGGGTGCGCGCTGCGCACGCCTTCCGGAATCAGCGCGCGCATCTCGCCGGACAGGGCCTCGCCGGCCTTCTTCAGCTGGTCGGCCGGGAGGTTCTCGCGACGCGGGTCGAACTTGGCCAGGAACAGTTCCACCAGCAGGCCGGCGATGGCCGGATAGCGGTTGAACGCGTCCTCCATGTAGTTCTGCGAGAACGCCACGCCGGTCTGCAGTAGGTACTTGCAGTAGCCGCGCAGCATGGCGACCTGTCGCCAGCTCAGCTTGGCGCCGAGCACCAGGCGGTTGAACCCGTCGTTCTCGGCATCGCCGCGCCAGATGTGCTCGAAGGCGTCTTCGAACAGCGAGCCGACCTGCTCCACGGTGAAGGCGAGATTGCCGACCGGCTGCACCTCGAAGTCCTGGATGTACAGCGGCGTGCCGCCGGTCTTCACCTCGTAGACGTGCTCGGTGAGCACGCGCAGGCCGAGGTTTTCCAGCTGCGGCAGCACTTCGGAAAGCGCGATGTCGGTGCCGCTGCGGTAGACCTTGAAGCGCAACTCTTCGGGGCGCTGCTCGGGGTGATAGAACGACATGCGCACCGCGTCATCGCCCTTCAGCAGCGAGAGCTGGCGCACGTCCTCGGCCGCGGCGGCCGGCAGCACATCTTCCACGTAGCCGGCCGGCAGGGCCTTGCCGTAGCGGTTGGCGAGCACCACGCCGTCGTGGTCGCCCAGCAGCTTGCACAAGGCATCGCGCAGATCGTCGTGCCAGTTGCGCACGATGGCCGCCACGCCCTGCTCCAGCGCCACGGCGTCGAACTGCACGTGATCGCCGATCTTCGGACGCACCACGACATGCAGGCGCGCCAGTGCGGCCTCGCCCATCAATACCGAGGAGTCGACCTGCTCGCCGTGCAGCGCATCGCGCAGCATGCCTTCGATGCGCTCGCGCACCGTCGTGTTGAAGCGCTCGCGCGGCACGAACACCATGCAGGTGAAGAAGCGGCCGTAGCGGTCGCGGCGCACGAACAGGCGCGTGCGGGCACGCTGGCGCAGGTCGAGGATGCCGGTAGCGGTGGCGTACAGTTCGTCTTCGTTGCTCTGGAACAGCTCGTCGCGCGGCAGCGTCTCCAGAATGTTGCGCAACGATTTGCCGGAGTAGGAATCGCGCTTCAGGCCCGAACGCTGCATCACGGCTTCGACGCGCTGGCGCACCAGCGGCACGTCCTGCGGGCGCGCCATGTAGGCATTCGAGGAAAACAGGCCCAGGAAGCGCTGTTCCGCGATCGGCTTGCCGTTGGCATCGAAGCGCAGCACGCCGACATAGTCCATGTGGCCCGGACGATGCACGTGCGAGCGCGCATTGGTCTTGGTAAGGATGATGGCGTCGGTCGAGCCGGACTGCGGCAGGACGCTGGCTACCAGGCTGCGCAGCGAGCGCGGCGCCACCGAACGCTCCTGCTTGTGCAGGATGCCGAGGCCGGAGTTCTCCACCGAGCGCAGCACTTCGTCGCCGTCGGCCTGGGTCACCTCGTACTCGCGATAGCCGAGGAAGGTGAAGTTGTCGTCGGCAAGCCAGCGCAGGAACTCGGACGCTTCGCCCACCGACTGGGCATCGAGCGGCAGCTGGCGACCCGGCAGGTCGTCTGCGATAGCCAGCGCCTTGTCGCGCATGCGCGCCCAGTCGGCGACGGCGGCGCGCACGTCTTCCAGCGAGGATTCGATCTGCGCCTTCAACTGCGCCATCTCCGCTTCGTCGGCGAGGCGGTCGATCTCGAAATGCATGAAGGATTCGGGCGCGCCGTCGTCGGCTCCCAGCCGCTGCAGACGGCCGGATGCGTCGCGCGCGGCCTTCACCACGGGGTGGATCACTGCGTGGATCTGCAGCTTCGAGGACACGATCATGCTCACCGTGTCGACGAGGAAAGGCGTGTCGTCGGTGACGATCTGCACCACGCTGCGCCCGGCGTGGCCGGTCGGAGGGTTGATCACGCGAACCGAGGCGCGCCCCGGCTGACGCTGCTGAGCGAAGCCGAGCAGGTCCGCGATCAGCGCGGCCCATTCGGCCGCGGTGTGCAGCTCCAGGTCGCTCGCGGCAGCGCGCGCAAAGAAAGCGCTGATAAAAAATTGCGCCTCATCAAGGCGCTGGGTGGGGAATCCGCTCTTTTTCAGTTCATCCAGAACTTCAGCCTGGATCGATTTATCGCTGGCCGCACGAATCGCGTTCATGGCATCTATTTTGTGGTGGGACGGAGGTGGGGCAGAAAAGCCGCAAAAGGATACGCTCGCCCCCGAGGGATAGCCACCTGCATTGCGGCATTCACTTCAGCGCGCGGTTCGATAAGCGCGCGTTTCGCGCATGGGTGCGCACCTCTCTGCCTTATGCGCCACGCGCGATGCGCTTCGCCGTTGAAGCGGCGCGCCTGCATATCGAATCGCTGACCTGCGCGATGAATGTTTTTTCTCCAGATTTCCGGAGCGACGAACGCCGTCGGCTTTTCCGCCTCGGAGGCATGCCGCTGCGTCGCAACATCCGCATGTCTAGGTCGCCGTGGCGCCATCGAAGCGAGGCACGCCTGTCCACCGATCGTTGGTGACCACCGCAACCGGCTTCATGGGTGAGTGGCAAGCGGGACTCACCATGCGCAACCGCATGGTCGCTCTCTTGCCCATCACACTTCCTTCGCGGCGAAAACACGAAGAATTCAGGGCTAGACCATTTGTCAAAGCAAATTGTAAACTGGTCGGTATAGTCAAGCTCGCCGCCTGTCTGGGGCGCCGCATGCGTTGTTCACAGCCGTCGCCCCGCCGCAAGCGGGACCTGCGGCACTAGGCAGGCATGTTGCGCCACGGAAAGCTACGCGTTTGGCGGCCGATCCGGGGATCGGCGAGACCCGCACACCCGATACCTATAAATGGAGTCCCCATGAAGTCCTCGTCACTGCGCACACCCCTGTTGTGCCTTGGCCTGCTGGCGCTGGCCGCCTGCGGAGGCAAGAAGGAACAAGGTCCGCCCCAGATGCCGCCACCGGAAGTCGGCGTGGTCAAGGCCCAGCCCGTTTCCGCCCCGCTCAGCAAGGACCTGGTGGGCCGTCTTTCCGCTTTCCGCAGCGCCGACGTGCGGGCTCGCGTGGCCGGCGTGCTGCTAAAGCGCGTGTACGAGGAAGGTACCGACGTCAAGAAAGGCCAGGTGCTGTTCGAGATCGATCCTTCGGTCTATCAGGCCAGCCTGAACTCCGCCCAGGCCAACCTGGCTTCGGCGCAGGCCACCTACGCCAACGCCCACAAGGCCGCCGAACGTACCCGCCAGCTGCGTCCGCAGGGCTACGTGTCGCAGGCCGACCTGGATGCCGCCGAGGCCAGCGAGCGCAGCTCGGCCGCCGCGGTGAAGCAGGCCCAGGCCGCGGTGGAAAGCGCGAAGATCAGCCTCGGCTTCACCCGCGTCACCGCACCGATCGACGGCCGCGCCGGACAGCAGCAGGTGACCGAAGGCGCCATCGTGGGCAACAGCAGCGCCGACGGCGGTGCGAACTCCACGCTTCTGACCACGGTCGACCAGCTCGATCCCCTGTACGTGAACTTCACCGTGAGCGCGTCCGATCTCGATCGCCTGCGCCGCGCCCAGACCACTGGCAACGTCAGCCTCAACGATCCGACCAAGACCACCGTGCAGGTGGTCCTGCCGGACGGCAGCAAGTACGACCAGCAAGGCACGCTCGACTTCTCCGGCGCCACGGTCGACCCGACCACCGGCACGGTCAGCCTGCGCGCGCAGCTGCCCAATCCCGACAAGCGCCTGCTACCGGGCACCTACATCACCGTCAAGGCGAACCTGGGCCAGCAGAACAACGTGTTCCTGGTGCCGCAGCAGGGCGTGGCCCGCGACGTCGCCGGCGCCTACGTGCTGGTGGTGAACCAGGAAGGCAAGGTGGAGCGCAAGAACGTCACCGCCAACGACCTGAGCAACGGCAACTGGATCGTCACCGGCGGTCTCGCGGCCGGCGACCAGGTCATCGTGTCGGGCCTGCAGGCCGTGCAGCCGGGCGCCCCCGCCAAGGCTTCGCCCTGGCAGCCGGGCAAGGACGCCGGTCCGCCCAACGGTGCGCCGGGCGGCCAGCCCGCGGCCGGCAAGCACTGACGGGAGTCGATCGACATGCCCAGTTTTTTCATTGACCGCCCGATTTTCGCGTGGGTGGTAGCGATCCTCATCACCATGGTCGGCACCATTGCGATGCTGAACATGGGTATCGAGTCCTACCCCAACATCGCGCCGCCGCAGGTGTCGGTGTCGGCGACCTTCCCCGGCGCCAACGCGGATACCGTGGAGAAGAACGTCACCCAGGTGATCGAACAGCAGCTCACCGGCATCGACCACCTGCTGTACTTCTCCTCTTCCTCCAACGCCAACGGCACGGCTGCCATCACCCTCACCTTCGAAACCGGCACCAACGCGGACATCGCCCAGGTGCAGGTGCAGAACAAGGTGTCGCTGGCCCAGCCGCGCCTGCCCACCGCGGTCACCCAGCAAGGCGTGGTGGTGGCGAAGAACAATCCGGACTTCCTGATGTTCGTGTCGCTGGTCTCCAACAATCCGGAGATCGACGGCAATCGCCTGTCCGACATCATCGCCTCGCAGGTGGCCGACCAGGTCGGCCGCATCCCGGGCGTGGGCAACACGCGTGTGATCGGTGCCGAGTACGCCGTGCGCATCTGGTTGAACCCGGACAAGCTGCAAGGCTACGGCCTCTCGGCCAGCGCAGTGCGCGACGCCGTCGCCTCCCAGAACGTGCAGTTCGCCGCGGGCTCGCTGGGCGCCGACCCGGCCCCGGCCGACCAGGGCTTCACCGCCACGGTGTCGGCGGAAGGCCGTTTCTCCTCGCCCGAGCAGTTCGGCAACATCATCCTGCGCGCCAACAGTGACGGCACCGTGGTGCGCCTGAGCGACGTGGCCCGCGTGTCTTTCGGCCCGCAGACCTACGGCCTGACGTCGACCTGGAACGGCCAGCCCGTGGGCGGCCTCGGCGTACAGCTGCTGCCGGGCGCCAATGCGCTCGACGTAGCCACCGCCGTACGCGCCAAGATGGACGAACTGGCGAAGGACTTCCCGCAGGGCGTCACCTGGTTCGCGCCGTACGACACCACGCCGTTCGTGAAGGTGTCGATCAACGAAGTGGTGCACACCCTGGTGGAGGCGATCATCCTCGTCTTCCTGGTGATGCTGATCTTCCTGCAGAACATCCGCGCGACCATCATCCCGACCCTCGTCATTCCGGTCGCGTTGCTGGGTACTTTCATCGGCCTGATCGCGCTGGGCTTTACCATCAACCAGCTGACCTTGTTCGGCATGGTGCTGGCCATCGGTATCGTGGTGGACGACGCGATCGTGGTGATCGAGAACGTCGAACGCATCATGACCGAGGAGCACCTCCCGCCCAAGGAGGCCACGCGCAAGGCCATGGGCCAGATCACCGGCGCCGTGGTGGCGATTACGGTGGTGCTGGCGGCGGTGTTCGTGCCGTCGGCATTGCAGGCCGGCGCCTCCGGCGTGATCTACAAGCAGTTCGCGCTGACCATCGCCGTGTCGATGGGCTTCTCGGCCTTCCTGGCGCTGTCGTTCACCCCGGCGCTCTGCGCCACCATGCTGAAGCCCACGCACCACGAAAAGAAGAACGTGGTGTACCGCGGCTTCAACAAGATGTTCGACTGGGTGACGCACACCTACAGCGGGCATATCGGCAGTGCCGCACGGCATGCACCCCGCTGGATGATCCTGTTCGCGCTGATCGCGGCGCTGGCCGGCTTCCTGTACACCAAGCTGCCCACCAGCTTCGTGCCCAGCGAAGACCAGGGCTTCGCGCTGGCTATCGTCAACCTGCCGGCGGGTGCCACGCTCAAGCGCACCGAACAGGTGATGACGGAGATGCGCGAGCGGATCAAGAAGAGCCCGCTCAATGATTCCATCGTCGGCATGTACCAGATCAGCGGCTTCAGCTTCATCGGCCAGAGCGAAAGCGCGGGCATGGCCTTCATCAAGCTCAAGGACTGGAGCGAACGAAAGGTCACGGCGGATGAACTCATCCTGCAGGCCAATGGCGTGCTGCACGGCATTCGCGACGCGCAGATCTTCGTGGTGAACCTGCCGACCATCCGCGGCCTCAGCCAGTTCGGCGGCATCGACATGTACCTGCAGGCCCGTGCCGGCCAGTCGCACGGCGAGCTGATGCAGGCCATGGGCATGGTGCTGGGCAAGTCCCAAGGCAATCCTGCGCTGATGGGTACGCGTCCGAACTCCCTGCCCGATGCCCCGCTGTGGGACATCAAGGTGGACCGCGTGCAGGCCGAGTCGATGGGTCTTTCGGTCAGCGACGTGTATACCGCGATCCAGTTGACGCTGGCGCCGATCTACGTCAACGACTTCGTGTACGGCGGCCGCGTGAAGCGCGTCTACATGCAGGCCGACCAGCCCTTCCGCATGGGCCCGGACGCCTTGCAGCACGTGTTCTCGCCCAGCTCGCTGGCGAACGCGGGCGCGAACGGCACCACGCGTTCGACGACCAACCCGTACAACATGATCCCGATCTCCAGCGTGGTGCATTCGGATTGGGGCACCGGCTCGCCGGCCCTGACCCGCTACAACGGCTATGCCGCGGTCGAGATCGTGGCCAGTGAAGGCAAGGGCTACTCGACCGGCCAGGCGATGGCCGCGCTGCAGAACATCGTCGACAACGACCTGCCCAAGGGCTTCGGCGCCGACTGGACCGGCCAGTCCTACCAGGAAATCCTGGCAGGCAACTCGGCGACGCTGCTGCTGGTCCTGTCGATCGTCATCGTGTTCCTCTGCCTCGCGGCTCTGTACGAGAGCTGGTCGATCCCGGTGGCGGTGCTGCTGGTGGTGCCGCTGGGCCTGCTCGGCACGGTGGTGTTCTCGATGCTGCGCGGTCTGCCGAACGACATGTACTTCAAGATCGGCATGATCACGGTCATCGGTCTGGCAGCGAAGAACGCGATCCTGATCGTGGAATTCGCGGTCGAGCAGCAACAGCAGGGCAAGTCGCTGTTCGATGCGGTGGTCACGGCCTCCCGCCTGCGACTGCGCCCGATCCTGATGACCTCGATGGCATTCATCCTGGGCGTGTTCCCGCTGGCCATCTCCACCGGCGCGGGTGCGAACTCCCGCCATGCGATCGGCACGGGCGTGATCGGCGGCATGCTGTTCGCCACCTTCCTGGGCCTGTTGCTGATTCCGGTGTTCTACGTGGTGGTGCGCCGCGCGCTGGGCGACAAGCTCGACGAGGCATCGCGCAACATCCACCATCATGGCGACGGCGGGGACATGCAGCCGTTCGATTCGGACCCGCGACGCGGGCACTGATCGCCAGTTCCATGCATGACTCCAAGCCCCGGCCGCAAGGCCGGGGCTTTTTTCTTTCCGGCGCCCAAAGAAAAACGCCCGGCGATTGCGCGCCGGGCGTTCGCTGTCGAATCGCGGCAGATGTCAGCGCAGACCAGTCTCGGCGCGCGCGATCACCATGCGCTGGATTTCGCTGGTGCCCTCGTAGATCTCCGTGATCTTGGCGTCGCGGAAATAGCGCTCCAGCGGCATCTCCTTCGAATAGCCCATGCCTCCGTGGATCTGCACCGCCTGATGGGCAATCCACATGGCCGCTTCGGATGCCACCAGCTTGGCGACGGAGGCTTCCGTGCCGAAGCGGCCGCCGCTCTTCTCGGTCTGCGCCTTGGTCCAGGCGGCACGCAGGGTCAGCAGCGTGGCCGCATCGAGCTTGCATTTCATGTCGGCGATCTTGGCCTGAGTCATCTGGAAGCTGCCGATCGCCTGGCCGAAGGCCTTGCGGTCGCGCGACCACTGCAGGGTGGCCTCGTACGCGGCGCGGGCGATGCCCACCGCCTGCGAGGCGATGCCGATGCGGCCGGCGTCGAGCACTCCCATCGCGATGGAGAAGCCCTTGCCCTCTTCGCCTAGCAGGCTGTCCTTCGGGCACACGTAGTCGGTGAATTCGATCTCGCAGGTGGCCGAGGCGCGGATGCCGAGCTTGGGTTCGGTCTTGCCGGCGTGGAAGCCCGGCAGCTGCGTGTCGATGAGGAAGGCCGACACGCCCTTCGCACCGATGCCCGGCGTGGTGATGGCGAACAGGATGATGTAGCGCGCCACGGGACCGGAGGTGATCCAGCTCTTCTTGCCGTTGATCACCCAGTTGCCATCGGCGTTCTTGGTCGCGCGGGTGTGCATGGCGGAAGCGTCGGAACCGGACTGCGGCTCGGTCAGCGCATAGGCGCCGATCGCCTCGCCCTGGGCGATGGCGCGCACGTACTTCTGCTTCTGCTCCTCCGTGCCGTGCTTGAGGATGCCATTGCAGAACAGCGAATTGTTGACCGACATGATGGTCGAAGTGGCGGCGTCCGCGGCGGCGATTTCGATCATCGCCAGCACGTAGGCGATCGGGTCCATGCCTGCGCCACCGTACTCGTGCGGCACCTCGATGCCCATCAGGCCGAGTTGCCCCATCTCGCGGATGTTCTCCAGCGGGAACTCGCCCTTGGCATCCAGCTCGGCGGCGACCGGCACGATGCGCTTCTGCGCGAAATCGCGGGCGATGGACTGAATCGACAGCTGGTCTTCGGTAAAGCTGAAATCCATGGGGAACTCCGGAAACGGGGCAAAAGAGTGAGGCGAGCCCGATATTTTAGCTGGCGGGTGGAAAAGCCCCGTGTGCGGTGCAACAGAGTGTGTGGGAGGGCTTGCTGGCTTCCACCGATGACGCGTCGGCGCCATGGCGCATGCCGATCAATCCACATAGGTGGAGCAAGCCAGCCCTCACTGTCCAAAGCGCCGCTGGCCATATCCGCGCCGCCTCTTGACGCTTCACGCCCTCGGCTCTAGCCTTACGCATCTCTCTATCGCGATATAAGGATGCAGCGTGGACCTTGCCACTGCTTCCAGCGTCCTGCGATTGCTGGCCGACCCCACGCGGGTGCGTCTGCTAGCCCTGCTGGAACGCGAAGAACTGACCGTGGCCGAGCTGGCCGCCGTACTGCGCCTGGCACAACCGCGCGTCTCGACCCATCTGGCGAAGCTCAAGGAAGCCGAGCTGGTGCGCGACCGACGCGCCGGCGTGTCCGCCTACTATCGCGCCAATGCCGAGGGTGACGAGCGCCAGCATGAACTGATCCGTTCCCTGCGCGACAGCATCGACGACGCCCTGCTGCGCGAAGACGCAGCGCGCCTGCCCGCCGTGCTGGCGCAACGCGCGAGCGAAGCGGGCTGGGCCGACACGGTCGCCGGCGACATGGAGCGCCACTACTCGCCCGGCCGCACCTGGGAAACTCTGGCGCGCTCGCTG
>JBCNOA010000082.1:0-16137 GCA_039594095.1 Dyella sp.
CAATCCATGCTCGCGGCCGAGCACATGGGCGTGCAGGAACTGGCCAGGCTCGATGCGTCGTTCGACGGCGCGTTCGACGGCATGTACTCCAACTTCGGTCCGCTCAACTGCGCGCTGGACCTGGCCGCCGTCGCCGCGCAATGCGCGCGCCTGGTGCGGCCCGGCGGCGCGCTGGTGTTCTCGGTGATCGGGCGCATCTGTCCGTGGGAAGTGGCGCACTATGTGCGCCGCGGCCGTTTCCGCCGTGCCGCGGTGCGCGCCGCCCGCGGCGCGACGCCGGTAGGCATGAATCGCCACACGATCTGGACACGCTATTACCTGCCGCGCGAGTTCTATCGGGCCTTCGCCGACCACTTCGCGCTGGAAAACTACCGTGCGCTGAGCTTGTTCATGCCGCCGCCGTACCTGGTGGAGCGCTACCGCCACCGGCCGCAGCGCTATGAACGGCTGGGCCGCCTGGACGACCGCTTCGGCGCGCTGCCGCTGCTGCGCGACATGGGCGATCACTTCCTGATCGTGATGCGCCGGCGCTGACATGGACGCGAGCCTGCACGGCGCGACCTGGATGATGCCCGGCGGACCTTCGCGCGCACCGCTGTCGATCCGCGGCGGCCATCTGGCCGAAGCATCGCCAGCGCCGGGCCGCCGGCTCGATCTGCGCGATCACCTGGTGTTCCCGGGACTGATCAACGCGCACGAACACCTGCACGTCAACGCCGTGCCGCCGCTCCCGGCGAGCCCGCCGTTCGCCAACAGCTATGCGTGGATCGAAGCGTTCCAGGCGCACTTCCGCGATCCCGCGGTGGCGGCTGCGCTGGCCGTACCCAAGGCGCTGCGGCTGCGCCATGGCGCGCTGAAGAATCTGCTGGCGGGCGTCACCTGCGTGGCGCACCACGATCCCTGGCACCCCGCGCTCGACGCGGCGGATTTCCCGGTCGCGCTGCCGCGCGGCCATGGCTGGGCCTATGCCCTGGGCTGGCCGGACTACGGTCCTCCGGTACGCGAGAGCTTCCTCGCCACGCCGGCCGGCGCGCCGTGGATGATCCATCTGGCCGAAGGCACCGACGCGGTGGCGGCGGCGGAACTGACGCAGCTGGAGCGGCTCGGTTGCCTCGCCTCCAACACGGTGCTGGTTCATGGCGTGGGCATGAGCGCGCATGACCAGGAACGCGTCATCGCCAGCGGCGCCGCGGTGGTGTGGTGTCCGTCCAGCAATCTCGCGCTGCTGGGCCGCACGCTGGATCCGCACCGGTTGCATGCGGCCGGCCGCCTGGCCCTTGGCAGCGACGCGCGCCTGAGCGGCGCACGCGATCTGCTGGAGGAGCTGTGCGTCGCCGCCGTGGTGGGCGGGCTCGATGCCGCCGCGCTGCTGTCGCTGGTCACCGTCGCGGCGGCGGATGTGCTGCGCCTGCCGGCGCGCGGCCGCCTTGCCCTGGGCGGACCGGCCGACCTGGTCATCGTGGAAGACCGCGGCGGCGAGCCCGCAACGAGCCTCGTGGGGCTGCGGCGTGCCGAGCTGCGCGCCGTGGTGCGCGGCGGATTGCCGTGCGTCGCCGATCCGGATTTCGCCGAATGGTTCGACGCCGCAGGCGTGGACGCAGTGCCGGTGACGCTGGACGGGCGCCCCAAGCTCATGGCCGCATCGCTCGCCGAACCGGCGCTGCTCGCGCTGGAACCGGGCCTGGCGCCGGGATTCCCGCCATCGGAAGCGGCCGCGCCGGCGCGATTCGCAGCGGGAGCGCTGCCATGAACCGGGCGACCGTGCTCGAACCGGAAGCGGCCTATGCCTTGTGGGCGGAGAGCTACCCCGCGCATGCGCATAACCCGGTGATGCAGGCCGAGGAGCGCGCGATACTCGCCATGCTGCCCGCCGACCTGCACGGTCAGGCGGTGCTGGATGCCGGCTGCGGCAGCGGCCGTTATCTGTTGCATGCGTGGCGCCGTGGCGCCGCGCGGCTGACCGGCGTCGACGTTTCCGGGCCGATGCGCGCACGCGCGCACACCGAATTGGCGCAGGTGCGCGAACGGGCCGAACTGAGCCTGCGCGCCGGCAGCGTGACGTCCCTGCCGGTGGGCGACGGCCATGCGGACATCACCCTGTGCGGCCTGGTGCTGGGCCACGTGCCGGACTTGGCGCGAGCGCTGGCGGAGCTGGGCCGCGCGACGCGGCCGGGCGGCAGCGTGCTGTGCAGCGACTTCCATCCCATCGGCCATGCGCTGGGCTGGCTGCGCGATTTCAAGGTGGACGGCCAGCGCTACGCCGCACGGCATTTCCCGCATCTCTACAGCCATTGGCACCGCGCCTGCGATGCGGCGGGGTTGGCGATCGAAGACGTGCGCGAACCGCTGCTCGATCCCAACGACATTCCGCCCGGCGCGCACTTCGATCCCGCGGCGCTGGCGGTGCCGGTAGCCCTGGTATTCCGCCTGCGACGGCGCTGACCGACATGCCACAGACCCTGCTGATCAACCCCACCATCACCTCCCGCGCCAGCGCGCGCTTTCCGCTGGCGCTGCTGCATCTGGCCTCGGCGCTGGACCGCGAAGGCGGCAGCCGCATCGTCGACGGCAACGTGGATCGCGACGTGGTGGGCGCGACGCTGCGCGCCTTGGACGAAGAGCGTTTCGACGCGGTCGGCCTCAGCGTGATGGGCGGCCCGCAGCTGGCGCCGGCCATTGCGGTATCGCAGGCGATCCGCGCGCATCGGCCGGACCTGCCGATCGTCTGGGGCGGCTATTTCCCCACGCTCTACACCGACGCGGCGCTGGCCGCGCCGTACGTCGACTATGCGGTCCGCGGGCAGGGCGAGCAGAGCCTGGTGGAACTGGTCGCGTCGCTGGCGGGGCAGGGGCTGCCGCTGGAGCGCGTCGCGGGCGTGTCGTGGAAACACGAAGGCGGCGTCGTGCACAACGCCAGCCGTCCGATCGCGCCGGACGACCCGTCCCGGCATCTGCCGTACGAAAAGCTGGGCGACCCGCGGCGCTATCTCGCGCGCACTTTCCTCGGACGGCGCACCGCGGCGCACCAGGCGGCGCTGGGCTGCCGCTTCCGCTGCACCTTCTGTGGCGTGGCGGCGCTGTTCGGCGGCGCCACGCACCTGCCGACCGCGAAGCGGCTGGAGCGCGAGCTGAGCTATCTGAAATACGAGCTGGGCGCCGATTCGGTGCAGTTCTTCGACCACAACTTCTTCGATCGCGAAGCGGACATGATCCCGCTGCTGGAAGTGATGGCGAAGCTGGAAATGCCATGGTGGTGCTACGCGCGCGCCGACGCGCTGCTGAACCTTTCCGATCGCACCTGGGAGCTGGTGCGCCGGAGCCGCCTGAAGATGGCCTACATCGGCGCCGAGTCGCCCAGCGGGAAGATGCTCAAGGAGATCCGCAAGGGCACGCGGCCGGACCAGACGCTGGCCGTGGCTGAGCTGTGCCGGCGCCAGGGCGTGATCCCCGAGCTGTCTTTCATGGTGGCGCCGCCGGAGAACACCGAGGAGGAAACCGAGCACACCTTCGAGTTCATCCGCGATCTCAAGCGCATCAATCCCGAGTCCGAGATCATCGTCTACGTCTACACGCCGCTGCCGGAAAGCAGCCGCCACGAGAAGGACCGCGGCAAGCGGCCGTCGATGCCCTTGCGCGATCTCCACGGGGAGCCGGTGGTGTTTCCTTCCACGCCAGAGGAATGGGCGCAGCCTCGATGGGTCGACTACGCCTGTCATGCCGATGCGCCCTGGCTGACCGATGCGCTGCGCCAGCGCATCCGCGATTTCGTCACCGTGCTGCGCTGCCGCTATCCGACCGTGCAGGACATGCGCACGCCGGACTGGGCCAAGCGCGGCCTGCGCACCATGGCCTCGTGGCGCTATCGCTACCGCCGCTACGACCGGCCCTGGGAACTGGACCTGGCCAATCGCTGGGTGAAGCTGCGCATGCCTCAGGTTTCCGGTCTTTAAGGGGGCGCGCGTGCACGTCGTCCAGCTCAATCTGGTGTCCGCGCCCGAGGGCGTGACGCCCGCCGAGCTACTGGACCTGTGGCCTTCGCTGCCGGATATCGCGGAAGCCGCCGCTGGCGCGGGCGTGCGCGTTTCGGTGATTCAGGCCGCGGCACGCGAGGCTCGCGTCGAACGCGGTGGGATCGCCTATCGCTTCCTTCCGCTGGGAGGTAACGACGGACCGAGCCGGCTCGCCGCGGAGTTGGCGGGCTCCGGCGCCGATGTCGTCCACGTGCACGGTCTGGATCACGCGCGGCAGGCGCATGCGCTGTCGGCGCGGCTGCCCTGGCTGCCGATCCTGCTGCAGGATCACGCCAACCGGCCGCCACGCTGGTGGCGCCGCGCGCGCTGGCGGCGCTGGTACGGCGCGGCTTCGGGGGTGGCCTTCACCTCGGCGGCGCTCGCGCGGCCTTTCCTCGACGCCCGCCTGTTCGCGCCGGCGACGCGCCTGTTCGCCATCCCCGAATCCAGTTGTCGCTTCACGCCGGGCGATCGGACGGAGGCGCGTGCGCAGACCGGTCTCCATGGCCACCCGTGCGTGGCGTGGGTAGGGCATCTGGATGCCAACAAGGACCCGTTGACCGTGCTCGATGGCGTGGCCTTGGCCGCGCGTCGCCTGCCCGGGCTGCGCCTGTGGTGCGCGTACGGCCGTGCGCCGCTGTTGGACGAAGTGCGTGCGCGCATCGAGCGCGATCCGCTGCTGGCCACGCGCGTGCATCTGCTCGGCCCGGTGCCGCACGCGCGCGTGCAAAGGCTGTTGCGCGCGTCGGATCTGTTCGTGTCCGGCTCGCGCTCGGAGAGTTGCGGCTATGCGGCTCTGGAAGCCATGGCCTGCGGGGTGCCGCCCTTGCTCACCGACATTCCCGCGTTTCGCGCGCTGACCGCCGACGGCCGCACGGGCCGCCTGTGGACGCCAGGCGATGCGTCGGCGCTGGCCGATGCGCTGGTGGCGGCCGCGCATGATCCGTCGCGCGCCCAGGTACGCGCGCACTTCGACGCCGAGCTGTCCTTCGCGGCACTCGGGCGGCGCTGGGCGGCGGCGTATGAAGCGTTGGTGCCGGCGCGCCGGAGCGCGGCATGAAGCTCGCGCTGGTGGTGCCCGGCGGCGTGGACCGCAGCGGCGAGCATCGCGTGATCCCGGTGTTCCTGAGCCTGATCGCCCGCCTCGCCCGTGCCCACGAGGTGCACGTCTTCGCCTTGCGCCAGGAGCCCAGGCCCGCGCAATGGAGGCTGGCCGGCGCGACCGTCCACAACATCGGCGACGGCTGGCAACGCACGCGAGCGGTGGCGGCGATCCTGCGCGAGCATCGGCGCGCGCCGTTCGATGCCGTGCAGGCGATCTTCTCCGGCCATTGCAGTCTGGTGGCGATCGCGGCGGCGCGGCTCCTGCGGCGCCCGGGACTGGTGCATATCGCGGGCGGCGAACTGGTCGCGTTGCCGGCGATCGGCTACGGCGGACGGCTGCATTGGCGCGGTCGTCTGCGCGAGGCGGTGACGCTGCGCGCGGCGGCGGCGGTGACCGCTGCGAGCGCGCCCATCATCGATTCGCTGCGCGCGCTCGGCATCGAGGCGGAGCGGCTGCCGCTCGGCGTGGACCTGGAGGCGTGGCCGCCGTCGCTGCCGCGCACGCGGGGCGTAGGCCCGGCGAAGCTGCTGCACGTAGCCAGCCAGAACCGGGTGAAGGACCAGCCCACGCTGCTGCGCGCGCTGGCCGTGCTGGCCGCGGACGGCAAGGACTTCCGCATGGACCTGATCGGCGTCGACACGCTGGACGGCGCCATCCCGCGCCTGGCGACGCAACTGGGGCTCGACGGCCACGTGCGCTTCCTCGGCTTCAAGACCCAGCGCGAACTGCGCCCGCTGATGGAGGACGCGGATCTGCTGGTGATGTCGTCGCTGCACGAAGCCGGGCCGCTGGTCCTGCTAGAAGCCGCGGTGGCCGGTGTGCCCACGGTGGGCACCGCGGTGGGACATCTCGTCGAATGGGCGCCCGACGCTGCCTTGGCGGTGCCAGCCGGCGATTGGCTGGCGTTGGCCGGGGCGATCCGGCAGGTGCTGGGCGATGAAGCGCAGCGCCTTCAGCTCGCGCGCGAAGCCCAGCGCCGCGCACTGCACGAGGATGCCGCGTACACGGCCGCGCGGTTCGAGGCGCTCTATCGCCGCGTGGCGGCGCGCTAGCGGGGCCGGCGGGCCGCGCGCATCAATCCGGCGCACCCAGCGCGGCGCGCACCACGTACAAGGTGTCCACGCGCGGCACCGCGTGCGTGAGCCGCCGCATCAGGCGGCGGCCGTGCGACTGCGTGACCCAGGACTGCCCCTGCAGCCACAGCTGGGTGCGCACCATGTCCTTGCGCTCGCGCTTCGCCTCGCCGTCCGGGCGCAGGCGGCGGCGCAGGTAGCGCGCCACCTCGCCGGCGCTGCGCGACCATTCGATGCCGGGCATGGCTTGCAGCCACAGGTCCGAGCACGACACGCGGGTCAGCGTCTGGCCGCGCGAGACGAAGCGCAGCCACGGCGGGCAGTCGCGCCGCGCCCGTGCCAGCACCGTCGCCGGGATCGCGTTGCGGTAATAGCGTGCCACCAGCCGCAGCACCGGCCAGGACCACCAGGGCTTCTCGCCCGACCACAGCGTTTCCCAGTCGGCCACGGTCATGCGCGTGGCGAGCAGGGCGATGTCGTTCAGATGCAGCAGGCGCAGCGTGCGGGCGCAGACATTGCCGGCCGCGTGCAGCAGCAGATGGGTCATCAGCGCGCCGTGCGAGGGATAGGCGTTGAGGCCATGGTGGGGCTTGGCGGGAAAGATCGTGTCGGTGACGTCGACGATCGAAACCGGCAAGCGCTCATGGATGCGCGTGTGCAGCTCGATGTTGATCGGCGCATCGCAATGCTCGCCCAGGCCCGACGATGGCTGGCCTTCAGTGGGCTTGAACACGCGGTGCTTCCAGATGACGAACGAGCATTCGTAGCCCAGTTCCCGCACCAGCGCGCCCACCCGTTCCACGTCGCGGCCGCGTACCAGCAGATCGATATCCGCCATCGGGCGGTCGCCTGGCGCGTACAGCCCGATCGCATGCAGTGCCGCTCCCTTGAGCGCCATCACCGGCACGCGTGCCTCACGCGCTGCTGCGTCGATGCGGCGCAGCAGCGTCTCGATGCGCTGGTGGCGCTCGGCCACATGCCGCCGCTGTTCGCCCAGGAAGCGGCGCCACGGCACCTGCTGCCAGGTGGAGAAACGGTCGAGCAACGGCGCTACCCCATGCGCGGCGGCGACCGCGGAAGCGAGCCGCCATTCCAGCTCGTTCCACGCCGGCAACACGCCGCCCGGGCGCACCAGGGCCAGTTCCTCGGCCAGCGCTTCGGTCGCGCGATACAGACCGGCGCGGATGGTCTTCAGCGGGGGAAGGGCGGTGGTGGAGGGCATGGCATTCTTCTGTGCAATGGGACCAAACGATTCCGCGAACCTGCTCCCTCTCTCCTCCGGGGAGAGGGTTGGGGTGTGGGGGAGCTACGGAGCGAGGACTGCGGCATCAACGCTCCGTAGGTCCCCCTCATCCGCCTACCGGCACCTTCTCCCCGGAGGAGAGAAGGGACGCAAGCGTGAAATCTCATGCGACACCGCTCGCCGCGCGCGTCAGCGGCGCGATCTCTCCCACCGGCGTCGCATCGGCCCGCCGGTAGCGCATCTCTTCCGCCATCAACGCGTGCCAGCGCGCATCCAGCGCGGCCAGGCCCGCTTCGTCGCGCGCGATCTGCAGCACCACCTGCTCGTGCAACAGATCGCGCACGCGCCGGTAGAACTCCGACTCGTAGGCGCCGCGGAACATCATGGCCAGGTCCGCGCTGTCCTCCCAATGCGTCTTGCGGCCGAGCTGCGCTTTCACCTGCTCGTAGAACTTGGTGCCGGGTAGGGGATAGGACACGCTCACGCCGATGTCGTCGGGAGCGGCGCGCGCGATCAAAGCGCGGGTCGCCTCGATGTCCGCCAGCCGTTCGCCCAGGTAACCGAGCTGCACGAAGAAGCCCACGCGGATGCCGTGGCGACCGAAGCGCTCGCGCGCATCGATCAATTCGCCGACGGTGGTGCCCTTGTTCATGCGGTCGAGCACCTGCTGGCTGCCGCTTTCCGCGCCGATCCACGCCTCCTTGCAGCCGGCCTTCGCCAGCGCGGCGACCATGCGCTCGCTGGAAAGGTCGGCGCGGGTCTGGATGGTGAAAGGCACCGAGCCGTCCGCGGCGCGCAGGTGTTCGGCGAACGCTTCCACCCAGTGGACGTGGAAGCCGAAGATGTCGTCGGCCATCCAGATGTGGTCCGGCCGGAAGGCGCGCTTGAGATGGGTCATTTCCGCCGCGATGTCGGCTGGCCCGCGTTGTTTGTAGTGATTGCCCCAGATGGGCTTGGCGCACCAGTGGCAGCGGAACGGACAGCCGCGCGACGCGGCCATGTTGAGGCTGAAATAGCCGTGACGTTCCTGCCATAGCGCGCGGTAGCGCCCGATGTCGATCAGGTCCCACGCCGGATGGCCGCCCAGGCGCGGATCGGGCGGCTGCGCGCCGATGCGGGTCAGGCGCTGCTGTCCGCCGCTCCAGGTGGCCACGCCGTCGAGGTCCGCGGTCCATTCGGCGGCTTCGATGGCCAGGTTGCGCTCGAGGCGAGCGACCAGTTCCGCCAGCGCCGCGATGCCTTCGCCCACCAGCACGGCTTCCGCGCCGGCGGCAAGGAAGACTTCCGGATGGTCGGAGGCATCGGAGCCGGCGACGACCACGCGCGCGCCGTGCGCCCGTGCCTCGGCGATCATGCGGCAGGCCGCCTCGCGCATGCGGTTGAGGCACATCTTGGTGAGGTAGTTGAAGTTGTCCTCGTAGAGGACCACCAGCTGCGGTGCATCCGCTGCGAGCGCACCGGCGTAATCCTCCACGCCCTCGGCCAGCATGGCGTCGAACAGGCGTACGCCATGGCCCAGATCGCGCAGCAGGGAGGCCACCTGCAAGGTGGCCAGGGGCGGGTAAGGCTTGCCGCGTTCCCACTGCTTGCGGTCGTAGCGCAGAAAGTACGAGTGGCTGACCTGGATTCGTAGCATGTAGGGGGCCTGTGTCGTCGCCATGGCCCGGCCGCTTCCGCGCGGCCGTTCCGTTCCGTTGTCGCTTGGGCGTGAGTGCTGTCGCCGGACGATTCGGTTGTGGCCGGCCGCGCGGCGGCGATAAGGCGCGCGCAGGCAACCTTTCGCGCGGCGGCGTGCACTCACGGGCACATTGGCCGCAACCCGGCAGGCCATCGCCCCAGACCGGAGCGCCCGCTTGACGACGACGGACCTTTCTTCGCGCCACCGTCCCCATGACCCGCGCGCCGATCCCTTCCGCGAACGCATCGCGCGGCGCGCCTGTCCGCGCCGCCGCGTCCTCGGCGCGGACATCCGCTTCGACAGCGACAGCGAAGCGCTGCTGGCCCTGGCCGACGCCGCCTATGGCGGCCTGCCCGAGCACCGCCTGTCGCTCGACGTGCCGCAGCTGCGCATCGACCTGCGCCTCGTGCGGCGCGATGAGCGGACCGAGCCGGACCAGCCGGACGAGCCTCCGCCCGTGCGCATGCAGGCCGGCGCGGATCTGCTGTGCGGCGTGATGGACGCCTGCAACTACGCGGTCATCGCGCCGTCCCGGGGCGAGGCGCTGGTCGTCGTGGACGACGACATGCTGGCGCGCCACCCGTATCACGTGCGCTACGAACTGATCGAGTTCGCGGTCTTCGTGCTCGCCTCGCGGACGCAGTCCCTCGTGCCGCTGCACGGTGCCTGCGTCGGGCGCGAAGGCCGCGGCGTGCTGCTGCTGGGCGACAGCGGGACGGGCAAGTCGACGCTGTCGCTGCACGGCTGGCTGCGCGGCATGGATTTTCTCGCCGAAGACGCGGTGTTCGTGCAGCCGGACCGCCTGCTCGCCACGGGCGTCGGCAACTATCTTCACCTGAAGGACGATGCGTTCCGCTTCGTCGCGGACGAGGACGTGCAAGGCTGGATCCGCAGCTCGCCTACGATCCGGCGGCGCAGTGGCGTCGAGAAATACGAAGCCGACCTGCGGCGCGGGCCCGGGCGGCTGGCGCCGGCGCCGATGAAGCTCGCCGGCATCGTGCTGGTGTCGGCGCGCCCGGCCGCGGATGCCTCGCGCCTGCTCGCACCGCTGCCCGCCGCCGCGGTGCCGGCCGCGCTCGCCGCCGATCAACCGTACGCCTCCGCGCAACCGGGGTGGGACCGGTTCGTGCGCGCCTGCCTGGACATCGGCGTGCACCGGCTCGATCGCGGCCTCCATCCCGATGACGGCGTCGCGGCGCTGTCGTCTCTGCTGGACTGAAGCCCATGTCCGTCTCGTCGCGCCGGCACTGGCTGCTTCCCGACATGTTCGCCGGCACCATCGCGCACCGGCATGCGTGGCGCATCGCCGTCTATGTGGCGCTGTCGTTGGGTTCGGCGCTGACGGGCAGCCTCGCGGCCATGCTGATGGTGCCCCTGGTCAGTCTCGGCGGCGCGGCCGGCGACGGCCGTTTCGATCTGCATCGCGGCATCGACGTGCAGGCCGCCGTCTTCGTCGCCGCTGCCGTACTCCTTGCGCTGCTGCGCTGGGCGGCGTCGAAAGTCGCCGCCCGGCTGGTGGGAAGCTATGGCGCGGATCTGCGGCGCAGCGTCCACGCCCGATTGATCCGCGCGCCGCTCGCCGCGCTGGCGGACGCCACTTCCGCGGAGGTCGCGAACCTGCTCACCCACAACGTCGAGCTGATGGTGCAAGGTTTCAGCGGCCTGCTGCAGTTGTGGATCGCCGGGCTCACTTGCGCGATCAGCCTCGCCTTCGCGTTCTGGATCTCGCCCTGGCTGATGCTGGCGGCACCGGTGCTTGGGGCCATTGGCATCGTGGTGGCCCGGGCGCGCGGGCAGGAACAGTCGGCGGTGAGTCGCGCCTACGTGGCTGACATGACGCAGTTGTTCTGGCTCAGCGAGGATTTTCCGCGGCGCTTGCGCCACATCCGTTCGTTCGGGCGCGAGGAGGCCGAACGAGCGGCCTATGGCGACATGACGGGACGGCTCGCGCGCGGCTACGAGCGCCAGCTGGACATGCAGTCGTCCGGCCGGCTGCTGCTGGAGTCGATGGCAGCGCTGGGCATCGCCGCGATGTTCGTCCTGGCCCATCGCAGCGAGGGCGAGGCGCGGGCGTCGCTCATCGCGGTGAGCCTGCTGCTGGGACGGCTGCTGCCTTATCTGGTATCGACGCGGCAGAGCTTCCGTCAGCTGCGTTCCGCGGGCGCGGCGTTCGAATTATGGCGGCGCTACATGGCGCTGGACGCCGACGCGCGGGCGCCGCTGCCCGACATGGCGGAGGCGGGCGCGCCGATCCGGATCGAGCACGTGAGGATCACCACCACGCTGCATGGCGTCGACGTGCGCGATCTGCCGCTGGTGCCGGGCGAGATGACCTTGATCGCCGGCGATTCGGGCGCCGGCAAGAGCAGCCTCGCGGACGTGCTCGCCGGGCTCATCGAACCGGCGGTGTTCGTCGCGCGCCTCGGCGGGCGGACGATCGATTTCGCGGCATACCGGCAAGTGGTCGGACACGGCGCCTACGTGAGCCAGCACGTGCGCCCCTGGCAAGCCACTGTGCGCGAGTGCCTGCGCTGGGCCGATCCGTCGGCGAGCGATGCGGCGATGCACGCCGCGCTCGCCGATGTCGGCCTGGACCGCCGGCTGCAAGGTGGAGGGCAGGGGCTCGATACGCCGCTGCGCGGTGCGACGGGCCAGCTGTCCGGCGGCGAGCTGCAGCGGCTGCTGCTGGCGCAGGTGCTGCTGCGCCGGCCGTTCCTGGCCTTGCTGGACGAATCCACCGGCGCCCTCGATGCCGCTTCCGAACGGGCTGTGCTGCGCACGCTCAAGCGTCGGCTGCCGTCGACGGTCCTGCTGGTGATCTCGCACCGTGCCGGCGTGGCCGCCATCGCCGATCGCTGCATCACGATCGGCGATGCGTGTCGCGAGGCATCGATGTCGCACGGCTGGCAAGACGCAGGCATCTCGAACGGACGCACGTCGGCATGAAAGCGGTCTCGCGGCAGGCCTTTTGACCGGTCAGTCCGGGCCACGCGCTTGTCGTTCCAGGCCATGCGGTGGCGTGAATCTTCCGCGCGGCCGTCGAAGGAATTTGCCTGTGTGACGCATCGCCGCTTTTGAACTGCATGCATGTGCGCCTGTCATCGGGTTCGCATACAAGACGTTTCGATGGGAGCGACACCGCACATGCAAGACGAACGATCCAGGACGAACGACGGATGAGACATCGAACGGGGAATCGAACGCGCGCGACGACGATCGCGTGCCTGCTGGCATGGGCATGCGTGCTCGGCGGCGTCGGGCAGGCGAGCGCCGAAGGCAGGGCTTTCGTGCATCCGGGCCTGTTGCATACCGAGCAGGATTTCGCGCGGATGAGCGCGAAGGTGAAGCAGGGGGCGCAGCCGTGGAGCGACGGCTGGCAGCGGCTGATCGACAATCGCCATGCCTCGCTCTCGTGGATGCCGCGCCCCCAGGCCATGGTGTATCGGGGCGGCGATCACCTGCATCCGGAAAACTACTCGCTGCTTTACAACGACGCGGCCGCTGCGTACGCGCTGGCGTTGCGTTGGCGTGTCTCAGGCGACAAGGACTATGCCGACAAGGCCGTGGACGTGCTCAACCAATGGTCCGCGACGCTGACCGGCATCGGCGGCAGCACGGACAGATATCTCGCCTCGGGCATCTACGGATACCAGCTCGCCAACGCGGGCGAGATGCTGCGCGGCTACGCGGGCTGGAAGCGCGAGGACTTCGCCCGCTTCCAGCGCATGATGCTCACCGTGTTCTATCCCATGAATCACGATTTCCTGGTCCGGCACAACAACACCAAGATCGACCACTACTGGGCGAATTGGGACCTGGCCAACATGAGCAGCATGCTGGCCATCGGCGTCCTGACCGATCGCCACGACATCTACCGGGAGGCGACCGCGTATTTCCGCCATGGCGCCGGCAACGGCGCGATCGATCACGCGGTGTGGAAGGTCTACGACGGCGGCATCGGCCAGCTGCAGGAGAGCGGGCGCGACCAGGGGCATGCGATGCTCGACGTCGCGCTGCTGGGCGTGTTCTGCCAGATGGCGTGGAACCAGGGCGACGATCTCTTCGGCTACGAGGACAACCGCGTGCTCAAGGGTGCCGAGTACGCCGCGCGCTACAACCTGGGCGAGGACGTGCCGTACACCAGCTACAGCAACAGCGACGTCACCCAGGCCGTCATTTCGCCGGGCGGCCGCGGCAACACGCGCCCCGTGTGGGAGCTGATCTACAACCACTACGTGGTGCTCAAGGGCCTGAAGTCGCCCGCCGTGCAGGCCTTCGCCGCCAAGGTGCGGCCGGAAGGCGGCGGCGGAGACTACGGCCCCAACAGCGGCGGCTTCGATCAGCTGGGCTACGGCACGCTGACGTATACGCGCTGACCTGCGCGATGGCCGGCTGCGAGGCGGTGCCGTCCTTTCGCCCCGCAGCGAGCGGATGACGGGCGCCGGCTGCTTGCCCGGCGTGTGACGGCGCTGGCCTTTTCTGCGGTGGCGAGGGCCTGAAATCACCTGCCGTCGTGCCGGCGGATCCGGATACTGCATTCATTCCGTGACCGGTCGCACGCAAGCATGGCGATGGACGGCACGCGAGACGATGCGCCGCGCGCATCGCCAGAGGCGCCTCTTGCAGACTTCATCGGGCGAGGCGCAACGCAGGTCCGCACACTCAGCCAGACAATCATGTCACGCCAAACTTCTCTGCTCTCGCGGCACTGGATGCCGCCCTACCGCGACCAGGGACTGGAATGGATCGAAGATCCCCGCTTCGCGTTTCCCTTCCTGCTCAGGAAGGGCGGATACGGCTACGTAGCGTCGCTGCTCGTGCTGCTGCACGACGCAGGAGAAAACGAGCAGCAACTCGCCGGCATGGCCGGCGCCATCGCCGAAGGCGTGGCGGTGGTCATGCCGCGTGCATGCATCCCGGTGCGCCGCGGCGCGTTCGCCTGGGACATGCGTGGTGCGGACCACGCCGAGGCGCCGAGCCCCGAATTCCGTTCCAGCGTCGAAGGCATGGTCGGTTTCGTCCGCACCTTGCAGGCGTGGCTGGGCGTGGATGCTTCGCGCACTGCTGTCGCGGGCTTCGGTCAGGGCGGCACGCTGGGTGCGGCGGTGGCCTTGTGCCCGAGCGAATGCGTCAGCGGCTTGGGATTGCTGGGCGGCCGCTGGCCGGCGATCGCGCCGCGCGAAGGCATGCGCTATCTGCATGCCTTCGTCGGACACGGCGTGCTGGACGAAAGCGTGCCGGTGGAGGCGGCCGGGCATGCCGCCGTGCAGCTAGCGCGGCAACGGGCCGGTTGCACGCAGCGGCGCTACCTGGCCAAGCACGAACTCACGCCGCAGATGCGCAGCGATTTCGTCGAGTGGTTCAACGCATCCTGGCTCGACCGCACCGTGCTGGCCTCGCCGCTGGCACCTGCCGGCGGCGGCCTGTGGGGTTGAGCGGTATCGCAGCGGCCTAGGCCGCTATGTCGCAATCGCAGTCGCCATCGCCCTGCGCCTCGGCGGCTGCCGGTTGCCGCAGCGGCGTGACGTTGTTGCCCTGCGCGCGGTAGGAGCCCGGCGCCTTGCCGGTCCAGCGCCGGAAGGCGCGGGCGAAGTTGGCCTGATCGGTGTAGCCGACCATGGCCGCGATGTCCTCGATGCGCAGCGACGGATTGCTCATGGCGCGCAGCGCCTCGCGCTTGCGCACTTCGTCGACCACGGCGCGGTAGTTCCAGCCTTCCTCCTGCAGCCGGCGCTTGAGCGTGCGGGTCGAGACGCACAGCGCCCTGGCCGCCGTTTCGATCGGGATCGGCGTATCCAGGCGCCGTTCGAGCAGGCGTTCGACGCGGCCGGCCCAGTCGCCCGGCTGCCGGGCGCGGGCGTGTTCGAGTTCGCACTGCTGCAGCAGCACGCCCAGCACCGCCGGATGGCCGGTGACGATGGCCGCGTCCAGCGCGCTGGCCGGCACCAGCAAGCGGATCTGCGCCGGGTCCGCAGCCATCGGCGGAAGCCTGATGCCGTCGCCCGACGCCACGAAACGGGAGAGCATGCGTGCCGGCAGATACAGCGCCAGCACGCTCAGCGGTACGCCGGCAAGCAGTTCGCCCAAACGCACGGTGAAGGCGACGAACCGGTCCAGGGCCACCGTGCGGCCCGGCAGGGTCGGATAGAGGTCTTCGATGGTCAGTTCCAGCCCGCCCGCGCCCGTGGCCTGGCGGACCTCGAATCCGCCCACCAGGGTGGGGGCGAAGCGGATCCAGAGCTTGAGCGCATCGCCCAGCGTGGCGCAGCTCATCATGGCGTAGCCCAGCACGCCGTGCTCCACCACCCGCGCGGCGAAACCGGCGGCATAGCCGAGCCCTCGGTCCAGGCCCCGCTCCTCGGCCCGGGCACAGAGCCGGCCGTCGAGACGCAGGGTGACGTAGTCGCGGCCGGTGGAGGTCTCCGGGACCGGCTCGAAGCCGAACACCGACGCGTAGAACTTGGCGACGCTCGTCGACTCGTACGTCAGCAGCTCGTTCCACGCCGGCGTGCCGGGGACCCCGGCGACGGCCGTGCCCAGGTGCGCGGCCGCCTGCCAGACGCCGAAGACGGCACCCGCGGGGTCGGAACCGAGTGCCATGCGGCCCGCCTCGCCCGCGTCCAGGGGGCCGACACCGACCGTGCCGCCGCACCGGCCCACCGTTCCGGCGGTCCCGTTGACGTCGTCCGAGGCGAAGTACGGCGTCCAGGCGGTGGGAAGGTGCCGGTCCGGGGGGAGCTGTCCGATGCCGGCCACCTCGCGCCCGTCGAGCAGTGCCCGCGCGTACGGGCCCAGTTGCTGGGGGCCCGGCCGGAACTCCCAGCCGAACAGGGCCCGGTAGAAGTCGTGGGCGGCGGCCGGTCCGTGCACCATCAGACTCACCCAGCAGGGCGTGCCGGGCGTGCGCCGGGCGTTCGTCTCGCCGATCCGGCTGTCCGATCCCCGTGCGTCGGTCATCGTCACCCTCTTCTCGGCCCTCCTGGGGCCGTGCGTCCGCTTCCGCTCCGACGGGCCTGCGCGGCTTGCGC